>CAUQVM010000024.1:0-16169 GCA_963521575.1 uncultured Rothia sp.
CCCGGGCCGGGGGCGGCCCCCCCACGCCCGCACCTGAAAGAACAAATATTTGTGCAAGCGGTGTCGGATTAACCCGAAGAATACGTCGCGTGTTCAGAGTTTTTGTACGCGCAATGTGCCTAGATAGCTCTTCCTCGAGAGGCCCTAGGAGCACCCGTTGTCCTAGGTGACAGCGGGTGCAGAATATTTAAAAGAGATAAATTCTCGAGTTAAATGTGCCAAGTACGGCCCGAAAGGTTAGGATAAATGGGATACAGCTTCCGGACGGCGTCCCCAACCACGCTATACACATGAGGGTTGTGGCCCCTTCTGCTGGACAGATTGAGTGTAACCGCCACCTCTAGAAGACCCTCCGGAAGGCCACTCAACCAGGAGCTAAAGGAGTCGTATGAGTACCGACATATCGAACACCGCTGAATCAATCAGCACCGAGGACGGGCTATTAGCCTGGCAAGAACATTCAGGCACTCCAGGAGGGTACTCGGACCGGCAGCTGGGCCTCTGGCTGGTGGGAGCCGGCCTGATCGCCCTGATTTCTTCCGCGATTCTGGTGTATGAGCGCCTACAGATTTATATTGATGCCGGCCACTCCACCGTGTGTGACCTGAACGCGTTGCTGAGTTGCGGTACGGTGATGCGCACCCCGCAGGCAGAGGCCTTCGGTTTCCCGAACCCCTTTATTGGCCTGGTGGGCTTCGCCATTGTAGGGACGATTGGTGCGTTGATTATGGCGGGAGCACAGTTCAAGAAGTGGTTCTGGATAAGCCTGAACGTTGGTTTGGGTGCTGCGGCAGCCTTCATTATGTGGATGTGGTTCGAGACGACCTTCCACATTAATGCGCTGTGCCTATTCTGCATGATTGTGTGGGTTATGACTATTACGCTGTTTGTCAAGACGACAATCCGCAATATTTCTGCCGGTGTTATTCCCGCCTCGCCAGCCGTACATGAGAGCGCCCGCGGCTGGTCGTGGTTTGCGATTGGCCTGTGGCTGATCCTCATTTTCGGCATTATTGCGATTCGTTTCTTCACCGTCATTATGGGCCTGATGGGAAACTAAACCGATTGGACCGCCTATAACGCCCCGGTACCTGAGCTATCCGCTCAGCTGCCGGGGCGTTAGTGCACTCTGGACACTCAACGCACCCCGGGGCGGTTCCGTCGGGGCGGGCCCCGCGTGCGTATAATGGTCAGGTACATTCCTTGGTGCTTCGGGCGATGCCCACGGGCTCGCCGCAACGGGGCCCTCAGCCCGCCTGACCGAACGCCCCCAGACCCCTTACGAGGAGAACCGTGAAGACTGCCGGAATTGCCACAATGGGTGGCGCCGCCGTTATTTTCCTGATTGCCCTGTTGCTACTCACCGCCGGTCAGTTCTCACTACTGTGGGTGATTTTATTGGTCATTTCTCCCTTTGTCTTTATCCTGGGCGTTCCGTTTGCGACCGGTTCGGGGCCAGAGTACCTGCCGACCGATCCGGCTCTGGCCCAGAAGGCGCGCGAGGCGCGCGATGCGGAGTTGGGCCTGAACTAGGCTGTTTCCGCCAAAAACTTTAGAGACTCGTAAAGCCGGGTGATGCGTGCATCACCCGGCTTTACTGTACCCCCGCGGAGGATGCACACCGGCCCAGTGGAGTGGGCTATACCGGGTATAATGAAAGGCGGTGTCTTGTGTGCCCCGCACGCGCAGAAGACCCCCACCACCGCATCGAGGGCGAGTACCCGATGAGCGCCGGCCTTAAGCCGCGGAGCATAACTGTCGCACCGCGCCGGCCGCCCACCTCGGCGAAGAAACCCGAAGACCGGCAGGGCCACCCGGGAAGGGTGTGGAAGTGCCGTGCTCGAGAGCGGGGTGGCTGTGATCGTTGCGGTACGCTCCGCGTTCCGCCCGCTCGCCCCCTACGGGACAAAGCACTAAAAGATAGTGCTCACCTATTGCGCCACGTAGATGCGCCCCGACGGGAAGAGTCTTGAGCCACGGTGACGGCAACTAGGCTTTGCGCTGAACGCGCGTTATTAAAAATCCTCACGGTGCGGAGTGAGGTGTAACGAAAGAAGATCAATGTCTGATGAGAAGAACGTCGAACTCGGCATTTTTGAGGCGCTGAACGCGCTGGCAGAAGAAAAGAAAGCCTCCGCAGAGACCCGCGAAACCCTGCGTAAGAACGCGCGTGAGAGCTCCGAGGCGGCACAGGTTGCCGCTCCGGCGGGGCGTCGCCGTCCGGGTCGACCGAAGAAGGCAAAGGCCCCCGAGGTTCCCCTGGATGAAGCCATTGCGACCGGCCTGACAAACCTGCGCAACGCGAAGGTTAAGCACGCACCCGCTCCGAAGGCCACCGCCCCGGCAGCTTCCGAGGATGAGGTGGCATCCGCTATAAACGGCCTCTTCGCTACCGCGGAGAAGATGGCCGAGGCAGTCGAAGAAACCGCCGTCGAGACTCCCGAAGAGGCCCCTACCGCCACCGAAGCCACTGCCGATACTCCCACCGTGCAGGATCGAGTGGCAAAGGTTGAGGAAGTTACCGCTACCGAGCGCGCCGTCAAGGTGAAAACCGTTGAGAGCGTAGAGAAGACCGTGAAGGATGAGACCGCAGCGAAGGCGACCGTCGCACAGACCGAAGAACCCGCTAAGGCCCCCTCCAAGACCCCCGTTCCCGCTACCCCCGCGGCAGGTGAAACCCCCGCCGAAAGTATTGAAACTGCCGGTGTAGCCGAGGTACTCAAGGCGGAGATTTCCGCTCTGAAAGAGGCCGCTAACGAGACTGCCGAGCAGGAGCCCGCACGGGCCCCCGAACCGGTGAAGACCCTGAGCGACCTGCAGCGCGAGAAACTGCAGGAGCTGCGCTCGCGCACCCCTATGGGCGCCATGCCGCTATTTGTGGCTCCCGAACCCGAGGAATTGACTGAGCTTGCCTCCGCCGCAAAGCTTGAGCGTGAGGCCCGCCGCGCTGCTGCCGAGGAGCAGAAGCGCAAGGAGCGTATGGAGCGCCGTCGCGAGGAAGCCGCCGCCGAGGCCGAGGTGACCAGCCACCGTCGTCGCCGTCGCCGGCGAGGCACCGAGGACATCGAGATTGAGGGCGGTGCCGACGACGAGGTAGAGACCGTCACCAAGGTGCGTGCACCTCGCCTGGCTGATTCTCACGCCTCCAACACCGTGACCGGTGTGCGCGGCTCAACCCGCCTGGAAGCCAAGCGCGTGCGCCGCCGTGAGTCCCGCTCCCTGGGCCGCCGCCGTCATATTGTGACCGAGGCCGAGTTCCTAGCTCGCCGCGAGTCCGTGGACCGCCAGATGCTGGTGCGTCAGAAGGATCACCGCATCCAGATTGGCGTGCTGGAAGATGGCGTGCTCGCCGAGCACTTCGTGTCTAAGACCCAGCAGGATTCCCTCATCGGCAATGTGTACCTGGGTAAGGTGCAGAACGTGCTGCCCTCGATGGAAGCTGCCTTCGTCGACATTGGACGCGGCCGCAACGCCGTACTGTACGCTGGCGAAGTCAACTGGGACGTGACCGGCCTAGACGGCGCTCCCCGCAAGATTGAAAACGCCCTGAAGCCGGGCGATTCGGTGCTGGTGCAGGTCACCAAGGATCCGATCGGTCACAAGGGTGCCCGTCTGACCAGCCAGGTGTCCCTACCCGGCCGCTTCCTGGTCTACGTGCCGGGCGGCTCAATGACCGGTATTTCCCGCAAACTACCCGACACTGAACGTGCACGCCTGAAGAAGATCCTCAAGGACAAGCTACCCGACGGCGCCGGCGTTATTGTGCGCACCGCGGCTGAGGGTGCCTCCGAAGAAGAACTGACCCACGATATTAACCGCCTGCGTGCGCAGTGGGAAGAGATTCAGGAGAAGGCCAACTCCCGCAAGGTATTGGCCCCCGAAATGCTCTACCAGGAGCCGGACCTCATGATCAAGACCGTGCGTGACGTCTTCAATGAAGACTTCACCGCCATGATTGTTCAGGGCCAGAACGCCTGGGACTCCATTGAGGCCTATGTAACCTACGTTGCACCCGATTTGGTCTCGCGTCTGCAACAGTGGGAAGGCGGGGACGACCTCTTCGACCACTACCGTATTAACGAGCAGCTGGCCAAGGCTCTGGACCGCAAGGTATACCTGCCTTCGGGCGGTTCGCTGGTGATTGACCGCACCGAAGCCATGACCGTGGTGGACGTGAACACCGGCAAGTTCACCGGTAGCGGCGGCAACCTGGAAGAGACTGTCACCAAGAACAACCTGGAAGCAGCTGAAGAGATTGTTCGTCAGCTACGCTTGCGCGATATCGGCGGCATTATTGTCATTGACTTCATTGATATGGTGCTCGAGTCGAACCGCGACCTGGTGCTACGCCGCCTCATTGAGTGCCTGGGTCGCGACCGCACCAAGCACCAGGTAGCTGAGGTAACCTCGCTGGGTCTGGTGCAGATGACCCGCAAGCGTCTGGGTACCGGTCTGCTAGAGGTATTCTCGGAACCCTGTGAGCACTGCGGCGGCCGAGGCCTGCTGGTGCACGATCAGCCGCTCAGTGGCCGTAACGGCGGCGCCTCAGACTACATTCACCGTCACGAGCGTAAGCGATCCCGCTCGGCTTCCCGCGAGGACTCGCGGGACCAGCAGAAGCAGGACGCTCTGGATTCCAAGAAGGCGGAGCGTCGCAACGCAATGGCCGCTGTGGCCGCTGCATCCTCCCACCATGAGGAAGGTTCTGAGGAAGCCGTCTCTACCCGCAAGAAGCGCAAGCGTCGCAAGCGTTCGCGCCGCGCAGAGACCGCTGAACTCTCGCTGGAACAGGAGATTCAGGGCATTGTCCAGGCGAGCGAGCAGGCTCATGCGGAGGTTGCCGAGCGCGAGGAGAAGGTAGCCGAGGTCACCGAAAGCAATTGGATTGGTGAGCAGGGCGGCTTCTCCCTGGAGCAGCTGGCTAACGCCTTCGACCGCGAGGACGAAGCCGGCAAGGATGATTCGGCCGCGGAAGAACCCGTTGAGGGCCCCGATCCCAAGCGCGACGAGAAGAAGAGCCCTTCGGCAAAGCGCCACGAGCTCAACGACGCGGAGCTTGCTGTGGTGGAGGGTTCAGACGCCGGGGTGTTGGATCACCATGTTGACCCGGAACTGGACCCGCGGTTTAGCCGATCTTCGGATCGTTCCGAGGCGATTCGAGCAGGGGAGGCAAAGGCCCGCGCATCGCAGAAGGCCGGCCGCATTGCCCGCCCGGAGAGCGACTCCTTCCGTTCGGACCGCCTCTCCCGCGAGGACCGCTCCGCTAATCGCCAGAACCGCGAGAATCGTTCCGAAGCGAAGCAAGCCGAATCCAAGCGTACTGAGCGTGAAGACTTGCGCATTGAAGATGTTCGCGAGACCCCGCGTGCTTCGCGTCGCCGCGCACGCCGCGCCAGCGATTCAGCGGAGCAGAGTACTCAGCGCGAGCAGGGTTCGCGCCCGGCCCTTACCGGCGTGATTGGTGCCCCGGCCCTCACCGGAGTGGTGGGCGCATCCGCACCGGCACCCGAGAAGCTTGAGGAGGCCGTTGAGGTAGCGCAGAAGCCGACTGCCGTGTCTGAGCCGGCTCCTCGTAAGCGTCGTACCCGCCGTGCCGCCTCGAGCGCTGGCGCGGGTGCACAGGTGGTGACTGTGGACACTGCCGAGCGTGCGCTGGGTTCCGTGGTTGCTTCGGCTTCGGTGGCGGATGCAAACCCGGTGACTGAGGATGCTTCGACTCCGACCATGCTCGGCATTGGCGTGGCTGCAGCCGACATTAAGCGCGAGGGTAAAGAGGACTAGTCCGCGGGACGAGCCCGGGAGCTGACCGGATTTTATCGGCGGTAGCATCACCCCTTGGCATGTGAGGCCCCGGCAGGTGGAATCCTCCACCGGCCGGGGCCTCACTCTATCCGCGGGGAGCGGACCTAGGTTTGTGATGCATCAATCTATTGCGCGGCGCGGCTACCATGCCGTATCCTTAAGAACTGGTGTTTATCTCAGTGAAGCCCTATCGACGCAGGGCCAGCGGGAGACACCGCTCCCACCCGCATCGTCATTGGCCTTGGGCCAGCAGAACGTGCGGGAGAGAGACACCACCGGTGAGCCGCGCGTGTTGGCTCCGGCGGGCAATCCCGCCTGAACGCACGGGCCGTTCTTCCCCTCCTCGAGAATTCGAACGGTGGGGGAGGCGCACAGTATTGAAAGCGCAGGCTGCTCATCCGCGTGAGATTAAAGAAGCAAGTTGTCGAGAAAAGTGAGTCCCATAGTGGCATACGCGATTGTACGCGCTGGCGGCCGCCAGGAGAAGGTTTCCGTCGGCGACCTCGTTACCCTTGACCGTGTTGCAGGTGAGCCCGGCAGCACCATTGAGCTGCCCGTGCTGCTGCTCGTTGACGGTGACAAGGTCACCGCTGACGCAAAGTCCCTGGCTTCCGCCAAGGTTGTTGCTGAGAAGGTTGAGGACCTGCGCGGTCCGAAGATCGTTATTCAGAAGTACAAGAACAAGACCGGTTACAAGAAGCGTCAGGGCTTCCGCGCCGAGCTGACCACCGTCAAGATTACCGCTATCAACGCGTAATCTAAGCGAACCGGAATTCAACCCTAAGGTAGGAATAGAGAATGGCACACAAGAAGGGCGCAAGCTCCACCCGTAACGGTCGTGACTCGAACCCCCAGTACCTCGGTGTTAAGCGCTACGGCGGCCAGTCCGTCAACGCAGGCGAGATCCTCGTTCGTCAGCGCGGCACCCACTTCCACCCCGGCCTGAACGTTGGCCGCGGTGGCGATGACACCCTGTTCGCTCTGGCAGCAGGCACCGTCGAGTTCGGTACCCGTAAGGGCCGTAAGGTCGTTAACATCCTGGCTGCAGCTGAGTAATACTCACCGCTAGGGTAGAGGGGGTAGGCGCGAGTCTACCCCCTCTCGCTATAATTTTTATTCCGCGAGCGACTGTACGCCGTAGGCGTCGGGCTCGCGAGGAGGCGCACCCCAACCCGGTCGCGCCTGCCGCCTCCTCCACCTTACCGGTGCGCCCCGTTGTGGGCTTGGTGCGGGTGCGCGAGGTGGCGACAAAGAGAGAGTTTCCAAGATAAGGAGAACCCGTGGCAGAATTCGTGGACCGCGTGGTCTTGCATGTATCCGGCGGTCGCGGAGGCAACGGCTGCGTCTCCGTGCGACGTGAAAAGTTTAAGCCGCTGGGCGGCCCGAATGGTGGCAACGGTGGCAATGGTGGCGCGGTGATTCTGCGCGTGGATAACCAGACCACCACGCTGCTGGAGTACCACCACAGCCCGCATCAGCACGCCCCGAACGGCGATATTGGCCGTGGCGATATGCACCACGGTTACAACGGTGAGGACCTGGTGCTGACTGTGCCGCAGGGCACCGTGGTGAAGGACCGCGAGGGTAATGTGGTGGCCGACCTGCTACGTGTGGGTGACGAGTATGTCGCTGCGCGGGGCGGTATGGGCGGCTTGGGTAACGCCGCCCTGGCTTCGGCTAAGCGTAAGGCACCGGGCTTTGCGCTACTGGGCACCCCCGGCGAGGAGGCCGATATCGTGCTAGAGCTGAAGTCCATTGCGGACGTGGCTCTGGTGGGTTACCCCTCGGTGGGTAAGTCTTCGCTTATTGCCGCAATTTCTGCGGCGCGCCCAAAGATTGCAGATTACCCCTTCACGACCCTGATTCCGAACCTGGGCGTGGTGCAGGCGGGCGATGTTCGCTACACCGTGGCAGATGTTCCGGGCCTGATTGAGGGAGCATCGGAGGGTCGAGGTTTGGGGCACCGATTCCTGCGTCACGTGGAGCGTTCTTCGGCGTTGGTGCACGTGATTGACTGCGCAACCCTGGAACCGGGCCGCGATCCGATAAGTGACTTTGAGGTGATTCGTGGCGAACTGGAGAACTACGAGGTCGACCCGACTGCGGGTGTGACCGTTCCGCTGCATGAGCGTCCGCAGATTGTGGTGTTGAACAAGATCGATGTTCCCGAAGCTCGTGAGCTGGCGGAGTTTGTCCGCCCCGAGTTTGAGGCAATGGGCTTTAAGGTCTTTGAGATTTCTACCGCATCGCACGAGGGTCTGAAGCCCCTCATCTTTGCGATGGCAAAGCTTGTGGAGGAGGACCGTACCGCCTGCGCCGCCGCCGAGAAGGAGGCCGAGCGCGTGGTGGTTGAGGCCCCCGTGATTCGCCCGAAGGGCTACCGCGGTAAGAAGAAGCAGGAGTTCGTGATCCGTCGCGAGGAGCGCAACCTGGAACCGCTGTTCCGTGTGATTGGCGAGAAGCCGGAGCGTTGGATCCAGCAGACCGACTTCAACAATGACGAGGCCGTGGGTTACCTGGCTGACCGCCTGGCTCGCCTGGGTGTTGAAGACGAGCTGTTTAAGGCTGGTGCTCGCGCCGGGGATGCCGTGGTGATCGGCGAGAATGATAACTCGGTGATTTTCGGCTGGGAGCCGACCATGGTCGGTGGCGCCGAGCTACTCTCCTCGCCGCGCGGTACCGATGCCCGCCTGGAGGAGATTATTCGCCCGACTCGCGCGCAGAAGCGTGTGGAGTACAAGGAGCGTATGGATGCGAAGGCGGAGGCTCGTGCCGAGCTGGAGTCCGAGCGCGTGGCCGGTGTGTGGACCGAGTCGGTGGAGTACCGCAAGAAGCTGAAGGAAGGTAAAGCGCAGGAGGGCATTGATATGCCCAATGTCGAGAGCTAGATAATGTCTGCTTGAGCCCATTGTGACGGGTTGAGCCGAGTCGGAGGTAATTCCACCAGCGGCTTAGCTCACCCCCGTCATTTCGCTGTTTTTGACCTTGAGAAGGTAGCATAATGGGTGTACCCGGTGTATCCGGCGCGCTTTCGGGTGTGTCGGGGTGCGGGGTACGCACCGTATTTGCCCGTATCCTCGCCGGTGGCTTGCGCTGTCGGTGTGGTCTCTGTCCCCAGCAAGGACGGCTTTTGTGACTGATCAGCCTATTCAGCTTGATTTCAGTGCCCCAAGCACCGAATCAATTCCCCCGCGTACCCCCGGACGGGTACGTTTGGGTGTGATGGGTGGAACTTTTGACCCGATTCATCATGGTCACCTGGTGGCAGCCAGTGAGGTTGCCGCGGTGTTTGATTTGGATGAGGTGGTGTTTGTTCCGACCGGTCAGCCCTGGCAGAAGGTAGGGGAGCGGCATGTGAGTGATGCGGAGCACCGCTACCTGATGACGGTGATTGCAACTGCGTCGAACCCGCGTTTTACGGTGAGCCGTATTGATATTGACCGTGGCGGCGCCACGTATACCTTTGATACGCTTAATGAGTTACGTAGCCTGCGCCCCGACGCTGACCTATTTTTTATTACCGGTGCAGATGCGATTAGTCAAATTATGACCTGGCGTAACGCACATCAGCTGTGGGATTTGGCGACTTTTGTGGGTGTAACTCGCCCCGATCATGTGTTGGATCCTCCCCTAGAGGAGGGGCGTCACATTACGACGCTGAAGATTCCGGCAATGGCGATTTCTTCGACGGATATTCGTCGCCGCGCGGCTGAGGATGCCCCCATCTGGTACCTGGTACCCGATGGCGTGGTGCAGTATATTGCAAAGTATGGCCTGTATAAGAAAGACGCTTTGACAGCCTACCGTGACGGTTTGCCCCGTGTAAAGGATCGGGCGGAGCAGTCATCCGAATCGATGAGTAATGAGGGAACACATGAGTGAAGCTGCGGGTTCGAAGCCCTATAGCGAGGACGAAGCGTACCTCTACGAGACGTACGTGACCGAAGACGGTATTGAGGTGCCGCCGCCGACTAAGGTGATGGGTCCACGTCGTCTTGCGCGTTACCGTAAGGAAGTTGCCGAGTACCTGCGTGCAAACCGCCGCGGTGAGCGGGCGAAGCCCGTGGAGAACATGGGCTCTGTGGTGAACACCGATGCGATTGATCCGCAGGTTCTGGCTGTTCAGCGTCGTTTTGCGGCCCTGGCGGCTCAGGGCAAGATTGAGACTGAGGCAAATGATGAGGAGAAGCTACACGAGCCGGCGCCTCTGACCAGTAGCCTGCGTATTCTGCGCCCGGACGAGATTGAGAAGAATCGTGTGGACGCGACGAGCCCGGCGACGGTGGATAACCCGCTGACCTCGTCGATTCCTATTGTGACTGTGGTCAAGGAGGATCCCGATCCTCCGAAGAACAAGTACCTGGTGCGTGATGAGCCGAAGGTTGAGCAGCGCGAGAAGCCAGCTTCCCCGGCAAAGGTGTCTAAGAATGCGCCCAGGAATGCCGCTTCTAAGAATACTGGCTCTAAGAACGCATCCAGGAATACTGTTTCTAAGAATGCACCTAGGAACGCTGCATCTAAGAACGCTGCTTCCAAGAATGCACCCAGGAACGCCGCCAAGCCTGCCGTGGCTGAGGCCGCTTCTGTGGCTTCTGCTGAGGCAGCCTCCAACCGACCGGACCGTGTGAATGCTAAGGATGCTCAGGGCCTGGATCTGAGCGTCCTGGATGGTGCGGCCTCCGGCGATACCGTGGATTCGGTAGAAGGTGATCCGACGGTTGCTCTGAACCCGGATGAGGTGGAGGAGCTGCTGCAGCGCATGGTGGATCGCCAGGATCCCGAAGACGAACCTGCTCCGGCTGCATATGCCGGAGGACGGAAGTCTCCCGTGAAGAAGTCTGCCGTAAGGAAGTCCCCCGCACGGGGTATTGAGAAGCCGGTAGCTTCTGCCGAACGCGCTGAAAAGAGCAACGTGCAGAGGAGGCCCCCCGCTCAGAGGGCTTCGCAGAGGCATCCCGCCACCCGCCAGAATGAGGTGGTGAAGCCTGCACAGAAGCCTTCCCTGGCCTGGCTGTGGATTGTGCTGCTTCTGGCCCTGGTTGTTGTTGGCTTGATTATGATTTTTGGCCCTAAGTAGGCCGTGAGAATGTACCCCGCGGGGTGCTGTCGGCGGGTTTGTGCCTGCAAGAAAGGAAACTATGACTGCTGCACAGTCCTCGATTGAGGCTCTGCGCATTGCCGCTCGCGCAGCGGAGGAGAAACAGGGAACGAATCTGTTCGCTGTGGATGCCTCCGACGCAATGGGCCTGATTGACGGCTTCCTGGTCGTTTCGGCTCACAATGAGCGTCTGGTAAATGCCGTGGCGGATGAGGTGGAAGATGCCCTGCGTGAGCAGGCTGATTTGAAGCCGGTGCGCCGCGAGGGTCGTTCCTCGGGTCGCTGGATTCTGCTCGACTTTGGCGATATTGTGGTTCACGTTCAGCATGAGGAGGACCGCGAATTCTACGCCCTGGATCGCCTGTGGGCTCAGGCACCGCGTATTGAGCTGGGCGTGGAGAACGAGGCTCCCTTCGATCTTGAAGGTGAGTCCGAGGAAGATGTAGCACGCATTATTCCGGCCCAGGATGAAGACTAGTCTGCTGACCGTCTGCTGGCTTGTGCCATGGTTTTAGTGACTGTATACCCCCGAGAGTGTAGGGGTAAGCGCATAGTGGCAGAGTGCATTAGCAGAGCGTCACGATGAAGGGTGGCCCTGATGTATTTCAATGCATCGGGGTCACCCCGCTGTATCTGGCCGGTTGCTTCTGTGTGTCTTCAGGGGTAGCTCGGACAGCGCCAAAATTTCTTTTGAAAATTTTTGGAAATCGACCCCTTTCGATTTGCGCCCACCGTGAGAGTGTGTGTAAAATATTCATGTTACCTCGTTGAGGTACATAACAGAATATGGGGATATGGCGCAGCTGGTAGCGCACCTGCATGGCATGCAGGGGGTCAGGGGTTCGAGCCCCCTTATCTCCACAGAGGCCTCATTTGAGGCGGTAATCGCCTGGTTCGTATGAACCGGGCGATTTTGCTATCTGTATTTTCTGTCGAAGGGGCTTCCTGACGGTAACGCGTAGGTGCTAGTCTCAAGAGGACAACCTCTAAGATGAGAGCTGATCGAGTAGCTGAGGAGAAGCACATGGGCGCGCAAAAACGGACTCAGAACGAGCAAACTCATAGCGAACAAGTCCGTACCGAAGGCATTCCAAACGGGCACAGCGGCCACCACGATCACCACCACGGCCATTCCCACATACCGAGCCCGGAGGATGCCGCCTCCATGCGCCCGCGCCTGCTCATAGCCTTCAGCCTGGCTCTCATTATTGTGCTGGCCCAGGCAGTGGGATCGCTGGTGACCGGCAGTCTCGCCCTGCTGACGGATACTGCCCACGCGCTAACAGATGCCTCCGGCCTGCTGATAGCCCTGTGTGCGGCCTCGCTCATGACCCGTCCGGAGACCTCGCGCCACACCTGGGGTTTCCGTCGCGTTGAGGTGCTGGCTGCCCTGGCCCAGTCGGTATTGCTACTGGCAGTGGGTATCTACACGGCGGTGGAGGGGGTGCATCGACTCTTCGCCCCACCGGAGGTTCCGGGTACCGAGCTACTGGTGTTCGGCGTGGTGGGCCTGCTCGCGAATATTGCCGGTATTATGGTGCTGGCCACGGCGCGCAACGCAAACTTCAATATGCGCGCGGCCTTCTTGGAGGTTCTGAATGATGCGCTGGGCTCACTGGGCGTGATTGTGGCGGCGCTCATCATCTGGTTGACCGGTTTTTACCGGGCGGATGCCCTTGCGGGCCTGTTCATTGCGGCCTTGATCGTTCCGCGCGCGGTGCGACTCATGAAACAGACAACGTCGGTGCTGATGGAGTTTACCCCCGAGGGCCTGGACCTGGACGCAATGCGCAAGCACATGCTACGCGTGGACGGTGTGGTGGAGGTGCACGATGTGCACGCCTCGATAGTGGCTACGGGTCTGCCGGTGGTGACGGCGCACGTGGTGGTGGCCGATAAGTGTTTTTATGACGGTTCTGCGGTGGAGATTTTGGAGCGGATTCGCTCCTGCGTAGCAACGCATTTTGAGGTGTCGGTGGAGCATTCGACGTTCCAGCTGGAGACTGCGGAAGTGGGCGGGCGCGAGCCGGAAGCAATTCGCCACCCCTAATCTCGTGGCTCTGATAGCTCCGCGCGGGTTGTCGATTTTAAGGGCTAGTAGCCTAACCCATCTGGGTTGCGCGCCAGGGTATCCGTCACGGTGCCCTGGCGCGATTTTTTATGCTCCAGGATTGTTCGCCTGCAGTATTTGGAACCGCTTCGTCTCAAAAGATACACTCGATAGTGGGCGTGTAGCGTGGGTTCGGCGGCGCATCCGGCGCGTGCCCCTGCTGGGTGCTGTGTTGCGTCCCTGAGCTCTTTGAGCTGCGGCTCTCGGCCCGGCATTAACTCGGTTGTTAAGGTGACCTTCCGGCCCTTCTTATGACTTATTAGACCACTATCAGAGAAGATACGAACCATTATGCATTCACCCATTCCGAACTACCTGACTGATTCGTTGGCGGCAGTCTCTTCTGATACTTCGGGCGAGCTGGCGAATTATATTCCCGAGCTGGCGGCGGTTGATCCGGAGAAGTTGGCAGCTTCAATAGTAATGGTGGACGGTGAACAATACGCGGCCGGCGACTCCGACGTGGAGTTTACGATTCAGTCGATTTCTAAGCCGTTCGTGTATGCCCTGGCGCTAGCCGATCGCGGTTTTGACGACGTGCTGGCCAAGGTGGGGGTGGAGCCCTCGGGTGAGCCGTTCAACGAGATATCTTTGGAGGCCGGTTCGGGCAAGCCGCTGAATCCCATGATTAATGCCGGGGCGATTACCATCCATTCGCTGGTGGGCCCGCCGGGTGCCACGCAGGGTGAGCGCATGGAGCGCGTTATTTCGGGGCTGTCGGCTTTTGCGGGCCGTCGCCTGTCGGTGAATGAGCGGGTGTACGAGTCTGAGCTGGAGCATGCGCACCGCAACTACGCCATTGCGCACATGCTGCGAAGCCATGGCATTTTGACGGGTAACCCGGAGGTCTCGGTGCAGGGCTATACACGCCAGTGCTCGCTCATGGTCACGGTCAAGGATCTGGCACTCATGGCGGCGACCCTGGCAAATTACGGCGTGCATCCGGTGACGGGGGAGCAGGTCGTGCCAAAGGGCGTGGTGCGGCAGGTATTGAGCGTCATGTTTACGTGCGGCATGTATAACGCAGCCGGTGACTGGGCAACCCAGGTGGGTGTGCCGGCAAAGAGCGGCGTGGGTGGCGGCATTATTGGTGCGGTGCCCGGTCAACTGGGTGTGGCGACGTTCTCGCCGCGTCTGGACGGGCACGGTAATAGCGTGCGCGGTGTGGAGCTGTTCGAGAGGTTCTCGGATGATATGGGCATGCATGTTATGAATGTGCCGACGGTGGCTCGTGCCGGTGCTGAGCGCGTGATTCGCGAAATTGTAGATACTCCTTTGGAGGGCTCAAAGGTCGCCCTGGATGTAACGCGCGTGTATGCGGTGGATGATGTGGCGCAGAAGATGCTGCTGGAGCTGATGCGCCGCCTGACGGCCGATGGGTACCGGGTGTATCTGATTGATCATGACGAGACGATTACGGATACGAGTGCACTGCACAGTATGGGTGTGATGGTCCTATCAAACGCTGATGCTTCTTCACCTTCGCAGTTGGTGGGTGGGGATGCTTCGTGCAATCTGGTGTTGGCACCGGTAGCGGAGTCTGCGCTGGCCGGGGAAGCGGCATCTGAGGGGGATGCGGTGTAGGCCTGCTGCCCGGGTGCACTAGGGCTTGAGATGGCGACCCCGGTGAGGTAGTTGAACATGTGAACCTAGTTTTACGAAAACGTTTGAATACATTGCGTCTGAAATCAAGACGTAATATTTCTAATTGTCAGATATGTAACTGGTTCTTAAACCTAAACTGGAACCATGAATATTTCATATTACCGCTCACTACCTACCCGCCGCAACGCCCTGCTTGGTCTGGGCATAATGGGAATTAGCGCCCTGGCGTTGTCATCCTGCTCATCCGCCCGGGAAGCTGGCGCATCCGCTAGCCCGACCGGCGACCTCAGCGTTACGCCCAGCCCAACAGGTTCACTTGGCCCAACCGATTCGTTTAGCCCGACGGGTGGTATGGCACCCAGCCAGTCGCCTACTCCGAGCGGCTCTGCCTCTCCCTCCGCCTCGTCCTCCGCTACTTCCACTAGTAGCCCCAGCGCGTCGGCAAGCTCTAGTGCTTCCGCAGCCGTGGTACCGTCGGTGAATCCGGTTCCAGCCCCTCGCCCGTGGGATGGCCCGCAGACGGGTCTTGCGGGGGAGGGGCGCTATATTGCCTGGACGGTGGACGACGGCGCGAACCCGGAGGTGGTGCGCGCGTACGCCGAGTTTTCACGACGCACGGGTACACGCCTGACATTTTTTATGAATGGCCAGTACCCGGCGTTTGAGCAACACCGTGAATTGCTGCTACCGCTGGTCAAAAGCGGGCAGCTACAGATTGCGAATCACACGTTTAGCCATCCGGCATTGACGGCTCTGAGTGATGAGCAGATCGTGTGGGAGCTGACGCGTAACGATGAGGAGATTCAGCGGCTGTTTGGGGTCTCTTCGAAGCCGTATTTCCGCCCGCCGTACGGGTACTATGATGCGCGCGTATTGGCGGCAGCGGCTTCGTGCGGGTTTACACGCCCGGTGCTGTGGTACGGGTCCCTGGCGGATTCCTCGGATATTCCGTCGGCTGAGGTGATGCGTTTTGCGAAGGAATATGTAGGGCCGCAACGCATTCTGATTGGGCACTTGAATTATCCGGGCGTGATATCGGTGTTGGACGATATTAGGGCGCTCATGCTCGAGCAGGGCCTGTCGACGGTAACGATTCGCGATTATTACGGCTAGGTTATTTGCTGGATTGGCTTACCGGTAGGTTCCGAAATGCCTCTGGGGCAGGAAGACGTTCCAACCGGATGAGCAAGCCCCCCCTCCACCGGATTCGGTCCGGGGGAGGGGGCCTTAGTCTAAAAATAGAGAGCGGGTAGCTCGATTGCTTGGGCCCTTACTTCTTCTTACCCGTCCACTCGCAGGCGATACCATCACCATCACGATCTAGTTCGGAGCGATAGCCGGGATCACCGCGGTGGAGAGGAGCGGCACCCGCGGCTCGGACCGCATCGCAATTCTTGTAGTACACGCTAGGGCGAGCCGGCTCCTGCTGAACCGGAGCGGCCGGTACCTGCGGTGCGGGTACTTCCGGCGCCGGAGCCTGCTGCACGGGAGGAGCAACCACCTCAGGTTCCTGAACCTTCTCCTGCTGCGCCGGAGCCTGCTGAACAGGCTCAG
>CAUQVM010000025.1:0-15972 GCA_963521575.1 uncultured Rothia sp.
TTCACCCCCGAGGTGTCCATGCAGGTTCAGCACCAGATCGGTGCGGACGTCATGTTCGCCTTCGATGAGCTGACCACGCTGTACAACTCCCGTGGCTACCAGGAAGAAGCACTTGAACGCACTCATCTGTGGGCGTTGCGCTGTATCGCTGAGCATCAGCGCCTGACCGACGAGCGCGCGAACAAGCCCTACCAGGCTCTCTTCGGCGTGATTCAGGGAGCCCAGTACGAGGATCTGCGCCGCAAGGCATGCCAGGACCTCGGCGCTATGCCCTTCGACGGCTTTGGCATCGGCGGCGCCCTCGAGAAAGAAAACCTCGGTACCATTGTGCGCTGGTGCGCCGAGGAGCTACCCGAATCCAAGCCCCGCCACCTGCTCGGTATCTCCGAGCCCGACGACATTTTTGTGGGCATTGAGAACGGCGTGGACACCTTCGACTGCGTCTCCCCCACCCGTGTGGCACGCAATGCCGCCGTTTACTCCCCCACCGGCCGCTTCAATATCACTAACGCACGTTTCAAGGCAGACTTCTCCCCCATCTACGAGGGCTGCGATTGCTACACCTGCACCCACTACACCCGGGCCTACCTGCGCCACCTCTTCAAGGCGGACGAGCGTCTGGCCGCAACCCTCGCTTCCATCCATAACGAACGCTTCATCGTACGTATGGTGGATGACGCCCGCGAAGCCATCAAGGACGGCACCTACTTCGAATACCGCGACGAATTTCTGGGCAACTACTACTCAGGCAAGAAGCCCTAGTTCGCCCCATTCAATAAACCCCGCGACCGGCCCCGCCCATCCCACATAAGGCCCCCGCCACAAGGAGAGAAATGAGTATCACCCACGTTCCCGACGAGGAACTTCTCGTCTTTGACCACGAAATCGCCGCACCTGTCGAAGACGTCTTCGGTGCCTACCTGGACCCCGAACTACTGGTACGCTGGTACGGCCCGGCCGGTTGGCATGTACGCCCCACCGACGTGGTCCTGGAGCCCGTCGTCGGAGGCGTCCAGCGCCTGTCCATGATCAACGAGGTGGATCCTTCGGTCTCCTGCATCCTACAGAGTCACTTTCTGAGTATTGAGCCGTTTAAGGAGATCGAATACGCCGAGCAGCTACCAGACCATCTGGGCAAGCCCGGTAGCGTATTGGTTTACCAGCGCCACCGGTTCTTCCCCGAGACTGTCATTACGGCCGAGGGGGTAGGCGCCGGAACCCGTATCGTTGTGGAAATTGGCCCCATGCCCGCCTCGGTCCACGAGGAGGTACGCACCACCTGGCGCTCAACTTTTGCGCGTCTAGACGATACCTTAGCGACCCGCACTGGCGGTGAACTCTAGGATACCCGTCCCTTCTACCCCGCTGTTGGCATAGCAAAGCGCCGCACCGGTGATTCTATTGAATTACCGGTGCGGCGCTTTTATGTGCGCTCTACACTGGAGGCACGGGACGCTAGCGTCCCCTTATTTGGTTAGCTTACCGGTAATAACGGTATTGCCCCCGTCAAGAGAGGCGCACTCGGGAACAGCACGATCGGCTGCGTCCCCGGGCTTCCAGTAGCAGCGAGCCGACATGACGGTACGCTCACCATTAGGCTTATCGGTCACTTCGGCAGGGTTCTGCACCACGAATTGACGAACCAGTTCCTCGGCAAAAAGGCAATTCACCGCACCGGAGGTTACCTGAATCGTGGCATTGTGCTTGAGGTATCCGGTAGCTTCCAGAGTTCCACAGGAGCCACCTGCAGACTTCACGTCTTCGTCCGAGAGAGAGCTCGTGCTGGAGGCACTCGCCGTCGCAGAAGCACCAGTTGAAGCCGAGGCCGATGCGCTCAGGCTGGAATCCGGGGTGCTAATTGTTCCAGGGGTCACGCTTTCTTCAGCGCTCGCACTCTGAACGTTACCCGGGGTGGAGGTGGACTCGGTCACGGTTACAGTACGGGTCGGGCTGGGGGTCGCACTGGTCGCGCCGGTTGCGCTGGCGGTAGGGCTAGCGCTACGGGTTGCGGTGACACTCGGGGAGGGTGCAGTGCCGCCGCCTGCCGAGCACGCGGAAAGCGCAAGCAGGAGCGTTGCACCCACAGCTACCGGGGTGTAACGCTTGGCCCGCTGGGTGGTGGTGGAGGGTCGCATGGTGACCTTTCTGCATCGTCGGTTCAGGTTCCTTAACCATTCTAAAACCCAAGCTATGGAGGGGCTATACTCCCCTATCCGTTCCTTAGTACTAACCACCTCGAACTAGTACGGATTGGGTGTTTCCGTCATTGCAGGTCATTGAGCCAGCCTCGGGTTCACCAAAACAGGTAATTTGTTTGCCCGAAGCCATGGGGAACACCGTCACATTATTCGGGCGTAGCATGAGCGTGTTGGCGGTTGTACTTTCAGCGTGCAGGGCCGAGGCGGCGGCGTCATCCACGCGTTCCTCATCGGCGCCCGTGGCAAAGTGCATGCGGGTTGTACGCACCGGTGCCGAGTAGGTGCGGCCCACTGCACCGTTGCCCTCGCTGAGCTGCCCACCCAGACGGCGCTCGCACAGGAGCGATGAGTCCGCGGGATTCAGTTCGCAGATGGTGCGTTCGTCGTCACTCTTGAAGCGGTAGTAGCCTGCTCCGGAGTCATAGCGGGAGGGCTCCATGAGGAAGGGAATATCGGGAGCATCAGGGTTCTGCAAGCGGGCCACGAAGGCTGTGTTCTCACCAATTGTGCACTCGGGGGCGCCACGGTCAGCGCGGCGATTTTCGGGCATACCATACTGGGGGTTCCAATAGCAGGTAGCATCCTGAACGGTTGCGACCTGGTGCTGGGTTGTATTGTCATCGGCCCGGGGCGTAGTCACATACTCGGTAAGAACATCAAGGGCATGGGCACAGTCTACGCTACCGCGCAGCACAATAATCTCAGCTCCAGTCTTCAGGTAGCCCTTACGCCCAATGTGTCCGCAGCGTTCGCCGGCAACGGCTCGCTCAGTCTCCACTTTCTCGGGTGCGCGCGGAGTCTCAGAAGCTGAAGTTTCCGAGGCCGGGGTATTGGTACGCGATACTTCCAGGGCAGGAGTGCTAGCAACAGCAGATTCGGTGTTCTCGGCGGAAGCAGATGCCTGGGCGTTCGGAGTTTCGGGGATAGCTGTTTCATTGCCCGAGGTTTCGGTGACCGAGGCAGAGCCCTCGCCGGCCGTGGGGTGGGACGTCGAAATTGAGGAGGGAAGGGGGTAGTGTGAGGAGTTGGCCGTCGCGAAGGTACTAGTGGACTTAGCGCTGGGTTCCCCCTCGGTTGTACCGTCACCAAAGCAACCGGTCAGAGCCAGCAGTAAGGCGGCGGCGCATCCAGCGGCACGCAGAATACGGCCACCGCAGTGGTTCGGATGGTTCGGGGAACTCGGGGAGACCCTCTTGGTATGGTGTAACGACATCGTTATCTCCTGGGGGAACGAGCCTTCGCAACCATTGCGCAAGGTACTTTAAGATACTTTAAGCATACCCTTTCATTCTCGCGACTGTCGGGATTATGGCCTGTAAGTGCAATTTTCAAGGATCGTTATCCGCGGCATATTCGCTCGGCAACAAGCTTTCTCTCTCCCTCAGGTCTAATCTTTCGGCCGGAAGGACTCAAGTAGGATCCGTTGCTCCCCGCTCAGGCGGGTCAGACGCCCAGCCACAGAATCCCAGAAAGCTAGCACGGTGAAGGCGCACACACACTCGCGCCCATCCACCGGAGAGAGCACCGAGTAGCCAATACGCACGGAGGCGGCACTGACTTTCTCCACGCGCAGACGTACCGGAACGGGCTCACCTGTGTAAGGTAGCTGGGCGAGGTAGCGGATGCCATGCTCAGCGATGAGAGCCTGCACGCCTTCGGGAACCAACTCGAAGAGGGGGATGGGTGGATTCGGTGCCACTTTTGGCTTTTTACCAGAGGAAGGCGGCGGGCCAAAGAGGGCTACACGGGCTTCTTCCATGAGAGAGAGGATAGCGACATTGTTGACGTGGCCGTAGGCATCCATATCGCCCCAGCGGCCGGGCACGTACACGAGCAGATCGGCAAGCTCGGCGGAGGCACCTGCGACGGGTGTGAGAGGTGTAGCCGTGGAGGTGGTGGAGGTGGGAGTCTGGGGATTTTCGTGGCTTTGCATGGTTTTAACTCTACTCCGACTGATATTACTCGGGAAAATCACACAAAAACACATATTTTGAACAAATAGAATAAATAACTATCGTCAAATAGTCTTTTAAATTAAAAAGATGAGGCCCAAAAGCTACGATGCTTTCGGGCCTCATCCAACACACAGACATTTGAACGCATACAAGATCATACGCTTCACCACTTATAATAGACCTCTTTCGAAGATCTGCGTTATTTTTACGGCTTTATTACGATAAAAGGCGTAAAGTTTCTGTGTTTTTCACTTACCTGTCCAAGATGGGGCCCGGGGGGTCGCCGCGAGACCTCCCTCTCACGCCCCTAGCGTCCTAGCTTTGCGGCAGTCTCCAGAGCATGATCGGCATCGTACTGAGCCGCCTCATACTCCACCGTCACGCTTTGCGCCTCCGCAAAGGTCTGCTCATCGATAGTGTGGCTATGGCGAATCCGCGCAAAGTACAGCACACTCAGTAGCACAAAGTAGCCCACACCCACCACTGACGGTACCGTGGACCCGCGCACCATAAAGAGCGCAACCCACACCGCGAACAGCAATAGAATACCCACACCCGCAGTGAACTGGCCTCCCCATAGGCGGAAACCCAAAAAAGTAGGCTCAACCCGCTTGTACACAATATAGGCAAACAGGATGAGAACCCACACGGTCAAGGCGCACACCATAATCACAAAAATCATGGACAAGAATGCTTCCTTCGGACTGTACAACGCCAAAAGAATTGCCAGGACCATACCGCTCGTCGATAGCCACACGGCGCGCGCCGGAACACCCGCACGATTCACACGAGCCAACCCGCGCGGTGCCATGCCATCCGCAGCCAGCGAATGCATCAGGCGGGCACCCGCATACAGGTTCGCATTCGCGCTCGACAGTGCCGCAACCAGCACAACAAAGTTCACGAAATGCGCCACGCCATGCACACCCAACTGCTCAAAAACCAGTACAAACGGGGAAGTCTCCACAGCATCCCCCATACCCGAAGCCGAACGCCACGGAATCACGGCCACCACAATCAGTACGGCCAGCACGTAGAAGGTTGCCAAACGAACCATCATCGCCTTCGCCGAGGAGCGCACCGAGCGGGAAGGATCCTTCGCCTCCGCGGCAGAAATCGAAATCATCTCGATACCACCGAAGGAAAACATGACCACGGCTAGCGACAGCCACACCGACTGTGGACCGTTAGGCATAAAACCGCCATCGTTGAAGAGGTTCGCGGTACCCACCGCTGCGTGCCCGGGTAGGCCGAAGAAAATCAGGCACAGACCCACCAGCAGGAAGGCCACAATAGAAATTACCTTAATTGAGGAGAGGAAAAACTCCAACATGCCAAAGGACTTCACACTCGTCAGGTTCAACACAATCATTGCCACACCAAACGAAGCAATACCCACCCACAGGGGAAGTTGCGGCCACCAATAGTTCAGATAGGTCGCCACCGACACCAGCTCCACACCGGCAATCAGTACCGTGGCCGTCCAGTAGGCAATGCGCGTCAAAAAACCCGCGAAGGGACCCAAATAGCGGGTAGCAATCGTGCCGAAGCCACCGCGAACGGGATAGCGAACCGCCATCTCGCCAGTCGCCGCACCAATCACCGAGGCGAGCGCCGAACCAATAGCGTAGGTGAGAATGACCGCGGGACCGGCCATAGCAATCGCGGTACCGGAACCCAAGAAAAGGCCCGTACCGAGAGCCGACCCCATCACAATCATCGTCATCTGCCCGTGGGACAGAGAACGTTTCAGGGTCCGAGACTCGGCAGATTCCACGACTGCAAGGGTGTCGTCGTTATGAGACACGACTATGCCTTCCGTCTATACGCCCCGGAGGGCGCGATGTGTAGTGTACTGTGCGCTCGCGCCGGGACGCATAGCCCCGCGACAGGCGCGAATAGTTCCATTGTACGGGCCGGATTTCCCTACCTGCTCCCGAGCCCATGCCAAGCCCTCCCCCACTGCAACGTTCAAGGCCGGATACGGCAAAGGCACCGCAGAAGATACTCCTGCGGTGCCTTAACACTTACCCCTTAGCTACGAGCCGACTCCTCAGGATGTGCCGTAGCATCCGGAGAAACGGTAGGCGAGAGCGCCTGCGCCTCCTCGGTATCGTGCATTGCATCCAAGTCGGGGCGTTTGAACCCGCCCTGACGCTTAGAGGCCACCACATAACCAATAGAAATCAGCAGGAAGAACGCAATACCCACCATAATGGACTGCTGCACACCCGAGCCGTCCAGGAAAAAGAGCGCTACTAAAGTCGCCAGCACACCGGCCAAGGCCAGAGCCGCCGTGATGCGGCCACCCAGCACCGTAAAGGAAGAGGCATTACCCTGATCCTTTTTGTAGGCCTGGTAAGTCGACAGAATCATAATCCACACCACCAGAATGCACAGCGTCACCAGCGCCATGAGCAGGGCAAAAATGTCGCCAATCTTCGCTACCGCCATGACGGTTGCCACCACAACGCCCGTGAAGGAAATCAGCAGGGCTACCGTCGGCACACCGCGGGATGAGGTACGGGCCGCCACCGCCGGGGCCATCCTGTCCGCGCCCAGAGCATGAATCAAACGAGTTGCCGCGTACAGGGATGCGTTTGCGCCCGATAGGGCCGCCACCAACACCACAAAGTTCATAATGTCTGCGGCAAAGGGAATCCCCATCTCAGAGAAAACCATCACGAAGGGCGATTCAGTCAAATCGGAATTCTGGGCCGCGCTCTGCCAAGGAATCAGGCAGAGAATAATCGCCATAGACACCACGTAGAAGGTGGATAGACGCCAAATCATGGCCTTCACGCTCGAAGCCACAGAGTGAGCCGGGTCCTTCGCCTCCGCAGCAGAAAGCGAAATCATTTCCACGCCGCCGAAAGAGAACATCACCACGGCCATCGAAATCCAGATGGAAGCCGGGCCGTTCGGCAGGAAACCACCATCGTTCACAAGATTCTGCACACCCGTAGCCTCATGATTCGGCAGGCCCACGAACACCAGCAATATACCAATAATCATGAACACAATGACCGCAGACACCTTAATCGACGACAGCAGGAACTCCAGGGCGCCGAAGGACTTCACACTCACCAGGTTTAGCGTCAGAATCAGCAGGCCGAAGAAGGTCACCGAAGCCCACAGGGGAATCTGCGGAAACCAGAAAGCCAGGTAGTGCCCAACAGCCACCAGCTCAGCACCAGCCAGCGGCACCGTCGTTGCCCAGTAAGCCCAACGGGTAATGTAGCCGCTGAAGGGATTCAGATAACGGCTGGCAATCGTGCCAAAACCACCCTGAACGGGGTGACGAGCAGACATTTCACCGGCACAGGCGGCAATAATTGCCGCGATTGTTGAACCAATCGCATAGGAAATAATCGCGCCGGGGCCCGCAATCTTAATGGCAGAGGACGAGCCTAGGAACAAGCCCGTGCCCAATGCCAGGCCCATCGCAATCATGGTCAGCTGGCCGTGCGAGAGGGAACGGTTCAGAGAGTCCTGTTTCTCGTTCGGATCGGGGCTCTGCTCGGGAGCCTGCGGTGTAGACATAATATGTCACTTTCGTTAGGAATGCTCTGTATTCAGAAGTTGTGCGAGTAAGGGGTACGGGAAAGCCGCCCGGACAAACAACCGGGCGGCCCCGCATATCAGTGCTCGGGTACGATCTAGGCCATATACTCCAGCTCGCGACGCTTAAACCAGCTAATAACCGGGTAACTGACCGGCATGAGAATCACCTCGACCAGACACTTATACACGTAGCCGATCAGCACATAATTCAGGAAAGACTCAATCGTCTCAATACCCAAGATAGGGGCGGCAACCGAGCAGAAAATAACGGTGTCCACCAACTCACCCACCAGGGTGGAAATAATCATGCGCAGCCACAGGAAACGGCCCCCGGTTGCCTTCTTCATGGAAACCATAATCCACGCGTTCAGGGTCTGACCGAACAGGTAAGCCAGCAGAGAGCCAGCGTAAATCTGCCAGACGGGGCCGAGAACCGCTTCAAAAGCCTTCTGATTCTCGTAGAAACTTGCAGCGGGCAGGTACATGATGATCAGGAAGCAAACCGCAGCGAAGGCTGCCGCCACAAAGGAAGCCACAATAGCGCGACGGGCACGCCTAAAGCCGTATACCTCAGACAGCAAATCGCCAATTACATAGGCTAGGGGAAAGAGAAAGAAGCCGCCATCGGTCACAATGGTGTTTCCAATCAGCGGCAGGGTAAAGGGCAACGGGCCAAACTCCACGCCCTTGGTAGCACCAATATTTGAAATAATCAGAATCACACAGGATGCGCCCAGCAGCAGGTCAAAGTAGCCGCGGCGACCACCCCAGGGCACCGTAACAGTACTCGTCTGAGTCTTTGAATCGTTAACGGGTGTAGCCATAACTCTCCCCAGATTTTGTTTAAGTGATGTGTTTCTTGAGTGGGCTCACGGCCCGCAGAGGCGCGCATCAAGCAGGCCTCGCACGCTCGTCTGCCACCCGAGCTTATCTAATAGTACCCATATGGTGTGCATCCGGCAGGTTTTTACGGGTGCGAGGTACAGTTCGGACGCTCACCCCTCCCTCTAGAATGGAACTATGAAGAGGATGAGCTGCCGCATACAACGACGCCTGCGCCACCGCAATCAGCGACGCCTCAGCGCGCACATCCCGCGTATGCACCCGATGATCCCGAAGGTGATTAGTCTGGTGCGCGCGCTCCTCTCCACGGTCGAGCCGCTTATCCTAGCCTCCTCTGAGGTTATGGGATACCGCCCATTCACCCACTGGGGATGTACCGTCTACTACCGTGTGGATAACCAGCATCTGCTCACGGGTTCAGCTAAGCCACCCGGCCTACTCCTCTATTTTGATGGCGACCATATTTCTCGAGCAGGTAGCCGCCTGCTTCGCCGGCGCTCGCCTCTGCGCGCCGACCTAGCTCGGGTAGCCGCAGAGCACCATATGCTCAGCGTGCCGGTACTCGCCCCGGGGAGTCTGCGCGGCGGAGGCGAAAGCGCTTCCACCATCACGATTAACTGGTGGGTGCGTGCCCGCGCGCACGGCCGCACCGTACGGGCCCTACTTCGGGAGCTTTCTCTGGCGTACGGGATAGACATGAGCCGCATCTGGTTCGCCGGTTATTCCGGTGGGGCGGAGTTCCTGAGCTACGAGCTACTCAGCCATGACCTCGGCGAAGTATCTGGAGGCGGCGCCACCTTCATTGCCGGAGGCGGTGCTGACGGTATTCCCCGGGCGGTACGCGAGCGGGCGCTCGCGGCTCGGGGATCGCATCGGTCGTTCCTCCTGAGTTGGCATGTGGGGTTAAAGGATGGACGATCTCCGTCAGGTCGGCGCTTGCGTGCATATCGTCGGGGTAAGACCATTACTTCTGAGGGTGGCTGGTCAGCTCAGATAGCGGCCCAGGAGGGCATCGCTTTCTATCAGCAGCTGGGGGCCCGGACCGCCTTGCAAGTGATTCCCGGACGGAGGCATACGGGGTATCCGATTGCTTCTTTGGTGGCGTCCGACCTGTTAATGGCGCAGCGTTTAGAGTTTCTGGGACCCGCGGAGTAGAAGCACTTCGCTAAATTCGCATGGATTGCGCAAATTTCTTGGTGACACTTTTCAAAGATTCGTCATTTGATGACATTTTGAGGTAAGGTGTCACTATGCCCCGTATTTCTGCAGCCACAAACGCTGCCCAGCGCGAAAACACCAAGCGAGCCATTCTCAACTCCTTCGGTGAGATTCTCTATACCCGTGGCCTGCCCGGCCTAACTATGACCGACGTCGCCAGGAATGCCGGCATCGGCCGCACCGCCGTGTACAACTACTTTGCCGATATGGGTGAGCTACTGGTTGCTTATGCACTCGACGAGACTGAACGCTTCCTCAAGGAACTACGCGAGGGACTGAAGGGTATTGAGAACCCGATTGATCAGCTGGCTGTTTATATCCGTCTGCAGATTAACGACCTAGCTCGCCGCCACCTGCCCCCGGGTCCGGCTATGCGCTCCATGCTTTCCCCCGAATCCTATGCAAAACTCGGCAAGCACGTGCACGAGTTGCAGATGGTGTTGGCTAATATTCTCTCTGCTGCTATCGCCGAAAAGTACATTCCCCAGAACGATATTCGCGAGCTAGCTATGCTGGTGCACGGCTCACTCTCTTCGAGCGCCGGACGCACCGAGGACGCACCGGATGAGCAGACCCGAGAGCGCCAGATTCTGAGCACAATTCGATTTATTCAGATGGGCCTGGGTGCCCGATTCGATGCGGAAGGCATGCCGGTTCGCCTGGATTCTGAGGAGCTACCGCCTCAACAGTCGCCCATTCAGGAAGTGATCGCCAAAGAGGCCTAAACGACTCTTTCCCGCTATGCGAGGCTGTGGGCCGGTATATTAGCGCCGGCTCGCGGCCTCGTCGTATTGGATCTAGTCTTGATCCTCAGTCAGTAGAGCCGGAGAGACAGAGTCGAGGTCTAGCACGCGTGCATACATAATGGCCCGGCGATGCAGCGCGTTACGGAGTGCACGGTGTACGCCATCCTCCAGATAGAGTTCACCATTCCACTTGACCACATGCGGAAAGAGGTCGCCGTAAAACGTCGAGTCTTCAGCCAAGAGCGTCTCAAGATTCAGGGTCTTTTGGGTAGTGATGAGGGTGTCGAGACGTACCTGCCGCGGCGGAATACTACCCCAATCAGCATGGGTCATGCCATGCTGAGGGTAGGGGCGACTATCTCCTACTTTCTTAAAAATCATGTCGATATCTTCTCTGGTTGCGCCCCCGAGACGAGGCGACGCTGGCCTGGGTCCCTATGATTGAAGTATGTGCAGTGAGCACAAAAAATCCCCGGCCTTAGAATCTAAGACCGGGGATCGGTGGCGGAGGATGGGGGATTTGAACCCCCGAGGGCTGTTAACCCAACACGCGTTCCAGGCGTGCGCCATAGGCCGCTAGGCGAATCCTCCAGCTATGTTTTCCACGCATTGCGTAGGCAACGAATAAAACTTTACTACAGATCGTGCGAGGCACGCAAGTTATTCGCAGAAAAAGTAATGAAAAGCACATCCTGGGTGTCTGCGAGTGGGGCAAGCCGTAAATTCTCGAATCGAAACCACCGAACGGCAATGAGACGGATATGACGGGGGCAAACTCTTCCGAAAACGCCTATATCTCAGGCATAGAAAAACCTCCTACGCACCCGTCATAGCTCGAATACCCTTGCTACCTTCCGGTCCTGGGGGAGTTTTCCAAGATAACGCCACGTAAGAGGCAAAAACTAGTGTACCGGATTTTTGACCGCTTGGAAACTCGACAATCGGGTGACCCGCGCATCCTCGGCTAACCCGCACGTCCAACACCCTAAAGTGCGGATGCGTGCCGTGCCTTGAGGGGCGTACACCGCGGCGATCGGGAACCGCTCATTGAGGGGGCCGAGCGTCTAAAATAGTAGGGATTATCCTATTGCCCCCAAGCTTAAGAGGTCGCCGTGAGCACAGCCCTGTATCGTCGTTACCGCCCCGAGACCTTCGCCGAGGTGATTGGGCAGGAGCAGGTGACGGAGCCCCTTATGACTGCTCTGAAGAAGGACCGGGTAAATCATGCCTACCTCTTCTCGGGCCCGCGCGGTTGTGGCAAGACCACCTCGGCCCGCATCCTGGCGCGTTGCCTAAACTGTGCGCAGGGTCCGACCCCCACCCCGTGCGGCGTATGCGATTCGTGCCGGGAGCTTTCGCGTGACGGTGGCGGGTCCCTGGACGTAATTGAGATGGATGCGGCGAGCCACGGCGGTGTGGACCATGCACGTGATCTGCGTGAACGTGCGACGCTGGCACCGATACGTGACCGCTATAAGATCTTCATCATTGACGAAGCACATATGGTGACTCGTGAGGGTTTTAATGCCCTGTTGAAGATTGTGGAGGAACCTCCAGAACACATTAAGTTTATTTTTGCAACGACCGAACCAAATAAGGTGTTGGGAACGATTCGTTCGCGTACCCACCACTATCCCTTCCGTTTGGTTCCGCCGGAGGTACTTCTGCCGTACCTGCAATCTCTGTGCGACCAGGAGCAGGTGGCGGTAGAGCCCGGAGTACTACAGCTGGTCATTCGTGCCGGTGGTGGTTCGGTGCGTGATTCTCTGTCGATTCTCGACCAGCTAATGGCGGGTGCTTCCTCAGAGAATGGCATTGAGTACGACCGCGCGGTGGCTCTACTGGGCTATACGCATGCCCAGCTACTGGATGAGGTGATTGATGCCCTGGGTTCGAAGGACGCTTCATCGCTTTTTGGCGCGGTCTCTCGCGTGGTGGCAACCGGCCAGGATCCGCGCCGTTTCGTGGAGGACCTGCTGGAGCGTCTGCGCGATCTGATTGTGGTGAAGGCCGTTCCGGAGTCTGCCGCGCAGATTTTGCAGGGCGTACCCCAGGATCAGTTGGAGCGTCTGGTTCTGCAGACTCGGGTCCTGGGTGAGCGCGAACTAACTATGGCTGCAAGTACGGTAAACGATGCGCTGAACGGTATGACAGGCGCAACGAATCCGCAACTTCAACTGGAGCTACTGTGCGCGCGTCTATTGTTGCCGGTGCCCGAGGGCTCGGCAGATGGTGCGGAGGTTGCCACACTGGCATCACGCCTGCAAATCCTGGAGCGCAAGGTAGCTTCAGTGGCGGTTGGGACCCCTACCACCGTGACGCCCTCCGCCACTCCTACCGCTCAAGTTTCGGGTATGTCTGCGGCTCGGGCGGCGGGCATGGCAGCTGCCGGTTTGACCCCCAAGGGCTCGAATGCCTCGGCTTCCGGAATCCCTGTACCTCGCTCTTCCGCTCTCGGCCTTTCCGCTCCGGATGCGTCCCGTCCCTCTTCTGGACAGACCCAGCCGCGCGGTCCTCTCGCCGACGCGCCGCTGGCAGGTGCTGCCCTTCAGCCTGCACCCGTCCGGTCGAGTACGGGGGGTGCTCCTCCGCTGGCCGCCCAGGCACATCCGACTCAGGTACCGCCCGTTCAGGGTCAGCCCGCTGCGGCCACCCAGTTAAAGCCCCTGAACCCCCACGATCCTCTGGCAGCGGTTCAGGGTAATTGGCGCGCCATTATCAACCGAATGAGTATTCCGGGTGCTGTCGAGCAACTAGCCAAGGTGTACCCCGCCCGTATGGATGGTACAACCCTCTACGTGCGCGCCGATATCGCGACCCTGCGCGCGGTCAAGAGCTATGTACCCGAGCTGACCGTTCGCGTGGGTGAATTCCTACGTGGACCCGTAACGATCCACGCCGAGGTCGTAAAGTCCGCTAATCCCCAACCGGCGGTACCGATACAGGCGCCGGCCCAGCCCGCGGCACCGGCACCGACTCAGATGCGACCCGCCGAGCTCACCGTCCCCACCGAGACCGCTCTAAGCGCTCCCCTGGCGGAAGGTCCGCGCGGAGGCGAAGATGCATGGCGCCGTCATGGTCAGCCACTCAACAGCTCAGAGCCCCCGGCCGCCATGAATATGGATGCGCCTCTGGGGGCCTGGGAAGTAGCGCAGATTCCCCAATCCGAGGAGAACCCGCCTGTCCCCTCGCCCGCTACACCCGCTCCCGCCGAACCCGTGCACGCCAAACCTCCGGTTCCGGCTGGGCCCCTAGCATCCGCGGCTCCTCTTGCCTCCGTGCAGTCAGCGGCCACTCCACTGGCACAGCCTGCGCCTACCCAGACGGTACCCACCGCTCCGTACACCCCGGCAGGCGGCTTTGGCGAGCGCGATTCTTTCGCGGCTTCCGGCAGCGGTGTGCCCCTGAAGGCCCCTGCAACTCAGGAAGCCCCCATGCAGGATCCGCCATACGAGGAAGAACCCCCTTTTGCGGATGAGCCACCTCACCTTGAGCCAAGGTATCCCGAGCCTTCGGGCCCCTTGGTTCCGGCTGGCCCTCTAGCACCTACCGGCCCGCTGGCACAGAACGGCAACCCCATACCTGCGCAAACCGTCACTGAGCCGGAAACTCAGAATCCCCGAACCTCTCATTCCTCCGCAGAGGTTGCCTCGGTCTCCCCGGTGCAGGCTGCAACTGAAGAGGACTATATTTCCGAGGATGACGAAAAGGTCGAGAGCAACACCTTTATCGGTCTGCGCGCTATCGAGAAGATTATTGGTTGCACTGTTATCGACGAGCGTCCCTTGCACCAGCTCTAGTCGCCCCGCGCACATTTAATGTCGCGCTTTTATGCCCGCCACGATCGCGAGTACCCTCACGGTCATGGTGGGCATTGCCCCGTCCCGGTGCAGCTACACGGATACCGGCTTAAAAAACCCGTTAAGCTGTCAGGGGGTCGGGGCATACTGGTAGCGGGTTTAGCTCCTCTACGGGGGTATCCTAAACACTCGCAGTAGCGCATCAGCAGAAGGAGAAGTATGTACGAGGGCGCAGTTCAAAATCTCATCGACGAGCTCGGACGCCTTCCCGGCGTGGGCCCCAAGTCCGCCCAGCGCATCGCTTTTTACATTCTGAATGCTGATGCGGCTGATATGACGCGCCTAGCCAACGCGATTTCTACGGTCAAGACCACCGTGAGCTTCTGCGAAGAGTGCGGCAACGTTTCCGAGACGAAGTTATGTCCCATCTGCCGCGATGAGCGACGTGACCCCTCGGTACTGTGTGTGGTCGAGGAGTCCAAAGATGTAGTGGCTATTGAGCGTACCCGATCCTTCATGGGTCGCTACCACGTGCTGGGCGGAGCCATTAACCCTCTGGCAGGCATTGGACCGGAACAGTTGCGTATCCGCGAGCTGGTATCCCGCCTGGCCGACGAGCGTATCCAGGAGATTATTCTGGCGATGGACCCGAACCTTGAGGGTGAGGCAACCGCCACCTACCTCTCGCGCATGCTCGTTCCCTTGGGCATGCGCCTGTCGCGCCTAGCCTCGGGTCTGCCGGTGGGTGGAGACCTGGAATACGCTGACGAGATTACCCTGGGCCGCGCTTTGGAGGGCCGCCGCGTCATTAGTGAGGGCACCGCTGTGGCTCACACTGCAGCCGAGGATTTCGAACGGGTGAACCGTGAGGAGGAGCAGGAGCGCGAGCAGGCTCAGCAGGTACGCCTTGAGGAAGCGAAACAGAGTAGACGCCGCTGGAGTTCGAGCATGTTTGAGGATCTGGAGGTGACGGGAACACCCGCCGCTGAAGGTAACAAGCCAGCGCACGCCGGAGTGCAGTCCACAGTGGATGAGCAACTGATTGAGCGAGCGCTGCAGGAAGGCGAAGGAGCTGCTCCCACACCCGAGCCCGCGGCAGAAGAACCCGAGGAGCAGCCCGCCAATACTTCTGCAATTTCCGAAAGTACCGCCGGGTTTGCAGGCATCGAGGCACCCAGAGTTGCCAACGGGAAAGATACAGAAGATCCCGCTGAGAGCTCCGAGACCCCGCAGGAAGGTCGGGAGGTATTCCGTAGTCCCGACTACGAAGAGCGCATCCGTTCAATTCAGAATGGGCCACTGCATACTCCCACTCCGGAACTTCCGCCGCTACCGGGCGTCACCTATGTGAACCCCTGGACTTAGATGTTCTCCTGTCCCGAGATATCAATCCCGTGTAGCCGGTACTCAGTAGCGGCCGGTGTCGTGGGCACCCATCCACCGCACCTGCGTAACACTACGTAATATTTCACGGGGCAATACACAGGGGGGTGTAGTTCGCCGACCGGGCTAAACGCCGTCTACTATAGGTGAGGAGCCGGCGCTCTGCCGGTAGCACACAAGTAACAGACCTGGAGAATTCTATGAGCCTGATCGTCCAAAAGTTCGGTGGTTCCTCCGTAGCGGATGCGGAGGGCGTCAAGCGCGT
>CAUQVM010000026.1:0-15891 GCA_963521575.1 uncultured Rothia sp.
ACGGGTGCGCCACCGGTACCGGTGCCACCACCCTCACCTGCGGTCACAAAGACCATATCGGCGCCCTTGAGGACTTCCTCAATTTCCTGCGCGTGATCCTCGGCTGCCTGACGGCCAACCTCGGGGTTTGCGCCCGCGCCGAGACCGCGGGTCAGCTCACGACCAACATCCAGCTTAACGTCTGCATCGGACATAAGCAGAGCCTGGGCGTCAGTATTGATAGCAATGAACTCAACGCCGCGCAGACCAACCTCAATCATGCGGTTGACTGCGTTGACGCCACCGCCGCCGATACCAACGACCTTGATGACTGCCAAGTAGTTCTGGGGAGTTCCAGCGTCCATGTATTCCTCGATTGTTCCGTGTTCCAGCTTCGGAAGACCCGCAGCTTAATCTAAGCCTGAAGGTTTCCTCTAAAGAATGACTTTATCTGCTAGGATACCAAACTGTTTTTGTCGGTTCCTAGTCACACAGCGCAATTACCCCCTCTTTTTGCGGATTTCCCACAAAAAGGGAGGAAAAGCACCTCTTGTACGTTCCCCTAACGGGTTACCGGTAGGCGCGGAGCAGACACGTCATAAACGCTCACCTTCTGCACACTACCATCGTTGGATGACTCATCCTCCTGCGCTCGTCGAGCCACCGCCTGGCGGAGGGATAGAAGAACCTGAGCCTTCAGTTCGCTCTCCTGGGCGGTACCCCACTGCACCGTAGCATTATCCCTCAGGGTGAAGGTAATACTTGAGGTGGAGGAAGCACTCGCCTCCTTCACCTGAGCTAGAAGGTCAGAGGGCATGGCTGACAGAGCCTCAGAGATCGTACGGAACTCCGCGGAGGTCTGCGGGTCATCCCCGCCAAAACGAACCAACGGCACCGAAGTGCTCGGCTCCTTCGTCGACTCCACCAGGGTCACACCGTCACTATCGACGGTGTGGTAGGTGTCGCCCTTCTTAATGATGGCAATCGCCGCACGCTCCTTCAAGGTCACCACTAGCTCATGCGGCGGGCGACTCTCCACCTGCACGCTACGTATAACGTTTTCCTGCCCAATGAGCTCGCGTACCTGCTTCTCATCAATGCGCGTCAGGGGAACCCCGCGCAAGGACTCTAGTTTCTGCTCCACCTGCGCGGTCTCCAGCAGAGATGCACCCTTAACGGTAATGGTTCGGGTAGCCAATAGGGGCGAGAAGAATACCAGCACCACGTACAGCACCGCCACCAACCCCAGGACAATGGCTGTATACGCCATTTTACGCGCCCGTGTTAGGGGCATGCGCTCCTTGTGGGGGCGTTCATCGGCACGCAAACCATCCAGGCCGGGGTCCTGACGCAGGCGCTCATGACGGGCACGCTCACGTTCCTTCTCGATCTCGGCCACACGCTGCCGTTCGCGCTCAACGCGCCAGCGGCCAAAGCGACTCGTGGACCGGGATTGCTCCGGAGTAGCATCCGATCCCTGACTATTTTTAGAGGCGGCAAGGTCACGCCCCATGTCCCGTGCGGCCTGAGCCGCCGTGGAGCCCGAAGATCGGGTGACTCGGGAGTTTTTCCCGGTCGAGGCTACCGCCTCCGGCTCCTTACCCTTTATACCGCCAAAGGCCTCAACATCAAAAAGTTCGGGTTCGTGCGAGGTGGCCGAACGGGCAGATGATGTGGAGGCAGAGGCCGCCGCACCGCGCGAAGTACGCGAGGTGCGCGAAGCCAACAGCGCCGAACGCACCGCCGCTTTCGCTTCCGCCTTCGCAGTATTCTTTGCAGCATTTTTCGCGGCGCTCTCCCCCGCAGTAGTCAACTCGGCGGACTTCGCCGCGGAATCAGCCGCAGATTTCTTCGCAGATTTCTTCGCAGACTTTGCGGGGGCTTTAGCAGTTCCCTTGGTCGGGGTCGCCTCAGAGGCGTCCGGCAACTCGGTGGAGGAAAAGCGTAGCGCAGATACCTGCTCTACCGGTTCCTGAACCACCTCATCAGCCGGACGTTCCTCACGATGGCGAGTACGCGAACGCGGAGCCTTCGGGCCACGCGTCTGCCCCTCTGACGGGGGGACGGGACTCATCGGCACAGCCTAAGCCTCCGACTTCTGTTCAGCACCACCGTCGTGGCGCATCTGCAGAGCCTCCAGCAGGAGAGCACCCAACGCGGTTACGTCACCGGCACCGACGGTCATCACAATGTCACCAGCCTGTGCGGAGGAGACAATATCATCAATCGCGCCCTGAGCCGTCGCGTGGCGAACCTCGGAGAAACCAGCACCGGTAATCAGCTCACTGGTGACACCCTCAATCGGCTGCTCACGCGCCGGGTAAATATCCAGCACGTGGGCACGATCGGCCATCGACAAAGCCTGAGCGAATTCCTTTGCAAACTCGCGAGTGCGCGAGAACAGGTGCGGCTGGAAGATGACGTACAGCTTGTGGCCGTTAGCCACAGTACGGCCGGTCTCCAGCGCACGGAACACCTCGGTCGGGTGGTGGGCGTAATCATCAAAGACCTTTACGCCGGCCACCTCACCGCGCAGGGTAAAGCGACGATCAGCACCCACAAACTCACCCAGGGCACGGGCAATATTTTCCGGTTCAAAACCGGCCAGCAGACCCGAAATAAACGCGGCGGCGGCATTGAGCTGGTTGTGAATACCGGGTACCTTCAGGGCCAGGTGCTGCTTGCCTTCAAAACGCACACCATTGCATTCAAAAGACCATGCCAGGTTCGAGGAGGAGGCAGAACCTGAACTCTTAATATCACTAATGTGCACATCCGCGCTCTCAGACTCGCCGTAAGTCGCTACGGGCACACCGGCGGCACGCGCACGGGAGGCCAGGGATGTAGCGCCCTCATCGTCAGCGCAAGTCACCAGCACGCCTCCGGGAGCTAGCGAACCCACGAAGCGGTTAAATGCCTCAAAGACACGCTCATCAGTCTTGTAGAAGTCCAGGTGGTCGGGCTCAACGTTGGTCACCACGGCAATGCCGGGGCGGTAGCGTACGAAAGAGCCATCCGATTCATCGGCTTCGGCTACAAAGATTGAAGCCGGCCTCTGCGCACCCAGGTGAGCATTCGTGCCACGTCCAGCGATCACAGTACCCACCGCGAAGGAGGGATCCGCACCCAGCTGGTCAAACATGACAGAGATCATGGAGCTGGTCGTGCTCTTACCGTGCGTACCGGCCACAGCCACCACCTGCGACTGACCCATGACGGCAGCCAGAGCCTCTGAACGGTGCAGAACACGCAGGTTCTGGGCGCGGGCGGCTACTAGCTCAGGGTTGTCCTCACGAATCGCGCTAGAAATCACCACGGTATCCACATCAACCACGTTCTCGGCGGCCTGGGGGACGTTCACGCGGGCGCCAGCGACACGTAGAGACTCAACGGTTGACGACTCCGTGCGGTCGGAACCGCTTACCGTCATGCCGGCCTGTAGCATCAGGGCCGCGATAGCGCTCATGCCCGCGCCACCAATACCGATGAAATGCACTCGCCCCAGATCAGTCAGATTTGCGCGCTCCGGGAACGGCGGGTTCAGCGGATCCGGCAACACCATATCGAGGTTCATCAATTCAGTCATTACTTTTCAGCCGCCTTCAATACTGCTTCTGCCATAACGCGGGCTGCGTCACGGATACCAAGTTTATATGCCTCAGCGCCCATACGCTGTAGCTCCTGCGGATTTGCCATGAGAGCCGGAATTTCATGGGCAAACCAGTCGCCGGTAACTTCTGCATCCTTGACCAGCAAAGCCGCGGAAGCTTCTACCAGAGAACGGGCGTTCAATGCCTGCTCACCATTACCGATGGGGAGGGGAACAAAAATAGCGGGAACACCTACGGCGGCAACTTCGCTCACAGTTGCTGCGCCGGAACGCACCAGTAGCAGGTCAGCGGCGGCGTACACATCCTGCATACTGTTGCAGAATTCAATCTGCCGGTAGTTCGGGGCGGCCAGCGGATCACCGTTCTCATCCAGAACAGTCTTACCCTTACCGGTAATATGCAGAATTTGGAAATCCCACTCGGTGAAGCGGTCACGGCAGGCCGCCACAGCGTTATTCAAGCTCAATGCGCCCAGGGACCCGCCAGTCACAATCACGGTTGGCTTCTCGGGATCCAGCCCCAAGGCATAGCGGGCCTTCGACCGGTGCTCTTCACGATTCAAATGGGCGATCTCGTTCTTCATGGGCATGCCCACCAGGGTCGCGCGGGGGAACGGTGTATTGGGGAAAGCCACGCCTGTGAACTTCGCGAATACTCCACCCAGACGGTTGGCCAGGCCGGGCTTCGCGTTCGCCTCGTGAATCACCACAGGAATCCTCGAGAGGAACGCCGAAAGATAAGCCGGCGGGCATACGTAGCCGCCCACACCCACCACCACGTCGGCCTCCGCATCCTTGAGGATGTGGCGTGTCTTCGACAGTCCGCCCAGGAACTTGGCGGGGAAGGTGAGAGCGGCACGGTTAATGCTACGGGGAAATGCCGCGCGGGGAATAAATTCAATATCGAAACCGGCTGCCGGAACTAGCACAGCTTCCATTTTGTCTGCGGTACCCAACATAAGAATCTTAACGTTCGGCTCAAGATCACGAACGGCTCGGGCAATCGCAAGCATCGGATTAATATGACCGGCGGTGCCGCCGCCGGCGAAGACAATAGAGGGTGCCTTCTTTGTCATAGGTTCTTCTCCCAACACATCGGTACAGCATCATTTTACGCTATCGCCCCGTGACATTAGGGTGCCCCCGCGCAGGAGCCGAAGCTCGAACGCGGGGGCATACCTGTACACCATCACAGCCGGATAGGAAACTCTAGTTCGCTGCCCCGTCTCCCTTGCGGCTCGGGCGACGGGGTGTCTGCTCTCCCCTGGTCCCGGCGCGGGAAGTGCCGGGCTCGAGACCTTCAGAATGCAGGGGTTGCAACCCGGCTGGGAGCGCACCGGAGCCTCGGTGCTGAGGCTGGCGCTGCTGGCTGGCCCAGGGTATGGATTTCTGAGTAGCCTGTTTCTGAGTCTCAGGCTTCTTCGGCTCGGATTTCGCTGTGCCAGACTTCCGGGCCTGCTTCTGGGCTGCGGTCTTTGAAGCGGCCGGCCTCGAAGCGGACTGCTTCGGCTTCTGGGTCTCTTCCCGAGCATTCTTCTCCCGAGCGACCCTCTGACGAGCACGGCGGTCCTCCTCACGGGCTGCACGTTCCGCCTCCCGCTCCCGGTCACGCTCCATACGCTTCAGTGCGCGGCGCTGATCCGGATCATAACCGAGCCAACAGCGCAACATATGCTGCGAACTACCCAGCATTGTCATCGGGTTCGATTCCCTCAAGAGGTGACCACCGGCAACGGTACGGGCCGCATCCTCCTGCTCCACCACAGCCTGCAGGGGCAGACGCCGACGCCAATCGGCATTTGCGCGACGAATCTCTCGAGTGCTCTGATTCTCAATATGCGAAGGGTCCGTCGCCCCCCGCAAAGGTGTCTGCCGGGCAAAAGCCAACAGCAAACCCGCCGCCATGAGCGAAGACAACAATGACGAACCACCGTAGGATACGAAGGGCAGAGGCACGCCAATCACCGGTAGCATGCGGGACACCATACCCATATTGATAATCGCCTGAGAAGTCAGCCAAATCATAATGCCGCCGGTCGCCAGACGCACCAGCGGATCGGTTGTACGTAGCATAATGCGCACCGCACAGTAGACCAGGCCAACGTACAGCAGTAGGACCGCCATCGTACCGAGCAGGCCCAGCTCCTCGCCAATAATCGCGAAGATGTAGTCGTTATGTGCCTCCGCTAGGTAGTTGTACTTCTGGCGTGACTGGCCCAGGCCCACACCCAAGAAACCACCGGTCGCCAGAGCCACCTCACCAGAATTGGCCTGGTCACAGTTCATATTCGTGCACGAACCCCAGATACCAAAAATACGAGCCACACGGTTTGGGCTCGTCAACACGCCCAATGCGGCTAAGATCAAGAAGGCGCCGACAATCTGAATCATGGCCCGGCGAGAAGCACCGGCAAGCCACATCATGCCCACAAAGATAAAGCCATACACCATGGCCGTACCCATATCGCCACCGAGCATAATCAGAAATAGTAGCGCGCCTACACCAAAAATTGAGGGGAAAAGTGCACGCCAAATGCTCCGCGAGATATCACCGTGGCGGTTATATACCCACGCAAGCCACATCACAATCGCAAGCTTTGAAAACTCTGACGGCTGTATCTGCAGAGAACCCAGCTTAACCCAGTTACGGTTACCGTTCACCTCGACGCCCATAACCACCACAGCCAGCTGCAGTAGCAGAGCCAGACCCAGCATTGTGTACGCTACGCCCTTCTTGTGGTACCAGCCCACCGGAATGCGCGTCAGCACGGCCATCGCTACAAGGCCCAAGGCCAAAAAGCCAATCTGCGAGGATACCTGCGAAAACGGTGACTGACCCTGAGAAATCATAGTGACGCTCGAAGCCGACAGCACCATAATGCACCCAAAAATTGCCAGGCCCAGGGTTGTCGCCAGCAACATAATGGGAACATCCCACAGGTCAGCCGTCAGCCCGCGGTGGTACATCCTGCGGCCATAGGCGCGAACCGGAGTGGTAAATTCCCGCATACGAGTCCACCGCGACGGTGCAGACCCACCCCGGGAAGAACGGTCACCGCGCGGTGAAGACGTCGAACGTTTCGAGGACGTTCCCGTACTCACATGCCCTCCTATAGGCTCAGCGCCACGCATCGTGGCAGATACATTGAAAAAGAACGGGGGTGGGATCATTATCCGTCCCACCCCCGAGAATACGGCGAGCGCCGCCACCGCGCCGCCCACCGTCACTCAGCGAGAAACGAACGGGCTAGGCCTGTGCAAATTGGGTTGCCACAGCGTTCGCAAAGGCTTCACCGCGCACCGCATAATTCTTGAACTGGTCCATCGAAGCTGAGGCCGGAGCCATCAGCACGGTGTCCCCCGGCTCCGCAAGCTCAGCGGCTTTCGCCACCGCTGCGTTCATGACGGCGATACCGTCCGAAGAATCTGCCACGGCCGCCGTCATATTGAAGGTCGGCACATCCGGAGCATGGTTGGCCAGCGCGGACTTCAGCGCTGCGGTATCCGTACCAATAATCAGTACAGCCCTTAGACGCTTGGCATGAGCGATAATCAAGTCGTCGTACTCCACACCCTTCGACAGACCGCCGGCAATCCATACCAGCGAGGGGTAGCCGCTCATCGAAGCGTTTGCCGCATGCGGGTTTGTAGCCTTCGAATCATTGATCCACATAATGTCATTTGCGTAGCCGACCAGCTGATTGCGGTGCGCGCCAGTCTTAAAGGACCGCAGACCAGCATCCACAGCCTTCGGGTTAATATCCGCGGCGCGACACAGGGCTGCGGCGGCCAGGGCATTCTCCACGGTGTAGCGGGTAGGAGTCTTACCCGGTGCCGGGGCTAAATCCTCCAGCACTCCCAGCTCCAGGGCCTCGTTATAGCGGTTCTTCAGGAAGGCGCGATCCACCAGAATGTCCTCAGCCAGGCCGAGCATCGATACGGAAGGCATCTCGGTGGAACTGAACCCAATCGCGCGGGCTCCCTCCACGACATCGGCTTCCTCCACAATACGTAAAGTATCAGCGTGATCGGTGTTAAAAATGCAGGCTACCTGCGTGTTCTCATACACACGCGCCTTATCGGCCTTATATGCTTCAAAGGAACCGTGCCAATCCACGTGATCCTCCGCAATGTTCAGCACGACCGAGGCGTAGGGCGATAGCGAGAAAGTCCAGTGTAGCTGGAAGCTCGACAGCTCCACCGCAAAGAACTCATACGGCTCGTCATCAGCAATCGCGTACACGATTGGCATGCCCACGTTGCCCACCTGAATGGACTTGGTACCGGCAGCCTTCAGAATCGAATCCACCATACCCACGGTTGTGGTCTTGCCGTTCGTGCCGGTCAGGCACAGCCACTTGGGGGTCGGACGGCCCGCACGCTCATTCAGGCGCCAGGCCAGCTCCACGTCACCCCACACCTGGATACCGCGCTCGTAGGCATCCAGCATGACCGGGTGGTCGGGGCGGATACCCGGGGAGGTTACGACCAGTTCCGGGTCCTCACCGTCCACCTGCGGTAGGGCAGACATGTGCTCGGGGCCAAATAGACCCTCCACCGGGCCGTAGGCATCCTTGTAGATTTCGATGCGCTCACGCTTTTCGGCAGTGTCCTGCCCGTCAATGACCGTAATGTGCGCACCCAGCTGTGCCAACACGTCCGCTACTGCGTCACCGCTGGTACCCATGCCCACGACCACAACGCGCAGACCGGCCCAGGGGGCGTCCCAGCTGGTTAGCTGGGCGAGGCGCTCGTTCTCGTACACAGGGTTAACGGCAATCGCCTGAGCGTTTGCTTCGCGGCGGGCGCGCAAGGCGTCCTGTTCCATAGTTGACATTAGTGAATCACTCCAGAAGTCTGAGAGAACCAGTCACCGAAGAAGAGGGCCAGGGCAATCAGCACGCACAGGGCGTTGACAACCCAAAGGCGGAATACCGAATTCACCTCGCCGCTGCTGACGGTGCCGGGCTCAAGACCCTTCTTATCGATTGAGTACTTACCGTTTAGACCCGTCTTCTCCATGTGGTGGTGGAAGGGGGTCATACGGAAATAGCGGTGTGCGTGTAGGGGCTTCTCCCCCGCCGCAACCGAACGCTTACGGCTTACCTTGAAGACAACCTTCTGAACAATCACGGAGAAGACCTCCAACACGGGAATCAGTGCCATAACCAGCAGCAGTAGCTCGGTGCGGGTGAACAGAGCGAAAGCTACCATTGCGCCGCCCAGGGCCAGGGAACCCGAGTCACCCATGAAGATCTGAGCCTTTGATACGTTCCACCAGAGGAAGCCGGCCAGCGAACCGATGAGGGACGCTGCGATGAGGGCCAGTGAACCGGGGTCGCGCACATCGTAGCAGGCAGTGCCAGCGCCGGAGGTGCAGGCGTGCACGTACTGCCATACGCTAATGGCCAGGTAACCGGAGAAGATCGTCATCATTACACCACCGGCCAGGCCGTCCAGGCCGTCGGTGAAGTTCACGGCGTTCGTGCCCGAGAGCGAAATGATCGTAATCCATGCCACCAACAGGATGCTGCCGAAAACCGCGCCCAAAGCAAAGAAATCAATCGGCAGGTCGCGCACGAAGGAAATGGCGGTTGAGGCGGGGCGCGCGCCAGTCTCATTCGGGAACTGGAAGGCCAGGAAGGCAAAGGGAATAGTCACCGCGAGCAAGCCGATGGTCTTCTGGATTTCGGTCAGGCCCTCATTACCCTTATTGCGGAACTTCATAATATCGTCCGCTGCGCCCACACCAAGCATGCCCAGGGTGAAGGCAATCGTCAGCCAGGCAGCGGCGCTGGGTAGCGGTGCGGTGCCGAAGAAGAGAGCGCTCACGGCCAAAGTCAAGAAGTAGGCAATAATCGCTGCGGGAATAAAGATCAAACCTGCCATGGTGGGGGTACCCGCCTTGTGCTGATGGGCTGCGGGACCTTCCTCGCGAATCAGCTGGCCAAGCTTGAGGGACTTCATCTTGGTGATAAACACCGGAAGCGCGGTGAGAGAAATAAGGAATCCGAAGATTCCGGCGATAAGCACGGTAATCATAGGGCGCTATCCTTTGTTGGTGGTCTGTGTGGTTGTGCAGGATGCGGTGACATCCTGAGCGGGGTCGGTGCCGTTCAGGTGGGTGGCCAGGTGTTCGCTCAGGTCCGTGGCCTCCACAAAGTCGCCGGCGGACAGCCAGGTCGGAGCCTGCGCGGCGGCCGATCCGAAGTTGTAGTCGGCGTAGGCAATCTCGTCGCCGAGGAAGCCCAGCTTGGCGCCGTTTGAGCACTTGAACAGCACAATATCGCCGGGGCGCACATCGGCGCGCAGAATCTGCTCAGCCTCCTGCGGGGTGCTGACCCACGTCGCCTCGTTGCCCCAGGAGCCTTCCAGATGCGCGGCATTGTAGATGGGCTTGGCAATATCGCCCACCGCTACCAGCTTTGAAATGTTCATGCGCACCACGAGACGGCCAATGCGGTCGTGTTCCTCAACGGATGCTTCACCCAGCTCCAGCATGGCGCCCAGTACCGCCCAGGTGCGGCGTTCTCGACAGGTTACCGGATCAATGGCACGGCCCAGCTGCGCGAGAGTGCGCAAAGCCGCAGCCATGGACTCGGGGTTGGCGTTGTAGGCGTCGTTAATGACGGTTACGCCGTCGTAGCGGTCGGTGCGGGCCATACGCCACTTCGAAGCTGCCGCCGCGGTGTTGAGCGCGCGGGCAATTTTCTCACCCGAGATGCCGCTATTGTAGGCGATGGTTGCCGCAGCCAGCAGGTTGTGCACGTGGTGCTCACCAATCAGCTGCGAGGAAATCTCGTACTCACTGCCATCGGGCAGGCGTAGGGTGAACTCGGGGCAGCCGGCATCAGTGGTGCGCAGGTTTAGCGCTGCCACGTAGCGTTCGTAAGGCTGGCCGTTTGCATCGGTCTTCTCTCCCACACCAAAGTAGGTGACGGGTGCGACCGCGCGAGAGGCCATGCGTAGCACCCGCTCGTCATCAGCATTCAATGCCAGGGAACCGTCGGGCTGTACACCCTCAGCCAGTTCGCCCTTGGTGCGCTCAATATTTTCGATGCCGCCAAACTCGCCGGCGTGGGCGGTGCCCACCTTCAGAATTGCGCCGTGGTCCGGGTGGACCATATTTGCCAGGTACTCAATATTGCCTACGCGGTCAGCGCCCATTTCAATAACTAGGTAGCGGGTGGATTCGTCCGCGCGGAATACTGTCAGCGGTACACCCACCTCGCTATTGCAGGAGCCAACCGGGGCTACTGTGGGACCTTCAGGACTGAAGATTGCGGCCAGCAGGTCCTTCGTGGTGGTTTTGCCGGCCGAACCGGTAATGCCGATTACCGTCAGGTCGCCCGCGGCGCGCATGGCCTCAATGGTATAACGCGCCAAATCGCCCATAGCCAGCACCACATCGGAAACTAGAACACTCGGGTAGGGTACGCCCTGCTCGTCGGTAACCTCGCGCTCCACAAGGGCGAGGGTAGCGCCCTTCTCGAAGGCGGTGGGAATGAAATTGTGACCGTCTGTGGTGGTGCCGGGCTTGGCCACGAACAGGGTGCCGGGCTCCACCTCGCGGGAGTCGGTGGTCGCGAAGGTTGCGTGCACCCGGTCCTCTCGGCCATCGAGACCGACCGCGGTACCACCGGTTGCTTCAATAATCTGAGCGGCGCTGAGCTTAATCATTCTCTACCTACCTTCAGCGGTTTCGGTGATTTCGGTGGTTTCGGGTGCATCAATCATGTGTCGATAGTCAGGTAGCACCTCGAAGCCGTGGGTGTGCAGGGCGCGAGCGGTTTCCACGCGGTCGTCCAGGGCGATATCTACGCCGGCGACATCCTGCTCGGTTTCGTGACCGCGACCGGCGATGAGGATCGCGTCGTGCTCGGTGGCCATAGCAATGGCAGCCTCAATTGCTACCGATCGCCGGGAGATATTCAAAATCTGGGTAGCGCGGCGACCCTCGGCATTCTGTGCACCCTCCTCCACGGCGGCACGAATCGGGGCGGGATCTTCACCGTGCGGGTCATCATCAGTCACAATAACAATGTCTGCGTTCTGCGCTGCAATAGCACCCATAATCGGACGCTTGAGCTGATCACGCTCACCGGTTGCGCCAAACACAATCATGACGCGGCCACCGCCCGGGCGATCCATGGCCTCCAGAGCACGGGTTAGGCCGTCCGGATTGTGCGCGAAGTCTACGATGGCGTGCGGTGCCAGGGAAATTAGCTGCATGCGTCCCGGAACCACCGGGGTCAGGGCGGCACCCGCGGCTAGCGCCGGCAGAAGTAGCTCGCGCTCGGCGGTATCGGTATCCAGGTAAGCCATGAGGGCAGCCAGCGCGGCATTCGAGACGTTAAAGTCCGCAGGCAGGCCGGTGTAGCATTCGAAGCTCTCCCCCACACCGTTCTGCAATATGAAGCGGTGTCCCAGACCCTCACGCTGCGCGCCCACTACAGCCCAGTCGCGCGGACCAAACTCGGCGGGCACCTCAGACAGGCCGGCGCCGCGGGTAGTCACGAGGCGGTGCACTCGCTCAGCCCCCATCTGCTCGCCGGCAGCGGTGTGCATCTTCTCGCCCCACTCGTCATCGGCGGTAATAACGGCCAGCTCGGCACGTTCGGGGGTGAACAGCTGAGCCTTCGACTTAAAGTAATGTTCCATGGTGCCGTGCAAATCCAGGTGATCCTGGGTCAAATTCGTAAAGCCAGCCACGGAATACTTCACACCGTCCACGCGATGATAATCGATGGCGTGGGATGATACTTCCATGGCGGCACAACGCAGACCCCGCTCACCCATAATGGCCAGCAGGGAGTGCACGTGAGGTGATTCGGGGGTCGTCATCTTCGAAGGCACAGACACACCGTCAACCAGAATCTGAATCGTACCAATCAGACCAGTCTTTACGCCTAGACCGGTACGAAATATAGACTCCAGCATATAAGTGGAGGTAGTTTTACCGTTTGTACCGGTCACGGCATAGCGGTGCGTGGCGGGAAAAGTCGCCGACCCGTACAAGAGTGCGGCCAGCGGACCGACGTATTTGCGCAGGTTTTCGGTCGTGAGGACCGGAACCGAGACATCACCCAGTAGCGCCGTGCCCGCAGCATCGGTCAGAATTGCGGCGGCTCCCAGCTTCAGGGCTCCCGAAGCGAACTGCGCACCGTGAACCTTAGCACCGGGCAAAGCCACATATAGGTCGCCGGGGCGCACACCGCGCGAGTCCATGCTAATACCGGTCATCTCAACGGTACCGGTCTGCTCCCCCGCCTCAGCGGAATGCTTTATCGTCACCTCGGCGCCTAAGCCGCGCAGGCTTTCGAGAAGGTCCTCCAGGCTCACGGGGCGCACCGTATTTGGGCGCAGAGTCTGAGCATCACCGCCCAGCGAGTTCTGGCCGGTTACGTGAGATGCGGTATCCATCATCCTTCTTCCCTCACCGCAGGTAGTAGTGCGGCAAGCTATCTATGGTATGCGCTCAAGGCACACGGGGTCATTCAATATTCTACGGTCTTAAACTCTCGGCGGGTGTCAGATTCTTCTCTGCTCTATCCCGTGAGCACTACGTTCGCACGGCACAGTGTTCGCGCGGCGCAGGGCCCGAGTATTTAATCGCACGCGCTTCAGTTTAGCGGTTTTGTTTGGTGCTCTCGTCTGCAAAAATCGGGATAATATCTGGGTTACCGGTCGACCGCGGTACGCTGTAGGTGTGCAGGGTCTTCTCCATAATCTTGGAGAACTCGGCGGTTGTACCGTTTACACCAATCTCACCTTCGGGACGTTGCATGGTCACCGCCACCAGGAACTGCGGGTTCTCAATCGGTGCCAGGCCGATAAACGAGGTCGTGTACCCCTCGTAACCACCCTTGTCACTGGGTGCTTCAGCGGTACCGGTCTTACCACCCACACGATATCCGGTGACCTTCGCGGTACGGGCGTGACCCTGCTCCACCACATTCTCCATGAGCACGAGGCAGGAGGCGGCGGTCTCTTCACTCACCATGCGGGTTCCCGGTTCAACCGGACGCTTGTGCTCAGTACCATCTGCGTCAATAATGGCATCCACAATGCGGGGCTTCAGGCGTACACCCTTATTGCCCAGCGCCTGGAAAATCATGGCGGTCTGTAGCGGGGTCTGAGCCACACCCTGACCGAAAAGCACCGTGTACTGCTGGCGGCCATCCCATTCGCGCCAATCGCTAATGAGACCCTGCTGTTCACCGGTCAGCTCAATTCCCGTGTACTCGCCCATGCCGTACTTCTTGAGCCAGTTGTACCGTTCTTCCTTGCTGAGTTTCTGACCCACGAGCACAGTACCAGTGTTCATCGAATCGGTAATAATACCCGAGAAGGTTCGACGCTGAGCCGGGTGCTCGAAGGCGTCTTTGAAGGTCTGCCCGTCAATCGTCAAGGTTGCGGGGACATCGTACTGGCTGGAAGGGGTAGTCAGCCCCTGCTCGATAAGCGCCGAGGAGGTGAGAATCTTCTCTGTTGAACCGGGCTCCACACTCTGCGAAATAGCGCGCGGAATCATGTCCGCAGCATCTTCGATGGTCTTTGCCCCGGGGTCCATGGTGGAGGAGTCCGCCAGCGCCAGAATCGAGCCATCGCACACATCCATCACAATGGCGGTGCACCACTCAGCTTTAAGCTCCTCAGCTCGGGCACGCACCACCTGCTGGGCGAAGTACTGCACATCGCGGTTAATGGTGAGACGGATATTCTTTCCGTCCACGGCCAGGCGTTGTTCCTCCTTGGCCACGGGGATGCGCACACCGTCAGCACTGATTTCGTAGGTGCGTTCACCGGCAGTTCCGGCTAGTTCCTTTTCAAAGACGCGTTCGATACCAACGGAGAAGTTGCGGGTCACGGTTCCACCGGTGCCGTTTCCGTCGGGTTCATCCACAATGTTGTACTTACCGACCACGGATCCGCCCACGCTACCGTTGGGGTATAGACGCTGAGAAAAAGTTTCGCCATAGATAAAGGGCGCGCCGAGAGCGTCAATCTTACGGTAAATTTCGGGGGTCACATTGGTCTTAATGATTGAGTACTTGGAGGAACCGTCCAACTTTGACTTAATAAATTCATCGGTGATACCGGGATCCACGCTCTTGAGGATATCGGTCATCTCGTAGACTAGCTGGTTGGGGGTAACCTCAATCTTTTCGGTACGGTCTTCGTTGTAGCGTTTAAAGCTGGTCACAGCGCTCTGGTCCGCGGTGATGTTGTAGCGTTGCACCGTGCGAGCCATGACGTGACCGTTAATATCGAGGATCTGACCGCGCACAGCGGGAAGCACCTGCGAGCGCAGGCGCTTCTGACGGGAGGCGTTCGCCACTCCGCCGGGATCAAATCCCTGACGTACGAAAAGGTTCAACCCAATAACACCCAGTGAGCAGGTGGCAGCGGCACCTGCTAGAAAGCCTCGACGGGACAGGTTCGGCTTCCCGGATGCGGGTTCGTTCGCGTGACGGCGCGCGTCGAAGCTCATGCGGGGTGTCCTTTCGCGTAATGAGATGAGGATATGCGTCGTGAGGTGGGGTGCGCTGCGGGTGCGCTCTATCGTGTGTTCTGCGAACTAGAATTTGCAGCGGCGGGGCTCGCGGAAGTGGCCGTCGCGCTTGCAGAGGCAGAGGGGGCAGGGTTAGCTGCGTTCTGGGCCGTGCCCTGAGCCGAGGGGATTGCCGAGGCATTAGCACTGGCCGATGGGGGGCTGTGGCGTTTCTGTACGGCCCGGTTGGCGTCCACAATGCTCTTGGCGTAGCTCTCCTCAGAGCCGGCAGCGGGCGGAGCCACCAGGTTATCTTCCTTGGCGGCCGCTGCTCCGGTGGGGCTGGCTACGGGGGCGGGGGTTCCCTCAATTGTTGCAGTCTTTAAGTTCAGGGTTGCCTGCGATGAGCTAACGAACATACCCAGGGTACTGGCACGAATCGCAAGATCCTGAGGTGCTTCCTTAAAACCGATTTCCTGGTGTAACGCCTGGTTTTCCTGCACTAGGCGCTGTTCCTGGGCCCGTAGATCGACCATGTCGTACTGTCGGGTTACGATAAGCACGTTCAGTAGCAGGATAAAGATTAGAGTCAGTGGAATCGCCGCGAAGACGGCCAGCATGGTGGGCGGGCTGAGGCGGTGGGTACGGCGGTTTGTGGCGGCCAGCGGTGTGCGATGCTGCTGCGCGTGCTCCTCGGTGCGTGCTTTTTTGACTCGGGTCGTTGTTTTGGGGGTAGAGCCGGACATCGTCCCAGGGGCGGCGGTCCCGCCGGGCTTGCTCCCCGGCGTCGCGCCGCGGGGGGGTGCGG
>CAUQVM010000027.1:0-15854 GCA_963521575.1 uncultured Rothia sp.
GGATGCCTATGGCAACCGGCCAGCAGTGCCCGATGACCATCGGACACTCAACCACCCATACTACCAGATAGGCCACCCCCGCAATAGGGTTCGGAGACAGAAAAAGACTCGAGATACTGTGAAAACCGCAACATCCAAGACCTTCCTCCGCTACGCGCTACCGCGAGGCTACACATGGAACTCTAGCCGTTACGGCGAATCCACGCACGCTCAATCAGGCGGAAGGTATCCTTCGGCATAATCGCACCCTCGCGGCGCATTGCATCCGGACGCACGCGAATCACTCGGTTCAGCTTCACCTCGGAGGCGCGACCCTGCGGATCCCACGGGCCCGTCCCAATGTCCAGATAGTTCGAATCGGCATGCTCATGGTTATTGTGGTCCTTACTGGTCATCATCAGCGCCAGCAGGTAATCCCCGTCGCGACCCACCAGAAGCACCGGGCGATCCTTACCCTGCGAGTGGTCTTCCTCGAAAGGAACCCACGTCCACACGATTTCACCCGGATCGGCGTCCCCATCCAGAGAGGGAGAGTACTCAAATTCGACCATATCGCAGTAATCGCCCGGGTAGTCTGACCCGGATGCCTCACTTGTCTGCGCGGGTGCTACGGGCTTCGGCGCGCTCGGCTTGGGGGCGGAAGGCTTCGGCACGGAAGACTTTTGGGAAGAGGATTTGGGGCTACTTGGCTTAGGAGCACTCGGTTTAGGGGACGACTGCGAGCGATCCCGCTGGGAAGAAGCCTGCTGAGAGGTATTGGATGAGTTGCCGGAGTCGCTGCCCTTGGAGGAGGTCGCCTCATTGAGGGCATCCTCCGCCGCCTTCTGCAGGAAAGGCAACACAGCAAAGAAAATTTTCTTCAAGAATTCAAGCATGCGCACCATTATGCCCGAGAAGCCGTCCGCGCGCCCTGTGGGGTAGGGCACTGTGCGATGGTGCACTCCCTCCCCTGCTTTTCGGGCTCTTATTCCTCCGTCAACTGCACTGAATCCCAGGGGAATCTAGTCTCGAGCGGGCTGCGCAATCGCCAGCACAGCGCGTTCTACCGCGTACACGGCATCCTGCGATTCACCCTTGAGCTGGGCATCCGCATCGGCCAGCAACTGCACAATGTGCGCTAGCTGAGCCTGCGTGAAGCGCCGTCCATCACGCTGAGCCTGCTCCACCTGCCAGGGAGCCATACCTACCTCGCGAGCTAGCTCATTAGCGCTCATACGCACCCGGTAAACGCGCGCAATATTGCGAATACGCATGGCGAGCGCACCCAGCATGGGAATCGGCTCGGTGCCGGTGGCCAGAGCGTGGCGCAACAGACGTAGGGCCTCGGGGGTATTGCCCGAAATTGCGGCATCACTCACGCGGAATGCGGTAACTTCGGTGCGGCCAACGTAGTATCGGTTGACAGCTTCCTCGGTAATATCTCCGGGAATGTCAGCGAGTAACTGCTGGCAGGCCGCAGCTAGCTCAGCTGTATCCGATGCGGTAGCGGTGAGTAGGGCCAGTGCGCCCGGTGCTATGGGGCGACGGGCGGTTGCAAACTCGCCGGCCAGAAATTCACTTTTCTCGCGGTCTGTCTTAAGCGCCTTGCAATTGACGAGTGTAAAGGATGATCGAACTAGGTCGATAAGCTTTTTGCCGCGGTTTCCCCCGGTGTGGTGCAGGATGAGCATAATATCCGGTTCGGGGGCTTTGAGGTAGGCGAGCGCGTCGATGAGGAAATCTTCGCTCATGGTGGCTACGTTCTCGACCTCGATAATTTTGGCTGAGCCGAAGAGTGAAGGTGATGTCTGTAGGGTCAGCTCCCCCGCTGTGTAGGTGGCGGCGTTTAGGTGTACGCGGTCTACCTCGGGGTGCGTTTCGTGGAAGAGTTTGCGTAGGCGCGTGGTGGCGCGGGAGGCGAAGTAGTCTTCGGGGCCGTAGAGCATAATGGCCGGTGCGAGGGTGACGGTACGCCAGGCGGTGTCGAGGGTGGGTCTGCCTCGTCGGGAGTAGCCTCGACCACGCTGGGGTGTGCGCTGACCTGCCACGTTTTTCACTTGCCTTTCGGTTGTTTGGGGTTGGAGGGGTTCCGCTGAATATCCATCATAGCTTCTTTGCTTCTTTGGAGGTTGTTCCTTTCTGGGGTTGGTTGTTGTGGTGATGGGGGTTGACGCTGTGCGCAGGTAGCGGCGGTTTGTGATGGTGCGGTAGCGGTGTGTTTCCGCCCACCAGATGAGTGTGCTGAGGGTGAGGATTATTGCGATGCTGGTTAGGGTTGCGGGGAGGGTTGTGCCGGGTTCCCAGGGGTTGCCGGGTGCGTGTGCAGCGAGGGAGGCGATGTGTTCGATGCCTGTTGCTGCGATCCCGCCGATGCGTAGGCATGTGTCTGCTAGGGGTGTTACTCCGAGGGTGAAGAATCCGAGGGCGGCTAGTCCGGCGAGCATGCTGATTGGTGTCAGGGGCGCAGCTGCGATATTGGCGGGTACTGTGTAGAGCGGGATGGTGCCGCTTATGCTCAGGATAATGGGTGTGCACCATAGGGAGGCTGCGATGGGGGTGGCTATGATTTGGGCGAGGTTTGTTGGTATATAGCGGGTGAGTAGGCGTGTGAGGGGTGGGCCGAGGAGGATGAGTGATGCGGTGGCCGTGACGGAGAGGGTGAATCCGGCGTCGAGAGTGAGGTGCGGTGCGGCGAGGAGGCAGATGAGTACGGTGACTTGTGTCGCCCGGATCCGCGCAGCATGGTGAGGACTCCTAGCAGGCCCATGGTTAGGGAGCGGATGACGATCCTTCGTGTTCTAGGAGGGTGGCGTAGGCGAGGACGGTGCTTATGCCGGTGAGTACCATGGCTTGGTGTGGGATGCTGAGGAGGCTTAGTTTCCGGATGATGGGTGGGATTTTTCCGGGTTGTTTTTTTGGTTTTTTGGGGTGGAGATGCAAGTAGAGGCTGGTAATGCGGTAGGGTCGTATGCCTAGTAGCAGGCGGTAGGCGATGAGGAAGATGATGGCGATATTTGCGCCGGAGACGGCGGTGATGTGGCTGAGTCCGCTGAGTTTGTATTCTTCACGTACGGTGCGGCTCATGAGGGAGTCGCCGCCGTAGGCGGTTCCTAGAACGATGGCTGCTGAATCGTGGCCGAGTATCTGTGCTGCGTGGGAACTGAGTTGCGACTTTAGATCCTGGAGTGTTGAGGGGCGGGGGGGGGTTCGGTATTGGGGGGTAAGTCGTTGTGTTGCGGGTCGGGTGGTGCTGGAGTGCTCATGGTTTGGTCTTTGGGGTGGGTGAAGATTGTTCCGCGTAGGCGCGCGTGAGCGTTGAAGGGGCCGTCGCCGAGTTCCAGGGTGCCGATGGCTGTTACTTTGGTGCCGGGTTGGAGTGTGCGGGAAGTGGTTGTGGGGGTTGATTTTATGCCTTTGTTTCCTTCGGGTGTGCGGCGTGTATACTCGCACGGAGCGTCCCTGTAGCTGTTCCAGTCGGATAACTGTTAGGGTGGTCCGCTGATCTACGGGGCGGAGTGATTCTACTGTTCCGCTGAGTCGGATGGAGTGTCCCTGTGCTTGTTTCAGGGTTGCGCGGGAGCTATCTACTCCGGTGGCGCAGAGTAGTACGGCCTGGGCCGTAATGACGGCGGATATTAGTACCGTTTGTCCCGTGATGCGTAGGATTGTTTCCCCGCCGGTGTGCAGGATGAGAACGGTAATGGCCAGGGTTATTACTAGGATGCAGACTAGCGGTTGTAGAGTTTGCCAGGTGCCTATGTTTAGGGCGGTTGCCGTGAAAGTCCACAGGATAAGTACGGTAGCACTGAGTCGTGCATCCAGGTGGATGAGGGCGCCCTGGGCGCGTAGTTCCTGTTTCTCGCGCTGCTCGGTCCAGCGGTTTTGCCATAGGAACCAGGTGCGGCTGGCGCGGGCGTAGGGGGTAGCGGCGGTGCGCGGCGGTATCGGGTGGTTTTGCGGGCGCATTAGACTGTCACCAGCGGGCGTAGGGTCTCTAATAGGGTCGGGCCGATGCCGGGTACGGCGTCTAGCTCGTCCACACTGCGAAATCCACCGTGTGCCTCGCGCCAGGTAATAATGCGCTGAGCCATAGCCGGTCCGATGCGGGGTAGGGTTTGTAGTTGCTCGGCTGTGGCGGTGTTAATGTTGACCGGCCCCTGTACGGATCCGGATCCCGGGGAGGTAGTGCCCGCTCCGCTTCCCGTATTAGAGCCTGAGGTGCCTCCGGATCCGGAAGAGCCGGCCGGTGTGAAGGTTCGTGCGGGTAAGGGCTGTGCGCCGGATGCGCCGCTCCCCCGATTTTCCGCGTTTGTTTGGGATCCGGTGTTGGGTTGGATTTGGGCGGGGGCGGCGGGTTCTCCACGGTGCGGGACGTATAGTTGCATGCCGTCTGTCAGTGTTCCGGCTAGGTTAACTCGGTCCAGGTCGGCGTCTGCGGAGGCGCCCGAGGCGGCTGCAAGGGCGTCTACGGCGCGTCCTTGGGTGGGTAGGGTGTAGACGCCAGGGTTGTTGACGGCACCGGCCACGTGCACCCGTACTTCTGCGGGTGTATCGGACTGGGTGCTATTGGTGGGGGTGGCTGATTCGGGTGGCCGGGTGCCGGCTGTTCCGCCCTCTAGCGGGGTTTCGACGGAGGGGCTGGGTGGGGTGAGTGAGGGGATCTGCTCAGCGCGAGGTGTGGCTGGGATCTGGGTTATGCCCCAGACAATGGCTACTAGGGTGAGTACGGCCACCAGGGCTAGGGCGTGAGGTGATAGCCCCCAGCGGGTGGTGCGGGTGGTTCCGGGTTGGTTGCCCTGTTCCCATTCCTCCCACTCGTCCCAGTTGTCTTCGGTTTCTACCGATGCGGCCGTGTCATCCTCGGGTGAATCTTGAGTAAGGTTTGTGTCTGCCCTCCAGGTGGGTGTTTCGTCCCGCATCTGAGCCTGGTTCTCGTGCGCTACTGCGCGCGCTTCTGCATGCTGTAGGCGTACGGTGTCTTCGCGGTCGCAGGCGTGTAGCGTGTCGTCCGGGGCCTGAGATTCGGGATGCGGGGCGGTATATCCTGTGCCGGAAGGGGTACGGTACAGGGTATCCAGAAGGGAGCGTGCACTCCGTGGGGAGGGTTCAGTACCGTGGCGGTTGCTGCGGTGGTTTTCGCCGATATCGTACCCGTAAGGCTCGGTGTCAGGAGAGACTGAGCGGGTGCCGTCGGGTAGGTCTTCGTCGTTGAGGTGGATGCGGGGGTCATGGTTCTTGCTACTCATAGCCTCGCCCTAGCCCGCTTCGTTACGACCGGGATGGGGCGCAGAAAAACCTGTGGATAACACCCCTTTCTTTCTGTCTATAGGGGTGCTATCCACAGGTTTTTTGAAAAAATAAGGGGTTTTATTCAAAACTAGGGCGTCATAAAATGTACCGATTTGTGACTCTAGTGTTGATACCAGTCCCGGTATTAGTCCTCGCGCGGTAGCTCCGTACCGGGAATACCCAGCTCGGCCGCGCGTTTATCCGCCATAACCAGCAGACGGCGAATGCGCCCGGCAATCGCATCCTTCGTCATCGGCGGTTCAGCTAGGCGGCCCAGCTCATCCAGCGAAGCATGCTTATGCACCACGCGCAACTTACCCGCATACTGTAGATGCTCGGGAGCCTGATCGCCCAGAATTTCTAAAGCTCGCTCCACGCGGGCGCTGGCAGCCACTGCCGCCTGCGCGCTGCGGCGCAGGTTTGCATCGTCAAAGTTGGCCAGACGGTTAGCTGTTGCGCGCACTTCCTTACGAGTGCGAGCCTCACGCCAGGTGCTCAGGGTGCCGGTAGCACCCATGCGTTCCAGCAATTGCGAGATGGTCTCTCCATCGCGTACCACCACGCGGTCGGTACCGCGCACCTCGCGGGCTTTAGCAATAATATCCAGGCGGCGGGCCGCACCCACCAGTGCCAGCGCCACCTCGGGGCCGGGGCACGTAAACTCCAGGGCGGAGGAACGCCCCGGCTCGGTCAGCGAACCGTGCGCCAGGAAGGCACCTCGCATAACCGCCTCGGCATCCTGCAGGGAGCCATTAACGATAGCCGGGGGCAGGCCGCGCACCGGGCGGCCACAGACATCCAGCAGACCGGTTTGGCGGGCCAGCGCTTCACCACCCTGATCTACGCGTACAATAAAGCGACCTCCGCGGCGCAAACCGCCGCCGCTCACACTCGTCAGTTCGGAATCGTGGCCGTAAATCTCCGCAATGGTGTGGCGCATGCGATGCGCCGTTGGTTCGTGATCTACCTCGGACTCCACCACGATCCTCCCCGAGACGATGTGAAGGCCCCCGGTAAAACGCAGAATCGTAGAGATTTCTGCTTTACGGGCTGAGACTTTTGTAGCCTCGTAGCCGGCAAGTTCGTCTTTGACAAGAGTGGTCAGTGCCATGAACAGGTCCTTCTGAGCGGTAGGTAGTGGTTGGGAGTTAGGTAGCGTTCAAGAGGCAGGTAGCCGCTCCGCGGGGGGGCTATGAGCCCAGCTCGAACGCTTCGTTATACGCAGCCGCGAGCTTCAGCGGGTCGTGTACATTCACTTGGGAGCTCGACCGCAGGTGAGCCCACACGACCTTCGCGCCCATCGCCGAGGCTGCCTGCTCGAGGCCTTCACGGTGGTCGGCCGGCATATTTAGATCGGCGATTACAGCGTCCAGGTGCAGTTTGGGAGCGTACTGGCGGAGCAGGTCCAGGTGCGTGGCCGGAGTAAAGCCCACAGTCTCCTTATCATCCGAGAGGTTCATGACCACGCAACGGCGTGCCTCGGTCCGCAGGATTGCCTCACGCTGAGCGTCAAGCAGAAGATGCGGTAGTACCGAGGTGCGCCACGAGCCAGGCCCAAGCACAACCCAGTCGGACTCCTCAATAGCAGATAGAGCCTCCGGGCAGGGGCGAGCATTTACCGGGGAGAGACCGATATCGTGTACACGTTCCTCTTTGGAAAGGTTTACCTGTCCGGTCACCTTCACCCGCTCAATGCCACCACCCGGATGCTCGCGTAGCACGGTGCCGTAGATGACCATAGGGTCCAAGGCCATGGGGAGCACGCGACCGCGGGCATTCAAGAGCGCCCCGGCCCAGTCCAGACCGGCCACCGGATCATCCAGCAACTGCCAGAGCGTAGCAATCAGCAGATTACCCAGAGCGTGATATTCCAGGGGGAATTCCCCCACAAAATTATCCGGGGCACTAAAACGGTGTTGCATGACATCGCGCCACGTGCGGCCCCAGTCAGTGTCATCGCACAGCGCAGACAGGGCCATGCGCAAATCACCGGGAGGAAGAATACCCATCTCCTCGCGCAGACGCCCCGAGGAGCCACCATCATCTGCAACCGTCACCACAGCCGTCAAGTCGGGTGTCACATGGCGCAGAGCCGAAAGGGAACCGTACAGGCCGTGACCGCCGCCCATCGCGGTCACCTTCGGTGAACGATGTGTGGTCTTCAGCAGGCGTAGCGCCTGGGTTGGTAGCGCGGGCAGACGAGGGATGCCCTGAGTATCGTAACTAGTCGAACGGTTGGTCATAGAAATATCTCACATACCCCGCGGGCTACCCGCCCCCACGCGAGGCACACGAGCGGGTAGAACCTACGGATTGAAATCTACAGTAGAAATCAGCGGTGCAGGCCCTACTCGCGGCCCTTATCGCGATGCTGAACGTTCACGTTGACCTCGGGGAAAGCGGAGAGCCGACGACCCAGCTCTTCGGTTACGGCCACCGAGCGGTGCTTACCACCGGTGCATCCAATCGCAATTGTCGCGTAGTACTTACCCTCACGGCGGTAGCCCTCCAGCACCGGACGCAGGGCGGCCAAATAGTTGCTAATGAACTCCTCGGTACCCGGGTGCTCGAGTACGTAATCGCGGACGGGAGCATCCTGACCGGTTAGCGGACGCAACTCCGGGACCCAGTGCGGGTTAGGGATAAAACGCATATCGGCCATATAGTTGGCATCCGAGGGGGCACCGTACTTGAAGCCGAAACTCATGACGGTCAGGTTTAGCTTCTTATCCGCGCCCTCAGAAAACATCTGACGTACGGTGCGGGCTAGCTCGTGCACGTTCATGCCGGTCGTATCAATCGTGCGATCCGAAGCCAAGCGCAGACCTTCAAAGAGGGTGCGCTCGGCACGGATACCATCCAGTACGCGCCCCTCACCCTGTAGCGGGTGCGGACGCCGCTGAGCCTCGTATCGGGCAATAATTGTCTCGTCCTTGGCGTCCAGGAAGAGCATGGAGAAATCAATATCGGACTTGCGCAACGTCTCAATCGCAGCCGGCAGGTCGGAGAACAGGGCGCGGGCTCGAACGTCAATACCGAGAGCCACCTTCGGAACGCGAGCGCCGTCGCGGGTGACCAAATCCGCCAGGGAGCCAAGCATCTGCGGCGGAATATTGTCAATGACGTACCAGCCTTCGTCCTCCAACACATTAGCAACGGTGCTACGGCCAGCACCGGAAATACCGGTAATCACCAGAATCTGCGGACGCTCCTCAGCGTGATTACGCTCCGGTTTGACGGCCTGGTTTAGGTTCTCGGACATGGCGCTTCATTCCCCCTTGACGCGAAATACTCTACTAGCCATGATACTAGACCTTTATCTGACGGTCTTGGGCTAAGATCACATATTTCAACACATGACAAAGGGCTCGCTGCGCTCCTTGCGCTACGAGCCCTCCGCAATCTTGGACGCTACTCGGCGTTCTCGGGTGAAGTATCCTCAAAGAAACGCGCCACATACTCCAGCAGGCGTACCGAAATATCCGTCTTCGAACCGGTCAACACCGGGCTCTCATCGGTCAGAGTTGAGAGCAGGGTAATCGTATTCTCATCCGCGCCAAAGCCCAGATTCAAACCCACCGTATTGACCGCCAAGAAATCGGTGCCCTTACGCATCATCTTCTCACGGCCCAGCTCCAGCGGAGTCTTATCGGCCGAACCAGTCTCCGCCGCAAAACCCACAATCAGCTGCGGACCCAGGCAGGTTTGCCGTGCCTCACGTGCCTCCTGACGGCGCACCACAACCTCACGCAGAATGTCCGGATTACGCACCAGCTCAATAACCGGGGCCTCATCGGAATCTGCACTCTTCTTAATCTTGTACTCGGCGTATTCGGCCGGTCTAAAGTCAGCTACCGCAGCAGACATGATGAGGATATCGGCCTGCGCGGTCGCCTCCAGGGTTGCGTCGTGCAGATCGCTGGCACTCACCACGCGGGTTAGCTGCACGTCCTCCGGCGCGGGAACCTCAAGGTTCGCCGCAATTAGGTGAACGCGCGCACCCAGATCGCGTGCCGCCTGCGCCAGGGCTACCCCCTGCTTACCGGTCGAACGGTTACCCAAGAAACGAACCGGGTCGAGCGCCTCGCGAGTACCACCCGCAGTCACCACCACAAGGCGACCAGCCAGAGGCCCGGAAGCCTGCATTGCGGGGACAGTTTCCGAGGACGAGACAGGGGCGGCAGAGGGACTCTGTAACGCGCCCCCCAGAGCCGAGGTGAGCGTCGCCTCCCGAGCCGCCGCAGCGCGCTCCTGCTCGGTATCCGTGTACAGCGGCTGTGTCGGGGCGTACCCGGGCATATACACAGGATGCACCTTCCCCTTCGGGAAACGCTCAATCACCTGCAAAGCCACACGGAAGATATCCTCCGGCTCCGGCATGCGACCCGGACCAGAATCCGGTCCAGTCAGACGACCAATGACCGGCTCAATCACGTGGTAACCCCACGAACGCAGAGTCTGCACATTCGCCTGAGTGGCCGGGTGTTCCCACATCTGGGTGTGCATTGCCGGTGCTACAATCACCGGGGCGTGGGTCGTCAGAGCAGTTGCCGTCAGCAGATCATCCGTACGGCCGGTAGCCAGGTGCGCCAGCAGATCAGCGGTGGCCGGGGCAATCACTACGGCGTCGGCCTTCTCAGCCTGACGCACGTGGTTTACCTCCGGCACGCGGTCGAATACATCGGTGTTGACCGGGTTGCCGCTGAGCGCCTCCAAGGTGGGTACACCCACAAACTTGGTGGCGTTCGGGGTGGGCATGGCGATAACCTCATCGCCATTCTTCGCAAAAAGGCGAAGGAGCATTGCCGCCTTATACGCAGCAATGCCCCCTCCCATACCAACGATAATGCGCATGGTACGCGTAAAATCCTTATCCTACAGGCTACTGATTACTCAGCGGAGTCGTCGAGGATGATCTCTTCAATTTCGATAACCTCGTCACTACCGGCGGGGATGTACTCCTCCTCGATAGCACCGGGGTAATCGGTGGCGCTGAAGTCGAGCATGCCGGCCGGAATCTCCTCGGGAATCGGGTAGCCGTCCTCGTTGAACTTGGTACCGGGCTTGTGCTCAGCCTCAACACGGTCAGCAATAATCTCGCGCATAGCCACCGACAGGGACTTTTCGTTCGACTCGGCGTCAACCAGCGGGCCAACGTGAGCAGACTTCTGATCCTGCAGGTTAGCGTAGTACGCATTAATCTGGCGGGCGCGGCGGGCACCGAAAATCACCAGGCCGTACTTGGACTCAGCCTTCTCAATCAGTGCGTCAGCGCTGGGGCTCACAATACCCTCGGGAGCGACGCCGTCAACGAAGTTGTAGTCCTCGTGTTCCTTGATTTCGTTTGCCACAAAAAACTCCAAATAGCTTGATGGAATGTACGTACCGAACACCCCAGCCTCACCGCCCCCGCTCAAAGGGTGGGCACAGTACGCGAAGGGTGCGGTCAAAACTAAAGAACCATTCTACCCTCTCAACGTCCAAAAAGCACATACCGGGCGAATGGGAAGAGACGAGAAAGGCGGGCTGTGCAGACTCACCACACAACCCGCCTCCACGGTACGCGACCTAGGCCGCGCCAATCAGCTCGGCAATCTCCCGAGCTGCACGCTCCACGGTGTCGTTGACCACCGTGACGTCAAACTCCCCTTCGGCAGCTAGCTCAACCTTCGCCGTTTCAAGACGCCGAGCTTGCTCCTGCTCATCCTCAGTGCCTCGACCCACCAGACGCGAAACCAGTTCATCCCAGCTCGGCGGAGCCAGGAAAATGAGGCGAGCATCCGGCATGGTCTCACGAATCTGACGGGCACCTTGCAGATCAATCTCCAGAATTACCGGGCGACCGGCATCCAAAGCTTCCTGCACTTTAGTGCGCGGAGTACCGTACTTATTCTTGCCGTGCACTACCGCGTACTCGAGCATCTGACCGTCAGCAATCATCTGGTCAAACTCATCCATCGAGACGAAGTAGTAGTGCTCGCCATCCACCTCACCGGGGCGAGGATCACGGGTTGTAGCAGAAACAGAGAACCACACGTTCGGATAGTTCTCACGAATATACTGGCACACCGTGCCCTTGCCAACAGCAGTGGGGCCAGCCAGAACGGTAAGAGTCGGCTGAGACATAGCTTCCTTACTGCGCCGCCATCGTCGCGAGGACGGCACGATTATCTGAGGACTTAAGACACGGAAGACTTAGCAGTAGTCTTACGGCGAGCGCGGTTCAAATACCGCGAATTACGATTGAAGTACTCCACCATCTTGCGACGCTGGTGTACGCCGAGGCCACCGAGGCGGCGGGTCGGCGCAATATGAAGTTCTTCAATGATGCGTTCTGCACGAACTGCACCAATGCCCGGAAGTGCGCGTAGCATCTGCCCCACCGGCATTTTAGCCAGTGCCGGGTCGGAATCGACCATATCGAGAACCTGACGCACAGAAAGTTCACGTTCGCTTAGCGCGCGCTTAATTTCCTGGCGGTGAGCTCGGGCAAGTACTGCCTTCTCGCGGGCGGAGGCGCGCGCATCCTCGGTAAGCGGAGTCAGCGGCATGGTTGGGTCCCCCATTTCTGCGAGTTATAGAGTTATAGTTATCAGCTAATGTATCACGAACGGGGAGAGAACCCTCTCTCCCCGTTCGGGGTACTCCCGGCCGCACCAACGATGCGTCTACGCACGTCAGCACGTAAATTCTGGGAGCACCTTCTATAGCATAGCGGAGTATGCGCCTCATCAAAAGTAAACCCGAATGCAGAAAGAGGCGCACGCCCCGGTAGGATCCCGAAGAATCCTTCCGGAGCGTGCGCCCCTCGTATTTTTTACGCGGCAGTGCTATATTGTGAGGCTACTTGCCGCGGGCGGCCAGCAGGTCCTCGCGAGCTGCCTGCGCGGCCTGCGCTAGCGCCTGAACTGACGGGCCAGCCGAGAGTACGCCACGGCTGGAATTCACCAGCACCTGCGACTCCACACCCGCGAATACGCGGTACAGATCGGCGGCCGTGGCGCCCTGAGCACCGTAACCGGGCGAAAGAATGGGGCCGTTAAAAGTGCTCAAATTAATATTGAGGTCCTCCAGAGCCTGGCCCACGGTTGCACCCACTACCAGTCCGCACGGGCCCATGGTATTCCAGGAGCGGGAGGCGTTCTCGGCGGTTGCAGCCGCAATAATGCGCTTGGCTACAGCGCCCTCGGAACTCTCAGATTCGGAGCCGCCCACGTGTTGCACGCTCTTACCTTCGGGGTTCGAGGTTAGTGCCAGCACGAAGGTGCCGCGGTCGTTCTGGGCTGCCAAATCCAGGGCCGGGCGGAGCGACTCGAATCCCAGGTACGGGCTCAGCGTCACGGAATCGGTACCCAGCGGTGAGGAGGAGCTGAGCCACGCATCAGCGTAGGCTTTCATGGTTGAGCCGATATCACCGCGCTTTGCGTCAGCTACGATCAGCACGCCGTCAGCCGCGGCGCGGGCGAAGAGCGCCTCCAGCACGGCCAGGCCGGCCGAGCCGTGACGTTCAAAGAGCGCCACCTGCGGTTTGAGGGCTGCTGCGAAGGGTGCGCACCCCTCGTATACGGCCTCGGTGAAGGCGGCTAAGCCTGCGGCGGAATCCTCCAGCTCCCACTGCTGTAGCAGGTTTGGGTGCGGGTCGATACCCACGCAGAGCGGGCCGCGCTCGGCCATCGCCCGGGCGAGGCGGTCACCAAAAGAAGTGGACATTACGCCTCGCCGCCTTCAGCGCCGCGGGAAGCCACGGCCTCGGACAGCTCAAGGTCGTGTTCCTGCAGGCTCATAATGTTCCAGCTGTGCTCGCGCAGAGCGGCAATGGCCTGAACGGCGGCGGCGAACTCGGAGATGGTGGTCATCACCGGGCAACCTACCGATACGGCGGCGGCACGAATCTCGTAGCCGTCGCTGCGGGCGGCGCCACCGGCCGGGGTGTTCAGGATCAGGTCGATGTCGCCGTTGCGGACCATGTCCACAATCGAGTGCTCGCCCTGAGCCTCCGCGAACTTCGAAGCCACCACAATCGAGTTCAGGCCGTTACGGCGCAGAATCTCGGCGGTACCGCCGGTGGAGATGATCTCGAAGCCCAGGGACTCCAGCATCTTCGCGTAAATAATCACGTTGCGCTTGTCGTGGTTAGCCACGGAGATGAATACCTTACCGGAGGTCGGCAGCGGTGAGCCGGCACCAGCCTGAGCCTTCGCGAAGGCGGTGTCGTAGTGCTTGTCCAGGCCCATAACCTCACCGGTCGAACGCATTTCGGGGCTCAGGAGCGAATCAACCACCACGCCCTCGGGGGTACGGAAGCGGGCGAAGGGTAGCACGGCAGCCTTGACGGCAATTGCGGTCTCCTGCGGCAAGGATGCGCCGTCCATGTTCTTCGGTAGGTAGCCCTCAGCCTTCAGCTCGGCAATGCTCTTGCCCAGACCAATCAGCACGGCGGCCTTGGCCAGCTGCACGCCGGTGGCCTTCGATACGAACGGGACGGTGCGGGATGCGCGCGGGTTTGCCTCAATCACGTAGAGGTTCTCAGATACGTACGCGAACTGAATATTGATCAGGCCGCACACGCCGGTGCCGCGAGCAATTTTCTCGGTGGCGTCCTTGACCTTGGCGATAATGTCCGGGCCGAGGGTAATCGGGGGCAGGGTGCAGGAGGAGTCACCGGAGTGAATACCGGCTTCCTCGATGTGCTCCATAACGCCGCCCAGGTACAGCTCTTCGCCGTCAAAGAGGGCGTCCACATCGATTTCGATGGCGTCCTCAAGGAACTTGTCGATGAGGGCCGGTTGCGAGGGTGAGACCTCGGTGGCGTTTTCGAGGTAGCGGGCCAGGTTGGCTTCGTCGTAGACGATTTCCATACCGCGGCCACCCAGCACGTAGGAGGGGCGAACCAGTACGGGGTAGCCAATCTCGTCGGCAATGCGCTTGGCACCTTCGAAGGTGGAGGCGGTACCGTTCTTGGGCGAAATCAGGCCGCCCTCTTCCAGCACACGGGCGAACTCGCCACGGTCCTCGGCCAGGTCGATAGCCTCGGGGGTGGTGCCCAGAATCGGCACGCCCGCATCCTTCAGGGCGCGAGCCAGCTTCAGCGGAGTCTGACCGCCGAGCTGAACGAATACGCCCATGAGGCCGCCGGTGCGGCGCTCGGACTCGACAATCTCCAGTACGTCCTCAAGAGTCAGCGGCTCGAAGTACAGGCGGGTCGAGATATCGTAGTCGGTGGAGACGGTCTCGGGGTTGCAGTTGACCATGACGGTCTCGTAGCCGAGCGAACGCAGTACCAGGGAGGCGTGCACGCATGAGTAGTCAAATTCAATGCCCTGGCCGATGCGGTTCGGGCCCGAGCCCAGAATCATAATCGAGGGCTTCTCGTGGTGGGCCACCTCATCCTCCAGGTCGTAGGAGGAGTAGTGGTAGGGGGTGAATGCCTCGAACTCAGCGGCACAGGTGTCAACAGTCTTGAAGACCGGGCGAATGCCCAGGGCGTGGCGTACGCCGCGCACCACGTCCTCGGAGGAGCCAATGATCTCGGCAATCTGTGCATCCGAGAAACCGTGACGCTTGGCCAGCTTCAGGGTTTCGGGATCCAGGTGGTCGCGCTTGGCGTGAACCACGCCGGCCACCTCATTCAGCAGCACCAGCTGATCCAGGAACCACGGGTCAATCTTGGTGGCCTCGTGCAGCTGCTCCACGGTGGCACCGGCCAGCAGGGCCTGCTGCACCTGGTAGATACGCTGGGTGGTTGGAACCTTAGTCTTCTCAATCAGCTCGGCCAACTCAGCCTCAGAGAGGGTCAGCGGCTTGAATGAGAAGGAGGCACCCTTCTGCTCGAGCGAACGCATGGCCTTCTGCAGGGCCTCGGTGAAGTTACGGCCCAGGGCCATAGCTTCGCCCACGCTCTTCATGGTGGTGGTCAGGGTCGGGTCGGCGGCCGGGAACTTCTCGAACGCGAAGCGCGGAACCTTTACCACCACGTAGTCCAGGGTCGGCTCGAAAGATGCCGGGGTCTTCTGGGTGATATCGTTCGGGATCTCGTCCAGGGTGTAGCCCAGCGACAGCTTGGTTGCGATCTTAGCAATCGGGAAACCGGTGGCCTTCGATGCGAGCGCCGAGGAGCGGGATACGCGCGGGTTCATCTCAATGACAATCACGCGACCGGTCTTCGGGTCGATGGCGAACTGGATGTTGCAGCCGCCGGTGTCCACGCCAACTTCGCGGATCACGTTGATTGCGATATCGCGTAGTTTCTGGAACTCGCGGTCGGTCAGGGTCAGTGCGGGGGCAACGGTGATGGAGTCGCCGGTGTGCACGCCGACGGGATCGAAGTTTTCGATGGAGCAGACGACCACGACGTTGTCGTTGGTGTCACGCATCATCTCTAGCTCGTATTCTTTCCAGCCGAGGATGGATTCTTCGAGCAGGACTTCGCTGGTGGGCGAGTACTGAATACCGGCGCCGGCAATGCGGTAGAGGTCTTCCTCGTTGTAGGCCATGCCCGAGCCGAGGCCCCCCATGGTGAAGGAGGGGCGGACTACCATCGGGTAGCCCAGCTCCTTGGCGGCTTCCAGCGCCTCCGGCATGGAGTG
>CAUQVM010000028.1:0-15675 GCA_963521575.1 uncultured Rothia sp.
GTCCCGCAGTTACTTCAACGTAACTACAGGACCCTCGAAAGGTAATTTGCCCCAAAGAGAAGCCCAAATGTGTTTAGAAGCTCGGCTCATCGTGCGTATGCTGCGCAATATAACGGCGCGTATACGAGCGCAATGCACGCTCGGAGTCCAGGCCATTACGCTGAGCACGACTCACCAGGGTGAAGAGCAATTCCCCAAATTCCTCCTCGGTATGCAGGTACTTCAGATCATCCTCCATACTCGTCGGCTCCGGCGGTAAAATAATGCCGGCTTTGCGTGCCTTCGAGACGGTCTTCTCTGCCATGGCCAGCGCCGGCAGATGCGGTGGAATACCATCTAGGGCGCCGCGGTCGCTCTTCTCCTTCTTCTTCAGCGCATCCCACGCAGCCTGTTGCTCAGCTGCGGTACGGGGAGCTTCCGAAGAGTTCTCGGATTCAGCCACGAACACGTCCGGGTGGCGCGAACGAAGCTTCTGCACCAGGCCCTCAACCACCTGCACAATATCAAAGCCGTGCGGGTTAGCCGCCGCGATGTCGGCGTGAAACACGACCTGTAGTAGCACATCACCCAGTTCCTCACGCAGTAGCGGCATATTGGGTTCACTCCCAGTCTCCACCGCCTCCACAACCTCGTAGGACTCCTCCACCAGATATCGAATCAGGGACGCGTGGGTCTGCTCGGCATCCCACGGGCATCCGCCCGGAGCGCGCAGGAGAGCCATGGTCTCAACGAGAGTACTAAAAGCCTCACCGGCACGGGTCGCGGTGTCTTTGACGCTTTCGGTACCGGACGCGGCGGAACTATGGTTCATCAGGTAATCGGTCATTAATACTTTCCTCGGGAAATTAATATGCGAAGTTATTCGGACCGTTCCCCCCCCCCCCGGCAGAGGGCCCGGATAGCGCACCGCGCCGACCCCCGAAGGAGCCGGCGCGGTGCCGTATACCTGGTTAAAGGTTCCAGTGAGCCAGGGCACTGTTCATGTGTGCAGGAATCTTTGAGCCCAAGCGCGGGAACATGCGGAGCTCCTCTACGTAGCGTTCAGCGTCCAACGGGCGGGGGTAGCTGACGAAGGCCTGCTCGGTCGAGTAGCTGAAAGCCGCCTGCACCGGAACGCCGGGGGTAAAGGTTAGACTCATGGCCAGCGGCGAGCCTTCACCCTCGCTATAGGAATCGGTCTTCAGTGCCGGAATATCCAGTAGCGTCTCCGGAACCAGCTCGAAGGTTCGTACCTGCTCCCAGAAACCGTTACGGCGCACATGGGTCAGTGCGTCGTAATAGGAACCGAGGGTACGCACACGAATCAATACGGTCGTGGCATCCTTTGCGGTGCCGTTCTCACCAAAGAGGTGCTCAACCACCGGAGCCATGCGCTGGGCGACCTGAGCTTCAGTTAGCACTAGATTACCTTCAGCCAGCTGGGTCTCGGAGGGGACCAAGGGACTCAGGACCTGAACGGAGGGAGTATCCGGCTCGGCGGCTACGGTGGGTAGATCATTGAGATCGCTCACAGCCGGGGCAGGGATATTCGCCAGGACGGCAGTATGCCCGTTACCTTCCGGGACATCAGGAGCCGAGGTAGATACCCGCTGGGTCTGAGCCTCAGTAGCGGATACCTCCGCTGCAGACTCATCATCGGCAGAGGCCTCGGAGGCGAGCTCTTCAACTACCGGCTCTTCAGTAATCCTTTCTTCGGTTTCCTCCTCATCAGACAGCAATTCGCGATCGTCCAGGAAAGTGGGCAGAGCGGGCTCTTGCGTTTTGTCTAGCTTCTTCCGGGCGTTGGCGACGATGGCGGTCAGGGCGGCTTCCATTTCTTGAGCGTGTTCGGGGCTGGGTTCCGCGACTGGGCTGGCTTCGACGGTTGACACCGAATCGGTCGGCTCGGTAGCTAGCTCTGCGGATGGCTCATCCGCTGAGTCCTCGGTGAGAGCGGGTTCCGCCTCGGCCGAATCGGCCTCGGGGGCCGCAGACCCAAAGACCGGGTCGTTCTCGTAGTCGTGCTCGTACTCTGCGGGTACCTTATCCTCAGCGGGTTCAGAGGTAGGCTCACCGGCCACGTCCGAACCTTCGATAATCTCAACGGGTTCGGCTGTGGATTCTGCAGGTTCAACCTCGGTAGCTCCTGTGTCTTCCACCGCCGCAACGGTATCGGAAACAGCGACAGCCCCGGCAATTGCCACCCCCGCTACGGCGGCCTGCGCGGCGGAACCGGTACCGAAGTCAGATTCGGATTCGGAATCAGTCTCGGAAGGCTCGGCGGCGGTGTCCTCAAGGGCCGGTTGCAGAGCTTCGACGGCCTCGGCAGTCGCCACGGGTTCGCCCTCATCCTGGTCACTGTCGGGTGCGGCACTCATCATAAAGCTTTCGCTGGTCGTCTGACCATCCACTGTGCCCAGGTAAGAAGCTTGAACCTCCAAGCCGCCACCCAAGCGAGGGCTCAGCGACACAACCGCACGGTTCCAAGGGGTACCGGCCCGCTGCGCCTCAGTGTACAGAGCGGCAACGGGCATAAACCAGTCCATACCGGGCAAAACAATACCGTTCTCAATCTCTCGGCCGCGGTGGAGCATTCGGTAGTGCATATCCTCGTCAACTTGACGCAGTTCCAGGCTCATGGCGCCCGAGCCACGGCTACGCATTACCTCGAACAGACTGTAGAGCGCGCGGTGCTCCTCGAGAGCCGGTAGATCGTCCGCCTCATGAGCGGGAGCGGTCAGCACAATAGATTCGGCCATAAACTCGGCATCATCGGTACTGAGCTTCTGCACTTCGGAAGCGGGCGCGGGTGCAGCTGACGGGGCATCGGCAGATTCGGCTATCTCAGCTTCGGATGCCGCGGGCTTAGCAGCTCCGCTCTCCTCAGTTGCTTCCTCAGGCTCAGTAGTTTCGGAAGTTTCGGGCGTTGCCGGCGCCTCGTCCTCTATCTCGCGGAATCCACCTTCCTCACTGTCCAGGCTGATACCCAGTCGGGCAGCATAGGCTGCAGCCAGATCGTCCAAGCCAACGTTCTTTGCCTCAATCATGGCAGCACGCGTGCGGGCTTCCTTAATCTGATCAGCCGAGAGGTACTCCCCTGCAACAGAACCGCGAGCAGTATCGTTACCATCGGCCGCGGAGGGTACTTCTGCCTCCTCGCTTGCTGAGTGGTCGATGCCCTCAGCGCGCACCTCACGCAGATGCTCCTTAAAATGAGCGTGCACCTCCCCCGCGCTATCAGAAGGGGTAGCAGGTACCGCCACGGCTAATTCTTCGGTCTTCTCGTCATCGCGCAGGAAAGCGGGGGTTTCAGAGTATGCCGGTGCGAGCTCATTGTTGATTTCCTCGGATTCATCGCTGCTTTGCGCCCCAGTATGGCTCATAACATTCGGAGCAATAAACGGGGCCTGAACAGGTTCCAGAGGATAGTTATTCATGATCTCAAGCAGGCTAAGATGCTCTTCCTCCCCACCCGACTCCTTGGTCGAGACGGTCGGAGACACGGTCTCAGCCTGATCTTTAGAATTTAGCAGGGCACGCTTGAGGTCTTCTACGGCACGGTATTCCTCATTGCGATCTTCATCCTTGTGGCGGTTGCCCTCAGACTGAACGAAGCGTCGCAGAGAGTCCTCCCACTGCTGTTGCTCTATAATCTTGTCGCTCAGCTTCGAGCCTTGGGCAAGCGCATCGCCCGTCTGTTCTTCCTGAGCGGCGGCGCTTTCCGCCTTGCGTGCCTGTTCATCCCACTTCTTTTTGCGAAATCCAAAGAAGCCCATTGGGCGTCCTCCCCCGGCGTGCGCCGTATGATGCGCGCGTGCCCGCCGAATATCCCCCGCAACCACACGCGAGTTCATGGGCACAGCGCTGATGTCCTCATAATCTTTTTAATTCTATCTTGTGCCCAGTTTTTCGCTTCTCCGCATAATTAACTGTAGCAAGGCGAAAACCTGGATCCGGCGGGGCTGTAAACCCCGCCTTAGGGGCCTTAGCGGGCTTCGGCGCGAATCGGGTTGGCGGCCTTGGCGGCCTTGGCCAGTTCAAATCGCACGGCACGCAAGGCGGTGGCTGCCATAACGCGTAAGCCAATGCTAATGGCCTGCTCGCTCGGGGCGTAGTCACCCTGATGCAGGTCGTAAGTGGGGTCACCGGGGGCGCGGGTGCCCAGGCGGAACATGGAGCCGGGTACCTCCTGTAGCATCCAGGCGAAATCCTCGCCGCCCATGGATTGTTCAACCAGCACAATGGAGTCTTCGCCCAGCTCGGCGCGGGCGGCATTTTCCAACATTGTGGTTTCGAGGTCGGTATTCACAACCGGCGGTACACCGCGGATATGCTCCACACGGGCGGTTACGCCGAAGGGAACGGCGACCTGTTCGATGACTTCATCCAGTAGGTTGCCGGCCTGGCGCCACACCTCAACATCCAGGCAGCGCATGGTGCCGGCCAGATAGCCCTCGGCAGGAATCGCGTTCGGAGCCACACCGGCGCTTACCTGTCCCCAGGCCACCAGAACGCCCGATCGAACGTCGGTACGGCGGGTGAGTACGGCGGGAACCTGCACCGCAATCTGACTCATGGCGTAGATAAGGTCCTCGGTTAGGTGCGGGCGGGAGGTGTGCCCACCGTGACCGGAGAGGTGAATTTTCACGGTGTCGGAGGCACTGGTAATCGCACCAATACGCGTACCGATCTGGCCTAGATCCACTTTCGGATCGCAGTGCAGGGCGAAGGCGCGCGGAATATCCTTGAGCAGACCCTGAGAAATCATCTGGACCGCACCTCCGGGTAGCTGCTCCTCAGCGGGCTGAAAGAGAATGCGGATGCGGCGGCCCAGAGGTGTCTGCTCGTTCAGCTCGTGCAGAGCTAGCGCCACACCCAGCATGACGGTCTGGTGGATATCGTGGCCGCAGGCGTGCATGACACCGGGCACGGTGGATGCGTAGGGCAGGTTGGTTTGCTCCACGATGGGTAGCGCGTCAATGTCTGCGCGCAGGGCCGCGGCGAAGGGGCCTTCCCCAATATCGACGTAACAGCCGGTACCCTCGCAGGCCACAGGGTTCATGCCAGCTTCCTGCAGACGGTTCATCAGGCGCTCGGTCGTGGCAACTTCGCGGAATGAGAGTTCCGGGTTCGAGTGCACTTCACGGCGGAACTGCACGAGGGTACCCATCATGCGCTCCACCCATTCATCGAAGACGGGGGTGGACATATCGTATCGAGAGCTAGCAAAAACCATACACAGTAGAATAACTCTCTCAGCAATGGTTTACCTATCTGCCGGATGCGTGCGTCCTCTATACGAGCTTGTTTGACTTTGTGACGCTATTTGAAGGGCCTTTGCTCTTTCCTCGGAACGCAACAAGCCGCCGCCCATAAGGGGCGGCGGCTTGTTTCCATCAACATTAGATAGAGCGGCTCAGAATGGCCTGCTTCACCTCAGCAATAGCCTTGGTAATTTGAATACCTCGGGGGCATGCCTCAGTGCAGTTGAAGGTGGTGCGGCAACGCCACACGCCTTCCTTGTCGTTAAGAATCTCCAGGCGAAGGTCACCGGCGTCATCTCGTGAATCGAAGATAAATCGGTGAGCGTTCACAATTGCGGACGGCCCGAAGTACTGTCCATCGGTCCAGAAGACCGGGCAGGAGGAGGTACAGGCAGCGCAGAGGATGCACTTGGTAGTGTCATCGAAACGCTCGCGATCCTCGATGCTCTGCAGACGCTCACGCTCAGGTTCGTTCGAGTCGTTAATGAAGAACGGCATAATCTCGCGGTAGGCCTGGAAGAAGGGCTCCATATCGACGATGAGGTCCTTCTCGCAGGGCAGACCCTTAATCGGCTCCACAGTAATCGGCTTGGACAGGTCAAGGTCCTTCAGCAGGGTCTTGCAAGCCAGTCGATTAAGGCCGTTAATGCGCATTGCATCCGAGCCACAAATACCATGCGCGCAAGAGCGACGGAAGGAGACGGAACCATCCAGTTCCCACTTGATCTTGTGCAGCGCATCGAGCACACGGTCGGTACGGTACATGGTTAGCGGGAACTCATCCCAGTAGGCCTCTGAGGAGACCTCCGGGTTGTAGCGGCGCACCTTAATGATGACGTCGTAGGTGGGAATCGAGTCAGACCCGCCGCCGGTCATACCCTCAAATAGCTTGACGGATTCCGGTTCGGGAAGTTCGTTTTCAGCCATTTTAGTACTTACGCTCCTTCGGCTCATAGCGGGTGTAGACGACAGGCTTGGTATCAAAACGCAGGCCCTTGACGCCCTCAACCTCGGACTCGGGGTCGAGGTAGACCATCGAGTGCTTCATGAAGTTCACGTCGTCGCGCTTGGGGTAATCCTCACGGTAGTGACCACCGCGGGATTCCTTGCGGTGCAGCGCGCCGACAGACATGACCTTAGCCAGCTGTAGCAGGAAGCCCAGCTCGACGGCCTCGAGCAGGTCGAGGTTGAAGCGCTTGCCCTTGTCCTGGATCGCAATATTCTTGTAGCGTTCCTCGAGCTTCTCAGTGGTGGCCAGGGCGGCACGAATGGTCTCCTCGGTGCGGAATACCTGCATGTCAGCCTCCATGGCCTTCTGCAGGTCGGCACGGATGGCACCCACCTTCTCGGTACCCTTGCTCTCGAGGATGCCGTTAAGCATGCTCAGCACGCGATCGGCGGCGTCATCCGGAACCGGCACAAACTCGGCGGTAGCGGCATACTCGGCTGCTTTGCGACCGGCACGCTTACCGAAGACATTAATGTCGAGCAGGGAGTTGGTTCCCAGACGGTTTGCACCGTGCACAGAAACGCAGGCAACCTCACCGGCTGCGTACAGGCCGGGAACGGTCTCTTTGCTGTTGCGGTAGACTTCGGTCTCATTGTTGGTAGGGATGCCACCCATAGCGTAGTGAGCGGTGGGGAACACTGGGATGGGCTGGTGGTGCGGTTCCACGGCCAGGTAGGTACGAGCGAACTCGGTAATATCCGGTAGCTTCTCGTCAATATGCGAAGGTTCCAGGTGAGTCAGGTCCAGCAGCACGTAGTCCTTGTGGGGGCCACAACCGCGGCCTTCGCGCACCTCATTGGCCATAGCACGAGCCACAATATCGCGGGGTGCGAGGTCCTTAATGGTGGGTGCGTAGCGCTCCATAAAGCGCTCGCCGTCAGCATTACGCAGGATACCGCCCTCACCTCGGGCACCCTCGGTGACGAGGATGCCCAGGCCAGCCAAGCCAGTCGGGTGGAACTGCACGAATTCCATATCTTCCAGGGGCAGACCCGCGCGTAGCGCAATAGCCATGCCATCACCGGTAAGGGTATGAGCATTGGAGGTGGTCTTGAAAATCTTGCCGCAACCGCCAGACGCGAAAATCACGGACTTAGCCTGGAAGACGTGAACCTCGCCGGTGGCCAAGTCGTAGGAGACAACACCGGCAGGGCGGGGCTTACCCTCTTTATCCTTGACCAAGATCAGGTCGAGTACGTAGAACTCGTTGTAGAACTCGACATTATGACGCACACAGTTCTGGTAAAGGGTCTGTAGAATCATGTGGCCGGTACGGTCAGCAGCGTAGCATGCGCGGCGCACCGCAGCCTTACCGTGGTCGCGGGTGTGACCACCGAAGCGGCGCTGATCGATGCGACCCTCGGGGGTTCTGTTGAAGGGAAGACCCATCTTCTCCAGGTCGAGCACAGCGTCAATAGCTTCCTTAGCCATGATTTCCGCTGCGTCCTGGTCGACCAGGTAGTCGCCACCCTTAACGGTGTCGAAGGTGTGCCACTCCCAGTTATCCTCCTCGACGTTGGCCAGTGCGGCACACATGCCGCCCTGCGCCGCGCCGGTATGGGAGCGGGTGGGGTAGAGCTTGGTCAATACCGCGGTGCGAACTCGCTGACCGGCCTCGATAGCAGCGCGCATACCGGCACCACCAGCACCGACGATCACTACATCGTACTTATGTACCTGCATGATGTTCTTTCTGTGTCTCGTTGTTGTACGTTATCTCTCGGGTACGTCGTCGTTAGCGTGCCGAGCAGAAGCTGGGGAGCAGGTTGGCCGCTGCGCCCGAGGGGCAGGGGTCAAATGCGAAGATGGTGAGGGTGCCAACCAGCAGGACGAAAGCAGATGCGGCGAAGAGGATAATCTTCAGCCACACGCGCAGGCGATCCTTCTCTGCGTAGTCGTCAATAATGACGCGGATGCCGTTGGATCCGTGTAGCATGGCCAGCCACAGCAACAGCAAATCCCAGACCTGCCAGAAGGGGTTAGCCCACTTACCGCCTACGAAGCCGAAGTCGATGGCGTGAATGCCGTCGCCAACCATCAGGTTGGAGAAGAGGTGACCGAAGATAAGGACTACGAGCACGACACCGGACAGGCGCATGCCCAGCCAGGCGAAAATCTCGAAGTTATTGCGCTTGGAGGAGGAGCGGTTGTATTTCACCCCGTCAATACGGTTATCACGCAGGCGGGGTACGTAGGTGCGGGGTTTGAGCGGAGTAGCCATGGTTTAGTGACCTCCAATGTGCGAGAAAACGATCGGCAGGTGACGAGCAGCAAAGCCTGCAACGGTCAGAGCCCAGAGAATCAGCACAACCCACAGGATCTTAATGTGCATGTAAGTTGCCTTCTGGGTAATTTCGACGTTGCCATCCTTATTCTTTTCCTGGATGTGCTCCACGTGGGCGTTGGTGGCTTTACCCCAGAAGTCGATGAGGATAATGCGGATGCCGTTGAAGGCGTGATAGACGATGGCCGCTACCAGTGCGATCTCGCCCAGACCCATAATGGGGTTCTTGTACAGGCTCAGCACGCCGTTGTAGGCCTCCGGGGAGATGCGCACGACGGCAGTATCAAGGATGTGCACAAGAAGGAAGAAGAAGATAGCGATACCGGTAATACGGTGGGCAACCCAGGACCACATGCCCCAGCGGCCGCGGTAGAGGGTTCCTTTAGAACCATTCAACACTGAATAACCTCCTGCTGCGCGGCGGACGGTGAGATATCGAGGGGCTTTCCGTTATTGCCTCATTCTCTGGTCACGACTGCGTGCCCGCCGACTGCTTTGTTCGTCTGTTACTTACAAGATATCAGGTAAATTCACAGGTTATTGACACCCTGTTTGCAGATTTTTTACGAGGCTATTATCGGAATTAGAGTATATTTTTCTTGCGATATTGTGATTTACCCCGCGTTTGTGCGGAAGTAACCTTAACCTAACATCGCACCTAAGCATCTATGAGAGACCCCCGACATTTTTTGTTAAAACCTAAAAGAATTCGATATATGACAAATTCACCCGCTATTCTTGAATCGATGAATACTGCACTCACTCGATTCCGCCCGCTCATTCCTGCCGGGGGTGTGGGCTCGCGTCTATGGCCCCTGTCCCGCGCGCACGCCCCTAAGTTCCTGCTCGACCTTACCTCATCGGGCAATTCGCTGTTGCGCGACACCTACGACCGTCTCATCGATCTCAGCAACGGTTCTGTCATGGTTGTCACCGGTACCTCGCACGCCAATGCGGTCACCCAGCAAATTCCCGAGCTGCGTGCCGCTGATCTTGTGCTTGAGCCCTCCCCTAAGGACTCAGCTGCGGCGATTGCCCTAGCCTGCGCCATTATTCACCGCCGCGAACCGGATGCTATTATTGGCTCTTTTGCCGCAGACCATGTAATTAGCCCGGTCGACGAGTTCCATAAAGTCGTCACCGAGGCCATTATCACCGCAGCTACCGGCAAGATCGTTACCATTGGCATTACCCCCACCGAACCCTCCAGCGCCTTCGGATACATCCACGCCGGTGATTCCCTAGGCATTGAAGGCGCACCCAACGCCTACGCTGTAGACACTTTTGTGGAGAAGCCCGATACCGCCACCGCTCAGAAGTACCTAGACTCGGGCGAGTACACCTGGAATGCGGGCATGTTCGTTGCCCCCGCTACCCTTATGCTCAAGCATCTGCAGACCAATGAGCCGGAGCTATATGAGGGCGTTATGGAAATCGCCGAAGCCTGGGACACTTCCGAGCGCGAGGCCGTTATGGAGCGTATCTGGGAGGGCCTGCCGAAGACCGCCATCGACTACGCCGTGGCGGAGCCCGCGGCAGCAGCCGGTGATGTCGCCATGGTTCCGGGATCCTTTAGCTGGGACGATATTGGAGACTTTGATGCCGTAGCCCGCTTGAATGCCGAGAAGAGCGGCGAGGACCTCATTATCCTGGGCGAAAAAGGAAACGTCATTAACCAGGGTTGCTCCGGCATTATTGTGGCCAATACTGACCGCAAGATTTCCGTTATTGACTTGGAGGACATCGTAGTGGTTGACACCCCCGATGCTCTGCTGGTCGCTCCGCGCTCTAAGGCACAGGCCGTTAAAGATACTGTGAGCGAGGTTAAGGCTCGCGGATTGACCGAGCTTCTCTGAGCCGCCCCAATCTCAGGCACCTAATTTCTACCTCCACCGAACATTGGTGGTAACGAGGCCCCCTCCCCCGCATAACTCGCATGGGAGGGGGTCTCAGTGCGTCTGAAACCACCGCATCCTCCTTCACCCTGGGTGACACGCCCAAAAGAGGTCCCTCACGGGGCTTCATTACAAAAAAGAAACATTATCATGTTAATATTTTTTTCATGCACATGATCCGTAAGAATTTCCTCACCCGCGCTGGCGTACTCGGCGCTATCGCATCCCTCGCGCTGACCGCCTGCGGCTCCCAGAACTCACCCACCAGCAAGAATACCCAGAGCACTTCCGCTAGCACCTCCGCGAGCGCCGACCCCATCGTTGAAGGCAAGGGCGCTGCCAGCCGCGTGGCTCTCACCTACGACGGTGGCGTACTCATCTACGATGCCAAGGATATGAAGCTACTTGCCGACCTCCCCAAGGAAGGCTTCCTGCGCCTATCCGACGCGGGCGATAACCGCCACCTCGTCGTGGCCGACGGCAATAGCTACACTTTCCTCGATACCGGTATTTGGTCGGTCGCACACGGCGACCATTCGCACTACTACACAACCTCTCCCACTCTCAGCACCCTGAGCCTGGCGGCCGATCACACTGGCCATGTCATTAAGGACAACGATAGGGTTGCGGCCTTTGCCGATGGTACTGGCTCATTCGCGGTCTACGACCCGGCCAAACTCACCGAAGATAAGCGCACCGCCACCTCTCTTCCCGCTGAAACCATAACCCTGCCCAAGCCGCACCACGGCTTCGCAATCCCCCTGCCCGAGAACCAGTACCTCGTAGCCGTGGGTGATTCTAAGGAGCGCACCGGTGCCGCAGTGGTTGACGCCCAAGGAAGGACCGTAACCGAGAGTCCCTCCTGCCCCGGCGTGCACGGCGAAGCCATCGCCAAGGATGGCGCGTTCACCATCGGATGCACCGACGGCGCACTCATCTACAAGAACGGCACGTTCACCAAGGTCACCAATCCCGAAGACCCTTACTCCCGCTCGGGTAACCAGGCAGGCCGGGCAGACTCCCAATACGTTCTGGCCGACTACAAAACCGATAAAGACGCCAAGCTAGAACGTCCCGAGAAATTCTCTATTATTGACACTGTTGCAAACACCCGCTCTGTCTACTCCCTGCCGGCCGGAGTGAGCTACACCTTCCGTTCCCTGGGGCGCGGCCCCAAGGGCGAGGCACTACTACTGACCACCGACGGCAAGTTGCGTATCTTTGACCCGGCTGACGGCACCGAGCTCGGTTCCATTCAGCTTATGGAGGCCTGGACCGAATCCGAGACCTGGCAGGATGAGCGCCCCGCCCTGTGGGTGGACGGCAAGACCGCCTACGTGACCGACCCAACTGCCAAGAAGCTCATTGCCGTCTCGCTATCGAATCCGGCGGCCCCGAAGGAGCTTCTGAGCGTGGAGCTACCGAAGGTTCCCAATGAGATTCTGGGCGTTTCTTCCTCTAACCCCGCTCCCGTTGCCGCCGAGGCTCACTAGGGTCTCTCCCGCCGCAGAATGTGAATAGATACACGCAAAGAGAGCGACCGGTATACATCCGTCGCTCTCTTTGCGTGCTCACCCACCTCGTAAAGCTGTGGGGACTGTTTTATAAGCCCGTATAGGATTTACCCGTACGAGACTAGTACAGGGGTAGGATTCCAATCTGCTCCCAGGAATTCCCCTCGGAAAGGTACACGTGCAACCTCTCCACTACGAAGGTACGCTCCCTAGCCGGCAGGGCATCAAATATCTCACGGGCCTTCTGCACCTGAGCCTTGCTCAGACCATGCCCTAAGGTCACATGAGGTACGTACGGGAAGGGAGCAGCACCGGGACCCAGTACCTCCGTCAGGGCCCTATGGGCGCGTTCAAAGCTGGCCGACCCCTCTTCCAGGTGTAGGTACTCCACCGCAGTCACCGGACGGAAGGAGCGCACCGCGCCCCAGCGCGCCTCAAAGTGGGGCAGAGTCAGAGCTTCCCGTGCTCGCTCGGAAGCAAGTGCAGCCACCAGCCTCTCGGTCAGCTCCGCCAGGTACACGGTCACATGCGTGCTCACGGGGGCCTGCGAACCACCCACCACATTACGTTTCCAGTCTTCCAGGCGCCGAGCGTTCTCACCGCATACGTGAGCAATGATGCTCAGGTAACGGTGCCCGGGTTTAAGTGTCGGCGAGGCGGGTGGTTCCTGCCGCGTCAAGGGGTTAGTTTGTTCAGTCATTTCTGTCGTGCTCTAGATAATCCAGCGTACAACGCATTTCAATAGGTGCTCTCCGATCGGTGATCTTCGGCAGCTGCCCCTAAAGAACCGCCGAGGGTAGGAAACCAACCTTCTTGTACACGTTCTCAATGGTGACGGTGGCAATCTCGCGGGCCGCATTCGCGCCCACTGCCAGCAGGCGATCCAGCTCAGCCGGATCATCCATGAGCTCCAGGGTACGTTCGCGCACGGGTGCCAGGCGTTCCACCACAATATCGGCCAGGTCAACCTTCAGGTGACCGTACATCTTGCCCTCGTAGCGGGCTACAATCTGGTCGATACTCTCACCGGTCATGGCCGAGTAGATGGACAGTAGATTGGACACGCCCGGCTTTGCCTCGCGGTCGTAGGCGATGACGGAGCCATCGTCCGTCACTGCGGACTTGATCTTCTTCTGGGTGGCTTTCGGGGTGTCCAGCAGCTTAATCAGGCCCTTGTCAGAGGTAGCTGACTTAGACATCTTCGAGGTCGGATCCTGCAGGTCGTAAATCTTCGCAGTCTCCTTCAGAATGACCGGGTCGGGTACCACGAAGGTCTCACCGAATCGGGAGTTAAAGCGCTGAGCCAGGTTACGAGTCAGCTCCAGGTGCTGGCGCTGATCCTCGCCCACGGGTACACCGTCGACCTGGTACAGCAGAATGTCAGCGGCCATGAGGATCGGGTAGGTGAACAGGCCCACCGAGGCATTCTCTGCGCCCTGCTTCTGCGACTTATCCTTGAACTGAGTCATGCGGGATGCCTCACCGAAGCCGGTAAAGCAGTTTAGAACCCAGGCCAGCTGGGCATGCTCGGATACGTGCGACTGCACGAAGAGCGGAGTGCGGGTCGGATCAATGCCTGAAGCAATGTACTGGGCCGCGGTCAGTCGAGTACGCTCACGCAACTCCTCGGGGTTCTGCGGCACGGTAATGGCGTGCATATCCGGGATAAAGAACAGGCATTCGTTATTCGGGTTGTCCTGTAACGCCACCCAGTTATTCACAGCACCAATGTAGTTGCCCAGGTGCATCGAATCTGCCGAGGGCTGGGCACCCGAATAGATACGCGCCTTAGTCTGCGAGGCGTTCGGGATGAGGGACTTATCCTGCTTCTTATCGTCTACCATAGTTACTTCCTGTACGGTCTATTGTTCCGTGCGGCGTTGCGGACAGTGCAACCCGCACCTCAAGTTCTAGGGGGCGGGTGAGATTTAGCCATCGAGGCGGTAGTCAACCACCAGCGGCGCATGGTCGCTGAAACGCTCCTCGTACGTGGAGGCGCGGTCCACCGTTGCTTCCACGGCACGCTCAGCCCAGGCGGGGGTCGCCATCTGGTAGTCGATGCGCCAGCCAGCGTTATTATCAAAGGCCTTACCGCGGTAGGACCACCAGGTGTAGGGGCCGGGTACTTTACCGGCCAACTCGCGTGCCACATCACGATAGCCAATATCGCCGAAGAAACGGTCAAAGTAGGCGCGTTCCTCGGGCAGGAAGCCAGCATGCTTCTGATTGGCCTTCCAGTTTTTAATATCCAGCTCAGTATGACCCATGTTCAGGTCCCCCACGATGAGAACGTGATCGGAGTGCTCAGCCAGCTCCGGCATGCGCACCAACATGCGCTCCAGGAAACGATACTTATCGTCCTGCTTCTGCGTACCCACCTCACCGGAGTGCACATAGGCACTCACCACGGTGAGGGTCTGCCCATTCGGTAGAACGTAGTCAGCCTCAACCCAGCGGCCCGAGTCATCAAAGTATTCCTCACCAATTGTGGATCGGGTGGCTACCGGCTGGTTCTCCAGCAATTCACCGGTTGAATTTGGGGTACGGCGAGTTGCCACCAGTACACCCGCGCGGCCCTTCGCAGCGGCCTCGGCGTGCAGAATGTGCCACCGCGATTCGTCGAGTAGCTCACGCGCTATGGCATCGGGGGCGCGCACCTCCTGCAAACAAAGGATGTCGACATCCCGCTCAGCCAACCAGGCGGCCATATTCTTCTTGTAGGCGGCACGAATACCGTTAACGTTGACGCTAGCCACGCGAAGGAGGCCGCGTTCGCGCGGGCCAGGAGAAGGTGAAGAATGCATAGTCTTAATTATGCCAGTTTGAGGAGGAAGAAATTTTCACTCATACGCGTTTTTTCTTCTGCTGAACGGTAGACTAAGGGGTGATGAAATCACACTCCTCACATACCGCAGCCCCCACGTCCCACTCACTCTCAAAGCCCCCCTCAGCCGCCAATTACGATGAGGGCGGCGGTGAACCCCGCTATGAGCTACCGCCCATCCCCGGACCCAAGTATGAGCAGGTTATCCACTATCTCGAGCAGCGCTATATTATCCCCGGAAAACCCGGCGATAAGCTACCGACCGAACGTGCTATTCAGCATAACTTTGGTGTAAGCCGCCAGACGGTTCGTAGCGCCCTGAAGGTCCTCATTGACCGCGGACTGCTCTACAATGTGCAAGGTTCAGGAACCTACGTAGCCGAACGTAGCGAAGCCACCTATATTCCGCGTGTGGATACCTTTGCCGATGATATGCGCCGCCGCGGATTCGAGGGCACAACCCGCATGATTGCGACCCGCTGGGTGGACGCCACCGAGGAGATATCCACCCGCCTATCTATCCCGGTGGGTAAGCAGGTTCTCTTCGTCCGTCGCCTGCGCCTGGCCGATCATGAAGTAATTGGCTTTGAACGTTCATATTTCATTAAGGAAGCCGCCAGTAGCATCCTGGACGCTATGATGGCTGGCCTATCCAACTCCAGTAGCTCTCTGGACCAGCTGGCCAACACCCCCAACGCTATCAAGTACGCCCGGGTGCGAATCGGAGCGGCTCTCTTCACCGAGGCGGATTCGGAAGCCTTCAACCAGCAGGTACCTGTAGGCGAGGCAGCCTTCAAGATCTGCGCAACCGGTTACACGGACGCTGGCGCACCCATTGAGTACGCCGAGACACTGTACCTCTCGGACGCATACTTCTACGAAATGATTCTCTATTCTGGGGGGGCG
>CAUQVM010000029.1:0-15406 GCA_963521575.1 uncultured Rothia sp.
GTATAGTAAAGCTCCCGTGCCCCTTCCTTGACAGAGGGGAACGGGAGCTTTTTCTCATTCTTGAATAGGGGGCGCGGGGGAAGAGACAGTAGTCTGGCTACCTAACCAGCTGAGAGTGCCGCCCTCGGGTGAAGATGCTTGAGAATCCGTAGTCAAAATCTACGCCCCGGCTGAACGGCTGAGGGTCGTATCCGGAGGTGTAGTCTAGACCTCCCGGAGGATCTCAGCCACGCGCTCCTGTAGAGCCGGAACAACCTGTTGCTCAAACCACGGGTTCTTCGCCTGCCACCTAAAGTTCAGCGGCGAAGGATGCACCAGCGGTAGGAACCTCGGCAGGTAATCCTCGCAAGCACGCACGGTTTCCGTCAGGTTCTTCTGCGCCTTTGGCCCGCGTACCCCGTTCAGGTAATACTTCTGCGAATAAGCACCCACCGGCAGAATCAGCCGCACACCGGGCATCATTGCAAGAAGCCGTTCATGCCATTTCGGCGCAAAATCCTTGCGGGGAGGATTGTCCCCGTGCGCCCCCTTGCCGGGATAGTAGAAATCCATTGGTAGCAGAGAAATTAGGTCGGGATTGTAAAATTGCTCGTCCGTCACGCCCATCCACGCCCGTAGCTTTTTTCCGCTAGGGTCATTCCACGGGATGCGGCTCTCCTGCGCGGTCCGTCCGGGCGCCTGCCCGATCACCACAATGCGAGAGCGAGATGAAGCCGAATAGACGGGCTCCCAGCCTCGCTCCGTGTACTCTCTGTTCTCAGGATCCTGCCGAATCTGATCCGCCAGGGGAGGGGCAGTACTAAGGATCCGCTCTACCAGTTGCGGTGAAAGGTGATGGAAAGCGGAGGAGGAGTCCGTCATCCTAGATGGTTCCTCCCTCAAAACCGTTCTGACGCCATGCCTCAAATACCGCAATTGAGGCGGAGTTTGCCAGATTGAGCGAGCGGCGGCCGGGTTTCATCGGAATCTTAACGCGTTCGGTCACATGCGCATCCTGCTGCGCCTGTTCCGGCAAACCAACAGATTCGGGGCCAAACATGAATACGTCACCGGGGCGGTACTCAATATCGGCGTACGAAGTGGAGGCCGTAGTCGTAAACGCGAAGACACGGGCGGGGGCGAGCGCCTCCCAGGCGTCCTCGAGGGTATCGTGCACGGTCACCACTGCCAGATCGTGGTAGTCCAGGCCGGCACGGCGTAGGTGTGCGTCATCAAAGTTAAAGCCCAGCGGCTTAACCAGGTGTAGTTCGGCACCGGTAATAGCAGCCAGACGAATAGCATTACCGGTATTACCCGGAATTTCAGGGGTATAGAAAAGAATCTTGAACACCCTCCCAGTGTACCCCCGCCCCTGATGAGCCTATCCACAGCCTAATACGTCCCGGAGATAACCCTTTCGTACTGTGACGAAAGAAGACGACGTGGGCTGTATGCGGACGAGGTCGCGCTAGAATGGGCGAGGCGGCAGGTACCCGGCATAGCAAGACATGACGGATCCGGGCTCCGCCCGACCCGCCCACCCCGCACCCCACCAGGAGGAACCTATGAGCGCAGCATTCGAGCCGCAGACCACCCGCGTCTATCTCGATCATGCCGCAACCACCGACGTGCTTCCCGCCGCAATCGATGCGATGGTTGAGCAAATGCGCGCCGGCGGCAACCCATCCTCCCTCCACGCGCTCGGCCGCGATGCACGCGCCACCGTCGAATACGCCCGCGAACGCATTGCTCGCGCAGTCGGTGCCGACCCGGCCGAGGTCATCTTCACCTCCGGAGGTACCGAGGCAGACAACCTGGCCGTTAAAGGCATCTACTGGAAACGCCGCGAGGAGGACCCGCAACGCACGCGCATCCTGGTCTCCACGATTGAACACCACGCGGTTGAGGAAACCTGTGAGTGGTTGCAGCAGGCCGAGGGGGCCCGTCTGGAGTGGATTCCCGTAGATGAGCGCGGCCGCGTGAATCCCGAGACGGTGCGTGAGCTCATTGAAAAGAATCCCGAGGACGTCGCCCTTGTGACGGTCATGTGGGCTAATAATGAGGTGGGCACCGTGCAACCCATCCCCGAAATTGCTGCCATTGCCGCTGAGTACAATATCCCCGTGCACTCGGATGCGGTGCAGGCTTTCGGTGCGGTCCCCGTAGATTTTCACGCCAGCGGTGTGGCGACCCTCGCCATTTCGGGGCATAAGATTGGCGGCCCTATGGGTATCGGGGCGCTGGTTGCTACCCGGGCAGTGCAAATGACCCCCGTACTGCACGGCGGAGGACAGGAACGTTCCGTACGCTCTGGCACTATTGACGCGCCTGCTATTGCCGGATTCGCTGAGGCTGCCGTGCACTCGGTTGAGCATCTGCCCGAGGAGTCGGCACGCATTGCGGCCCTGCGTAATGAGCTAGTGGCCGCCGTGACCGCGCTGATTCCGCAGGCACATCTGAGCGGTGAAAACCCCCTGATAGAGGAATACCCCGGGCAGAAGCGTCTACCCGGCAACGCGCACTTCACCTTCGAGAACGCCGAAGGTGACACCCTGCTCTTCCTACTGGATATGCAGGGTATTAGTAGCTCCACCGGATCGGCTTGCAACGCCGGGGTAACCCGCCCCTCCCACGTGCTCATTGCCATGGGTATGGACGAAGACACTGCCCGTAGCGCTCAGCGATTTACCCTGGGCCACTCCAGTACCGGTGAGGATATTGCTCGTCTCATTGCGGCACTACCCGCCGCCTACACCCAGGCCGCGAAGGCAGGCCTGTCCTCACAGCTGCCGGACGCATCCCGCTGGCACTAGCGGCAGGCATTAGCCGGGTCCGGCTTATCGGGCCTGCCTGTCGCTGTACAGACTGACCTGAGCGTTCGCTGAGGGCTGGCTGAGGTCGTACTGCCCGGCGGTATATCACGCCCGTGCGTACAATGGATAGCCACAGTAAATAGCTGAGAATAGACAGCTACAGCGCAGGACCCGCCAATGGGCCCCGGCGTATCCTCCTCACAATACCAATAGACGGAACGAAGGACAGGCAGTGAAGATTCTGGCAGCTATGAGCGGCGGCGTGGACTCCGCCGTGGCCGCAGCCCGCGCCGTAGAGGCCGGCCACGAAGTAGTCGGTGTACACCTGGCTCTTTCCCGCATACCCGGAACCCTGCGCACCGGTTCCCGCGGCTGTTGCACTCTTGAAGACTCCATGGATGCGCGTCGTGTCTGTTCCCAGCTGGGTATTCCCTTCTTCGTGTGGGACTTCTCCGAGCGCTTCAAGGAAGATGTCGTGGACGACTTCATTGCCGAGTATGAGGCCGGCCGAACTCCCAACCCTTGCATGCGCTGTAATGAGAAGATTAAGTTCGCGGCTCTACTCGAACGCGCCATCGCCCTGGGCTTTGACGCTGTAGTGACCGGCCACTACGCCCGCGTCATTACAAATGAGGACGGCAACCGTGAGCTACACCGTGCTGCTGACTGGGCCAAGGACCAGTCCTATGTGCTGGGTGTGCTTACTCATGAACAACTTAAGCATGCTTGGTTCCCGCTGGCTGATACTCCCTCCAAGGCGCAGGTACGTGCGGAGGCTGCCGAACGAGGTTTCTCCGTGGCGAAGAAGCCCGATTCCTACGATATCTGCTTTATCCCCGAGGGTGATACCCGCGCCTGGCTAGGGGAACATATTCAGATGCGCCCCGGTCTCATTAAGGACACGAGTGGTCAGGTGATCGGCGAGCATCCCGGCGCGCAGGCCTATACGGTGGGTCAGCGTAAGGGGCTGGCTCTGGGGCGCCCCGCCCCCGACGGTAAACCCCGTTTTGTGCTGGAGGTGCGTCCCAAGGAGAACGAGGTCATCGTCGGATCCCGCGAGCTACTGGCCGTACACGAAATCCGCGGTATCCGAGCCACCTGGGCTGGTGTACCCGTTGAGCAGGCCGCCCGTTTTATGACCGAACCCGCACAACTTGGCGCCCGTAGCGAGGAGTTTGTGGTAACCGCTCAGGTGCGAGCCCACGCGGATCCGGTGCGCGCGAAGGCCTATCTGACTTGGGCTGAAGACCCCGAAGCTGAGAATCCCGAGACGGAGGGCAATCAGTTGCGCCTGGAGACCGTAGTACGCCTGCTCGACCCGCTCTCGGGTGTGGCGCCAGGCCAAACCATGGTTCTCTACCAGGGCACCCGCGTGCTGGGCCAGTCCACGATTGCTCGGGCCTACTCCCTAGACCGCGAGGATATCCGCGAGTCCCTGAGCAAGTAGTACTGCCCGCATCGCAGTGCACAAATTCGATGACTAGGCCAGCGTAGATTTGGCGGCCACACATTTACCCCCCCCCGTCCAGTATCCCTCTTGCGGGTTCAACCGAGGAGACTTCTCATGACTGCCCCTAACATCCCTGAGCAGAGCAAAACCGTCCCATTCGACCCTCACGCCACCTCCATGGGAGATGAGGTCGCGCCCGAGGTGTACGAAGAGCTCTTCGCCATGCGCCGCTCCATTGATAACTTTGATGCCGCACTGGTGCACATCCTGGCAGAGCGTTTTCAGGCCACCCAGCGTGTGGGAATCCTGAAGGCAAAGCATAATCTACCCGCCGGCGATCCCGGCCGTGAGGAGGCGCAGATTGCGCGTTTGCGCGCTATGGCGAAGGAGTCCAGCCTGGATCCCGAGTTTGCCGAGAAATTCCTGAATTTCATTATTTCCGAAGTGATTCGCCACCACGTGCACATTGCCACCGAGCACGCCGAGCAGCAGAGCCCGTTGCCGCAGGGCACTGAGCCGGCGGGCAAGATTACCCGGATGTCATCTGAAGCCTCGACCGAGCATGACCAGTAGCAGTTGTCGAGGCCTCCGGAACGCCCGAGATGCTCGCGTACCCGCACCGGAGCCGGTACCTCAGCGTTTGCTCTTGCCCGGCGAATATCGCGCCCCCGAAGGGGACGATCTGGGTCATCGGGAGCTAGCAGCCCTAGCCGCAGAACGCCCGCTCATTCGCGCTAGCGGTAGCGGACCCTTCCCGGGGGATTCGCTACCGGAGGCAATGGCACGCATTGAGGGCGAGCTGGGCGCACCACATCTTCCGTACCTGCCGGAGCTTTCGGCGCTGGGCTGGAAAGGTACACTTCAGGCCCGAACTCTAGCAATGTGTGAGGGCCTAGCCTTTGACGGTGCATCCTTCGGCTGGCGCATGATCCACGGCACCGCTCGAGGAGCCCGCGAGTCGATGATGGCGCAGGACCGTCTGCTATCGGATATTAATCTTCTGGCCGACCGGGTCGGGGTCCGTCGGAGTAGGCAGATTGTCACCGTACCTTTTTCTACCGATTCAGCTGCCGAGACCCCAGCCCCCGTCTACAAGATTCAGGTTCTGGGCCCTCTGAGTCTTTCCGCCCGAGTGTACCTGCCCGGTGGTGAGCGGGCCGTGAGCGATACCGGTGCAAGCCGCGATTTGTTGGAATCCTTCTTGGAAGGTCTGGCCCGCTGGGTTACTCTTCTGCGCGAGGCGCTACAGGACCCTTCCGCCCCGCTGGCCGTGCAATTCGACGAACCCGAGATGCAACGCATAATGAGCGGAACAATCCCAACCGTAAGCGGATCCCGTGCCCTACCCGCAATGCTTCCGCACGATTATCAGCAGATATACCGCCGCGTTGCGGAACGTTGCTCCGAGCTGAACCTGCAGGTCATTCTCAATGTGGACGGTACCGTCCTGAAGCCTGCGCGTGAGCTGAAGCTTCGATCCGCCCTCGGCCCAACCCTGGATGCGCTCGCCCTGGTGAAGGCAATGCGCCTCGAATCCGGTGCACATCCGGTGGCTCTGATGTTCCATCCCGATCGCGCTCGTCCGCGTGGTGCGGGAATGCTACAGGTACCGCCTTTGAGTGACCCGAGGGCCTGGGAGGCGGTGGCGCAACTTCTTGAGGCTCAGGTACAGATGTGGCTTCCGCTGGTGACTGCGGAAGCGGTTCCCGCCCAGGTGCCCCGCGTGTACGGGCTGTGGCGCGAGGTGGGTCTGCAGGCCCGTCAATTAAGTGCCGTGGGTCTGATGCCTGACGAGACGGGAAGGCAGTCTGATGGTAGTGCTTCGCCGAGCCTGCTGGAGGCGACGGCTTCTTTGGCTCGGGCGGCGGAGTGTGCCCGTGCTCTGGGTAAATGCGGGTATGATTATTGAATAGCATTTTGGTGTATGTAATACTGAAAATTTTTTTAGGGAGGTCCTGTGAGCGTAAGCGATGCACACACCATTCTGGTGGTTGATGATGATGACGCCCTGGCGGAAATGATTGGTCTTGTGCTCGCGCAGGAGGGCTTTAACGCTGTTTTTTGTGAAAATGGTGCTCGAGCTTTTGAAACTTTTATGCGCTCCACTCCTGATTTGGTGCTTTTGGATTTGATGCTTCCGGACATGAATGGTATTGAGGTTTGCCAGCAAATTCGCCGGTCTTCGAACGTTCCCATCATTATGTTGACGGCTAAGAGCGATACCGAAGATGTGGTGAAGGGCCTGGAAGCTGGCGCGGATGACTACATAGCAAAGCCGTTTAAGCATGCTGAGCTATTGGCGCGTATCCGCACCCGCCTTCGTCCGCGTGAGAGCCGTCAGCTGGTAGTTTCAATTGGCGATATTGTGATGGACATGGATGGCCGCACGGTGAAGTGCCGTAAGACCGAGGCGCCCATGACCCCTCTGGAATTTGATTTGCTGGCGGCGTTGGTGCGTCATCCGGGCCAGGCACTAAGCCGTCAGGAGCTACTGGAAATGGTTTGGGGCTATACCGACGTTAGCGACTCTCTAGTAAATGTGCACGTCCAGCGTTTGCGCGCTAAGTTTGATGAGTTGGGTGCGGATCGTTTTATTCAGACGGTGCGCGGTGTTGGCTATAAGATTCCGGCTGAGCTGGTAGGCTCTTCGGCGAATTATTAGAGGGATGCTCAACCAGAGCGGTGAAGGGATAATCTGATTGTCTGTTGCGAAGTCGCCTTATGAACATGGCGCTTTGACGGCGGAGGCGGTTGCCTCCGCCTCTTCGCGTACCCGCACATCTGAGGCGCGGCAGAAACGTCGGACGCGCGGGAACATAGCGTACCGCGTGAACCGCTTGTGGAAGGAATCTCTACAATTCCGCGCGCTGGTGACAGCTGGTACGCTCGTGTTTTTGAGCTTCTTAATTGTGGGCTGGTCTCTGTCGAGCCAGATTGCGACGAGCCTGTTTGAGAATCAGAAGACTCAGGCTTTGCGGGAGTCAACCAGCGGTTTCCGTAATGTGCAGAGTGTGTTGGATTCCTCCGAGGCGCGTAGTGACAGCGAGATTCGCCGTAATGTGAGCCGTACCCTAACGGTGCTGGATGCGGGGGCATCGGGTAAACGAAGCTGGATCTTGGTGCCGCTTGAAGGCCAGGGAAAGCAGGGCTTCATTCCGGAACAGAGTAGTGATACTTCACTAAATTCGGCGAGTATTCCGACCGACTTTAAAGAAACTGTTCGTGATCAGGACGGTATTTTTTGGCAGACTTCTACGATTACTGTTTTTGAGAATAACCGCGAGCGGAGCTATCCCGTTCTGATTGTTGGCACGCATATTTCTATCTCTCAGAATCCCAGTTACGGCCTGTTTATTGTCTATGACCTAACAGATTCTTCGGCTACGATTGCTCACATTAACTTTGTGCTTTTTGGTGGTTTCTGTGCCCTGCTTTTTGTGATGCTGTCCGTGGTATGGTTTGTAACCCGTTTTGTGGTGAAACCTGTTACCCAGACCGCTATTACTGCGGAGAAATTGGCGGCGGGCGATTTGGATCAGCGCGTGTCGGTGAAGGGTGAGCATCAGGCGGCCCGCCTGGGTATTTCCTTTAACCGCATGGCTGATTCTTTGCAGGAGAAGATTGTTCAGCTGGAGCGCCTGTCGACCCTGCAGCAGCGCTTCGTATCGGATGTGTCGCATGAATTGCGCACTCCGATGTCTACTGTGCGTTTGGGTACGGAGCTTCTGTACGATTCGCGTGAGAATATGACCCCGATGCAGGCGCGTAGTGTTGAGCTACTGCATGAGCAGGTGGATCGTTTTCAGTCGATGCTTGCTGACCTGCTGGAGATTTCTCGTTTCGATGCCGGTAGCGCAATGCTAACTATCGATACGGAGGACTTTATGAGGGTTCTGTCGAATATTCTGCAGGAGGCTCTGCCGCATCTGGAGCGTACAAACACTAAGCTAAATGTGCATACGGGGCATGAAAGCATCATGGTTGATATGGATCGTGTGCGTATTGAGCGTGTGCTACGTAATCTGCTGTATAACGCAATTGAGCACGGCGAGTCTCGACCGATTGACGTGTACGTTGATGTGAACGAGACGAATCTGGGTATTGCGGTGCGCGACCACGGTATTGGTCTATCGGCGGATGAGGCAGTTCAAGTCTTCAACCGATTCTGGCGTGCAGATACTTCGCGCAAACGCACTCTGGGCGGTACCGGCCTGGGTCTGTCGATTGCGGCTGAGGATGTGCGCCTGCACGGTGGCACAATCGAGGCCTGGGGTGAGAAGGGCCGCGGCGCCTGCTTCACGGTGAACCTGCCCCTGGTCCACGGTGCACCCCTTGGAGAGTCTCCGGTGTTGCCTACGGGTGAGCCGGAGGAAGGAGATGCCGCTTCGGCGATTACTAAAGATACATTGCCTGATTTGAGCCCTCGTCAGGTTGAGGCACCCTCCTCCGAGGACTAACTAGCGCGCTGAGTGTGGAAGACCCGTGGTTTATTTGCCCGGCTCTGGCCTACCTGCTCGGCGAAGGTAGTATACGGGTTGGATGTTGCGTTGGGGATGTCTCTAACCAGTACAATCGAGTCACATATCTTTTCACTTAACTGCTACTTTTTGGGGTGGTGTTAAAGATATTCATGCTGTTCTAGAGGAAGGCTTTAGCTTTCATGCCCGAGGGTGCTGTTTTTTCTCGACGCGTCGCTCTATCGGCGGGGGTTGCTTCACTGGCGTCTCTGCTCAGCTCCTGTGCTGGCCTTCCATCGAATGAGCGCGTTACTCAGCACAGTACCCGGTTGGATGTGAAGGATGCCAAAACTTCTCCTGCCCGTGCGCCCGGACCTCTGAGCGGTGCCGCTCCCGAGGCAATTATTGAGGGGTTTATCCGCGCTGGTGTTGATAGCATCGAGAATTATGCGGTGGCTCGTCAGTACTTGAGTGCTTCGTTTGCGCGCCGTTGGAACCCGATGGGTACGACCCGTGTGTATCGTAATACGGCGCAGCCTCTGAGCGATGAAAGTTCTTCTTCCCCGGAGGGTACGTACCATGTGCGTTTTCAGCAAACGGCTACGGTCAACAGTCAGGGGCTGACGAGTACTTTCCCGGAAGCTCAGACGGAAAACCAGGATTTTACGGTGATTCTTGAGGAGGGACAGTGGCGTATTAATTCCTGCCCTGATGGCTTGTGGCTTGACGGTAGCGAGTTTGAGCGCGTGTTCAGTCCGTGCCGCCTGTATTTTTACGATCGTACTTTCCGGTATGCGGTGCCGGATATTCGCTGGTTCCCGCACACGGATCGGTATTTCGAGCTACTGGTGCGTACCCTCATGGTTGGCCCGGCTTCGTACCTCAAGGATGTCGCTTTTTCGGCGCTGGCCGATTCCTTCACCCTGGACGAGGCACATATTAGCGAAAATCAGGATGTTACGGTTCGCTTGGCGGGCGAGTCCCTGGACGATATGCGCCTGGCACGTATTCGCGAGCAAATCGTACACGGCTTGAGTAACTTTTCCGGTTTAGCTAAGACCGAGGTTTTTTATAACGGCACCCTCATCCCTGAAGAGGCACCTCACGACTTTGCTTCGGTGAGCCTGTCTCTGTCGGTTCCGAACCGTACGGTGGCCATTAATTCGGGGGGCCAGATGGTGGCCCGCGATGACTATATGAGTAATGCGGGGGAGCAGATGCTACTGCGCGGTGTGAGTCAGTTGACGGCTCCCGCCATGGGGTACAGTGGCGATATCTTTGCATGCCTGGCAAATGATGCCGCGAGCCTGTACACGGTGTACCAGGGGACTGCCCGGCGCGTGTGGCAGGGGTCCGGGCTGACGGCACCGAGCTTTGATGCCTACGGGTGGGTATGGTCTGCTGATGCCTCGGGTACTGTGCGGGTTTTCAAGCCCTCTTCCGAGGATCCTCAGGAGTGCGAACGCGGCGTAAATATTGAGATGCCATGGCAACGTAACTTGAGCTTTACCAGCATGAACGTGTCACACGATGGCGCTCGTATTGCGATTGTGGTTTCTACAGAGGGTACCTCGGCTGTCATTATCTCGGGTATTGTGCGCGATGAGGCCGGTAAACCTCTGCGGCTGACCGAGATGGTGCGTCTGAGCTCATCCGTGGTGCCGCGTAATGCCCGGTGGGCTGGTGACCAGAGCGTTGTGGTGGTAAACGTAAAGAACGGTGAGTCCGAGGTGATTTCACTCAGCGGCGAGGAGACGAAGCTGGACCGCCTTGACGGTGTCATGAACGTTTCGACGGCCGATAATACGTCGAATATTATTGCCCACCGTTCTGACGGTTCGTGCTACATCTTGGAGGAGCGTGGCTGGACTCGCTTGGGCACCTCCCTGCATGAGATTACCTACGCAGGGTAAGGCGTACAAGTATGGATTCACAACAGCGTGGTTTGAATCGTGCGGAAGCCGGTGCGTGGTTTGCGCAGGCGGTGGGGGCGGTGGGGGAGTTACTAGTTCCCCGCTGCTGCCCGTGTTGTTCGGTGCCGGTGGGGTACGCTTCTCCGTCGGCGCTGTGCCCCGCCTGCCTGACGCGGGTGCGGAGCGCATGTTCGCGGGTTGGGGAAATGGATCTTACAGGCCTGGATGTGCAGGTTTTTTTACGCCTCGCGATATGAGGGCGTGATGCCTCGGGCTATTCTGGCTTTGAAAAATGCGGGAAGAACAGATATTTTGCCACTCTTGGGTTCGGCTCTGGCTCATAGCGCGTACGATCTATTGCGTTCAAAGCATTGGCTGTTTACCGGCGAAGGTGCCGCCTCGGCGAGCAATGTTAAGGGTGGCTTGAGTGTTAGGGGTGGCCCGAATGGGCTTGATGATATTCTGCTGATTCCCGCTCCTTCTTCGCCCGCAAGCGTGCGCCGCCGCGGATATGCTCCCGCTCAGATTCTCGCGGTGGAGGCTGCCCGTCAGCTGGCCGGGCGTCTGCCGAATGGCTTGCGTGTGGTTCCTCTCGATATTGTGGGCTATGCGCCTTCTCCTTGGATCTCTTCTCCTCTGGGTGGCGCCGGGGCTGTGATGGATGCGGGGCGCAACTTGGCGGCGAAAGTTTCCGGGAGTTCCTCCCGAGAGCAAAAGGGGTTGAACGCGGTGGGGCGTTCTGAACGGATGCATCATGCTCTCAGGGTCCTGGAACCTGCCCTATGCGCTGGGCGCTGGTGCGTTGTCTGCGATGATGTGGTGACAACCGGTGCCACAATCCGGGAAATGGTACGCGTGCTGAGGGAGGCCGGTGCCACAGTGGTGGGAGCCTGTACTGTTTCTTCTGTGCCCAAGAAGGTGGATCATTAGAGTTTGCATGCTTTAGATGTTCTCATATGGTGAATCAATGAGATTAATACCTTGAACTGGGTGATTGATAAAGATTTAGGGTAAATATTTGTCACATATAGTGATGCAGGGCATGAATCGTATTAGAATAGAAGCAAGGGACGGCACCGTGGTCGCCCCCCGTATCGGGTCCAACCGGACGCGGTATAAACCCCCTAACTGGAGGGAATGATCGTGGAAGTCAACATCTACGGCCGCAATATCAAGGTCACCGAACGCCTGGAAGAATACGTGAACGATAAGGTTCAGAAGTTTGCCCAGCTTGGTGACAATGTGAAGGACATTGACGTCAAGTTCAGCAAGGACGGTCACCTGGGCGGTGAGTCCATCCGCGTGGAGATTACCGTGGTGGGTACCGGCCCCGTCCTTCGTTCTGAGGCTCAGGGCAACGATAAGTTCGCGGTCTTTGATGAAACCTACGGTAAGCTTCTGGAGCGCCTGCGCCGTGCACGTGATCGCCGCAAGCTGTACAAGCGCGGTGGTAAGCACCCCGTTTCTGTGGCAGACGCTACCGGTTCGATTCCCCCTGTTACTCAGGCCATTACTGAGATTCTTCTGCCGGATGTTCCGGTGGAGGAAGCCGCCTTTGACAATAGCGAGGTCACCCTGGCCGATGAGGCAGCATCTCCCATTGAGATTCGTCACAAGAGCTTCGTGGGTGAGCGCCTGACCGCTGCAGAGGCTGTTGACCGTATGGAGCTGGTGGGTCACGACTTCTACCTGTATATTGACCGTGAGACTGGCGCCCCCGCCGCGGCCTACCGCCGTAAGGGCTGGAGCTACGGTGTGATTACTTTGACCGAGGAGTAACCCTGTAGCATTCGAAAGTCCGAGTATATAAAAACAGACTAACAGCGAGGGGATGGCCCAGTTAGCCATCCCTTCCCACTCCAAAAAGCCTGGGTTCTTCCCGGGGGCAACGAATCAATGATTCATTGTTTCATGCCTCCGGGAAGAACCCAGGCTTTTGCGTATCGCCGCTCTGTTTGAATGTGGAGGAGACGTTCAGAGTCGAGGGCTGGAGGGGTTTAAGGTCTGGAGCGTAGAGCGTAAAAAATAGGATGGGCAGGCGATTTAAGCGACTCTGCCATACAATATGTAGGAAGGCCTCGCCTCGCGCACTCGCGCGCCCCGGTGAGGGTACCCAGACAAACAAGGAGTAGAAGCTCAGTGGCATCTTTCTTGGAGAAAATCCTCCGAACCGGCGATAAGAGGGTTCTGCGGCAGCTCGAGGCGTACACGAAGGCGGTGAATTCGCTTGAAGACAGCTTCGCATCGCTGACCGACGAGGAGCTGCGGGCGGAGACCGATAAGTTCCGTCAGCGCGTCAAGGATGGCGAATCCCTTGATATCCTGTTGCCGGAGGCCTTCGCGGTGGTTCGCGAAGCATCCAAGCGCACCCTGGGCAAGCGCCACTATGACGTTCAGCTAATGGGTGGCGCAGCCCTGCACCTGGGCAATATTGCTGAAATGAAGACCGGTGAGGGTAAGACCCTCGTGGCAACCCTACCCGCGTACCTAAACGCTCTGAGCGGTAAGGGCGTGCACGTGGTGACAGTGAACGACTACCTGGCTGAGTACCAGGCAAACCTCATGGGTCGCGTCTTCCGTTTCCTCGGTATGGAGTGCGGTGTGATTCTCTCCTCAATGGAGCCGGATGAGCGTCGCAAGCAGTACACTGCGGATATTACCTACGGTACGAACAACGAGTTCGGCTTCGATTACCTGCGTGACAATATGGCCTGGACTGTGGATGAACAGGTGCAGCGCGGCCATAACTTTGCCATTATCGATGAGGTCGACTCGATTCTGATTGATGAGGCCCGTACCCCGCTGATTATTTCGGGTCCGGCAGCCGGTGAGACAAACCGCTGGTACGCTGAGTTTGCACGCATTGCAGCAACCCTACTCAAGCGCGATGAAGATTACGAGGTAGACGAGAAGAAGCGTACCGTGGGTATCCTGGAATCCGGTATCGACAAGGTGGAAGACCACCTGGGCGTGAAGAATCTCTACGAATCGAAGAATACCCCGCTCATCGGCTTCCTGAACAACGCCATTAAGGCGAAGGAACTGTTTACTAATAACAAGGACTATGTGGTCATTGACGGTGAGATCCTGATTGTGGACGAACATACCGGCCGTATCCTGCCGGGCCGCCGCTACAATGACGGTATCCACCAGGCGATCGAGGCGAAGGAAGGCGTCGAGATCAAGCCGGAGAACCAGACCCTGGCAACGGTGACCCTGCAGAACTACTTCCGTATGTACAATAAGCTGTCGGGCATGACCGGTACCGCAGAGACTGAGGCCGCCGAGTTCATGAACACCTACGGGTTGGGCGTCGTGCCGATTCCCACCAACAGGGGCGTGCATCGCATTGATAACCCCGATAAGGTGTACCGCGACGAAATTGCCAAATTTAAGGCCGTCGTGAAGGATATTATAGAACGCCACGAGAAGGGACAGCCGGTCCTTGTGGGTACCGCCAGCGTGGAGAACTCTGAGTATCTTTCCCGCCAGCTGGCTAAGGCTGGCGTGCGCCATGAGGTGCTCAACGCAAAGAACAATGAGCGCGAAGCCGCGATTGTGGCTCAGGCAGGTCGTAAGGGCGCCGTCACCGTGGCCACCAATATGGCCGGCCGCGGTACCGATATTATGCTCGGCGGCAACCCTGAATTCGAGGCCGTCGAGAAGATGCGGGCCTTGGGTCTGGACCCGAACCTGCACTCTCAAGCCTACGAGGCCCGCTGGCCTGAGGTTCTGAAGGAGTGTGAGGACGCGGCGGCTGAGGAGCATGAGGAAGTCACCAAGCTGGGTGGCCTATATGTACTCGGTACTGAGCGCCACGAGTCTCGACGTATTGACAACCAGCTGCGTGGTCGTTCCGGCCGTCAGGGTGATCCGGGTGAGTCTCGTTTCTACCTGTCTCTAACCGATGAGCTCATGCGCTTGTTTAACACCGGTATGGCAACCCGCCTGATGGCCGCTGCGCCGGAGGATTCCGCACTGGATTCGAAGATTGTGAGTCGCGCGATTGCTACCGCACAGGCCCATGTTGAGGGTCGTAATGCCGAGCAGCGTAAGAACGTGCTCAAGTACGATGACGTCCTCAACCGTCAGCGCGAGGCTATCTATAAGGATCGTAGCCGCATTCTACACGGCGATGACCTGAAAGAACAGATCGCAGGTTTCATCGACGAAGTGCTGACTTCTACCATTGACGCCCGCGTATCTGAGGGACACGCCGAAGACTGGGACTTCACTGAGCTCTGGCAGGCTCTCAAGCAGGTATACCCCGTCTCAATTACTGTTGATGACCTGGCCGAGGAGGCCGGTGACCGCACCAAGATTACCCGCGACCAGATTGTGAAGGAAATCTTGGCTGATGCCCACCTTATCTATGATGAGCGCGAGGCAAGCGTCGGCGAGGAGAGCATGCGTGAGATTGAGCGTCGCGTGATACTATCGGTCATTGGTGAGCGCTGGCCTGAACACCTCTATGAGATGGAGTACCTGAAGGAAGGTATTGGTCTGCGCGCTATGGCCCAGCGTGATCCGCTGGTGGAGTACCAGCGTGAGGGTTACGATATGTATCAGTCAATGATTGGTGCAGTTCGTGAAGAGACCGTAACGTACCTCTTTAATCTGGATCTGTCGAAGCAGCGTACGCAGTCTTCCTCCGTGCGCCTGGCTAACCCGTCGCGCCCGAATTTCCTGCAGTACTTTGCTCCTGATGAGGAAGGCTACACGCAGGTACACGTGGAACGCGCCAAGAAGAAGTAGAGGGAATTGGCTGACAGCCCATAATTCCATATTGTACGA
>CAUQVM010000030.1:0-15341 GCA_963521575.1 uncultured Rothia sp.
CTGGGCCGTAGCCATCAGCTTTGCGGTACTCGCCCTCGGGTGCTTTGGATCCGCCGGAGTAGCCGCGAGTAACGACCGGGCTCGGGGTCGGTGACGTAGTAGCCGAAGCAGAGGTGGAAGAAGCCGTGGCACTTTCGTGTGGTGCTATTGTGGGTGCTTCGGTGCGCCTGAAAGGTGGTTACTTTCACTACGGTACATGAATTTGGTGGGTTTGTGCAGTATTTTGCAGTTTATGACGGGTAGGTTTCTCTTCTTGGGTTGTGAGGAGCTACTTGTTTGTTGAGAAGCTACCATGGGGTGGCTTTTGGGTAGACATGTAGCTTCTCGGCGGAGGGGAGCGGGTCGGTTACAACGAGATCTTTAGGGCTTGAAATATTGACATCGGCATGGAACGTCTTAAGGCCCGGTGAATACGCATCGGCTTAGACTCCTCACGCTAGGGCTATTTCATCTCGCCCGAGGAGCTATCGTCTGGGGAATACCTCAAGGGCGCGAAGAAGGAAAAACGCATCAACAAGGCCAGCGGCTTTGAATACTTCTACAGCGAAGGCTCAATGTCTTTCCCCGACCCGCTCGACCGCCCGGCGCGTACCATTCTGACCGGTGAAGGTGGAGCGGGCGCCTCCCGATTCAAGCACGTTGTGATGGGTGATTCCGGTGCGTATCGCCGCCTCGTTCCCGATGAGCTGGATCAGTTGCAGGGCTTCCCCCGCGGTTGGACCGACATCGGTATGAGCGACGGTAACCGTGCCTTCTGCATTGGTAACGCCCTCGTGGTGGGTATTCCGCACGAGATCGGTAAGGCTATATCCCGCCGACACAGTCGATAAGAACACAAGGAGGTGCAGTAGCCCGCAAGCTACCGCACCTCCTTGTGCCTGCCCGAATTCTAAACCGGCATATGGGTCGGTTCTGATGAGGTCAGCGCCTCATCAAGCCAGTTCAGACCCGCCCTATGTTCATTCAGCAGGTGAAGTGCCGGATCCGGTAGTGACACCTGCAGTCGGGTGCCAGCTAGTGGCAGATATTGGGTATTCCTCAAGCCCGGGTGCAGAAGAAGGGTCTGCGAAGAACTCACGCCCACCAGCTCGCTATCAAAAAGCCGGTGCATATCCTTCCGCAGGAGGAGCCCCTCATCCACCCGATGTTCACCCTCCTCGGCGTAGCTGTATAGGTGAGCTGCGTCCAGTGCTGCCGTATGGCAGGTGCCGGTAAATGCACACATATTGCCGAAGCGATTCAACAGCTCCTGGCGGAACTGCCCCTGACCAATACGAGCCCTGACCGTGCGCATGGTAAAATCGCCACGAGGATTCACCGGCACCCCGGAACCCTCGCTCAGGGGAAGCAGGTGAATACCCGAGGTATTCAGGCTTTCAAGCCAGCCAAGGACTTTCACCGTATCGAGGGCGACAATGCTGTTCTGAGCGTTGTACTTGCCCGGCACACTCAGGTCCTTGAAAGAGTCTTTATCCGCCGCACCGATGAGCTCAGTCCAGGTATCGCCGTAGTAGGCAATGAACCGCTGAACTATCTCGGTCCTCTGCGGAGGATTCTTATGCAGGCGCTGCTCGGGCTTGAGCCTGTCTCTTCTCAGGCACTTGCCATCGCAACGCCACAGCCCGTCGGACTTGAAGGTGATGCGACTGCTCCCACAGCGGGGACAAAACGTCATGACCTTATCGGCTTGGTAGGACTCAATTTTTCGAATAACGGCCGACCCGAGAAGAATTGAATTATCTCGAATCAGCACGAAGTCACCCTCTCGAACGTTCTTGTGGTTAGGAACGTTTGAGTCGTAAACGTAACGGAACTCTAGCGCGTCATCGTAGACTTTTCCGTTGGCGGCGCTACGGTTCTCTTCATCGGGAACGGAGCGTAACAACCACGCCTGCGGAAGCCGCATGTCAGTTGAAACGTGTTTGCTCGGGAGACTGAGGGTCGTCACCACGGACGGGAGAACGAGATCCGGAAGCGAGGGTGTTGCGTTGTTGTCCATAGCAGCAGCCTAGCAGCCCGGGCGGTTTGGTGCTGTTCGGATGGTCATGGGTTAGGGCGACTGGACCCTGCAATGACAGCATTCTTGCGAGCTCGGTATCCTTCTGGAAAATCTCTTCGTGGGAAGTCACCTGTCGGTTCCAAGGTTTCACGATTCCAACAACCACCGGCACACTGCGACCCATATATAATATTTACTAGCCTAAATACTGTTAATATGCATCATATTTTGGTACTCTTGAGGCAATAATCAGACGGAAGCTCACTACTTCCGTCGCGAGGTAAATGAGGTCGAATGAAAGCCACCTGGACGAAACTACCCCTCACCATCCGCGCGGCAGTTATCTTCTGCTACGCCTATGCTGCTGTGCGCGTCCTCAACCTCTTCGCTGAGGCAGGCGTCGCATGGCTGACCCCGCACACGCTCCTCGACGGTACCCTGGCCACCGCGGTCGTCGTCGGTGCCCTCGTCCTGTATCTGGGTAACGCACTGGGCGCGGCTCTCCGTGCCCGGCGAGAAGGCTACGAGACCCGCCCGGTCGGCATGATCGTTGCCTACGCGCTCTTCGTAGCGGCGTGCGTCTATCTTGCCTGCCGCCTCATCGTCTACACCGTGGAGGCGGGCCTCACCTGGCTCTTCCCGCCCGACCTCGACCCGGTTTTGGTTGCCGTTGGCCTGGCTGTTCTTGGCGTGATTAACTATGTGCGCCTCGATCGCCGCAAGGCGTAGCCGGGGACTAGCCTCGAAAAATCTTTGTAGTTACTCTTCTCCGAGAAGCCACATGTGTGCTGAAAAGCCACCATATGGTGGCTTCTCGGTAAATATGTGGCTTCTCAGCGCCCAAAAGTCAGTACAGAAACCGCCCCGTCCACCGCACCCATACGGGGTGACGGCGGCCGGGGCGGCCTCAATGAGCAATATGAAACCGGCGCTTGTAACCAGTCAGATCCGCTTGCTAGAACCAGCCTTACAGGCTCTGAGCCTGAATAGCGGTAATCGCAACGGTGTTGATAATGTCCTCAACGGTGGTACCGCGAGACAGGTCGTTCACGGGCTTACGCAGACCCTGCAGAACCGGGCCCACAGCGGGAGCGCCCGAAGACTGCTGAACAGCCTTGTAGGTGTTGTTACCGGTGTTCAGATCGGGGAAGATGAACACGGTGGCCTGACCGGCAACCTCGCTACCGGGCAGCTTGGTCGATGCAATCGACATGTTCGATGCGGCGTCGTACTGGATCGGACCCTCAACCGCGAAGTCGGGGTTCGAAGCGCGCACAATCTCGGTGGCCTCGCGCACCACATCCACGTCCGCACCGGCACCGGAGGTACCGGTCGAGTAGGACAGCATAGCAACCTTCGGGGTGACGCCGAACTGGCGTGCAGTCTCTGCGGAAGCCTTCGCGATATCGGCCAGCTGCTCTGCGTTCGGGTTCGGGTTCACGGCGCAGTCACCGTAAACCAGCACGCGGTCCTCCATGAGCATCAGGAAGACGGAGGAAACAATCTTGGTACCCGGGCGGGTCTTAATGAACTCGAGCGAGGGACGGATGGTGTGCGCGGTGGTGTTCACAGCACCGGAGACCATACCGTCGGCGATGCCCTTGTACACGAGCATGGTGCCGAAGTACGAGGGGCCGGTCATACGCTCGCGGGCAGCCTCGATGGTGATACCCTTGTGGGCGCGCAACTCGGCGTAGGTTGCCGCGAAGTCTTCGGAGTACTCGTTGTTCTCAATGTCGATAATGCGCACGGACTCGGGTAGTTCAATACCCTCAGCCTGGCAAATCTCGGCAATCTTGGCGGGGTTGCCCAGCAGAATCAGATCGCAGAAGTCGCGGCGAGCAATAATCTCGGCGGCACGCAGGATACGCACGTCGTAGCCTTCGGGCAGAACCACGGAGCGGCGGTTAGCGCGGGCGGTCTCAATCAGGTTGTGCAGGAAGCGCAGCGGGGTCATGGAGGCGGGGCGCTCAATCTCAAGGCGATCCAGCAGCTCGTCCTGGTTGACGTGCTCGTCCCAGCCGCCCATTGCTGCTGCCAGCTTGCGCTGGTGGCCGCTTTCGAGGGTGCCGCGTACGCGGGATACTGCGCGTGCCGACTTGAAGGTGTCCTTAGGGGTGGACAGCACCGGGAACGGCGCGTTGTCAATGAGCGAGCCGACTGCGGTGTTCTTGCCGGGCAGTGCGTCCAGGCCGCCGGTAAGTAGCATACCGGAGGGGGCCGGGAAGGTCGGTGCCAGTGCGGAGGCGAGGGTTGCTGCGACGATGTCTGCGCGATCGCCAGGAACGATGACGAAGTCGCCGTCAACGAACTGGTTCAAGAAGTTGGAGACGTTCATTGCTGCGACCTTGATGCCGTGGATATCGCGGCTGAGGTCTTCTGCCTTAATATCTTCGGTGTCAAGCTTGAGGGCCGAAGCAACCTCGCCAACGGTGGGAGCGGTCAGCTTGGGAATTTCGGGCAGTACGTAGACGGGCAGGTTTGCTTCGCCACGCTTGACGGACTTCTCAATTTCTTCGCGCAGCTCGGGCTCTGCACGGCCAACAATGACGGCGAGCAGGTCTACCTTGGAAGCAAGCAACTCGGTGCGCGCAACGTCAACTGCGGTAACTGCTTCTTCAACGGTTGCTTCGTGTGCACCGACAATGGCGATAACGGGTAGACCCAGGTCACGTGCCACCTGGACGTTCAGATCAAACTCTGCAGCGAGTGCGTTGGCGGTCAAGTAGACGCCGTCAACAATCACAACGTCACTGTGTGCGGCGACCTTCTCGTAGGCGGAGACTGCACGTGCGGAGATTTCTTCGGTATCGCCCTCGGCGATGAGTGCGAGCGCGTCGGTCATTGAGACTGCGCCGCCAACCTGCTCCTCGGAGAGGCCGAAGTGCTCACGGATGAGGCGTGCCATGGGGTCGTCAGCGATGGTTGCGCCGTTGAAAACGGGGCGGAAGAAGCCGACGCGGTCTGCGCGCTTGATGAGAGAGTCTGCTAGGCCCAGGGCGACGAGGGACTTGCCCGAGTTCTGGGACATAGCGGAGAGGTAAAGACCGGTGGTCATAGTTTTACTTTCCTTCTATGCGGGAAGTTCGGCGCTGGGTCCCGCAATTGCGCAGGGGTGTATATGCTCCTGCGCGCGGGGTGCGTCGAGCTTAGGTCACTTTCTATCTTATGACGTTGCCGGGACGGCGCCTAACGGGGCCCGAGTGCGTATCATGCGGCGGGCAGGGGCAAGATACGGGTTACTCTGAGTAACACCCGTCCGGCTTAGGCCTCTGCGTTCAGGATGCGCGTATACCGCACACTATGCCCGGGAGCCCAGATACCGCGAGCAACAAACTCGATGGAGTTGCGTTCGAATCCCAGGTGACGGTAAAAACCGATCGCCTGTTTATTTTCCTGCATAACCCACAGGTAGGTGTTTTCATCAGGGTAAATGACGGAGCCGAAGAGTGCACGGCCCAGACCCGTGCCGTGCGTACTGTTGAGCGTGTATAGGTGAGTGAGTTTGCGGGTGTCGGCGGGTAGCGCGGGGAGGGAGTCGGCACGGTCCATTTCCCAGTCGGAGAATTCGCACAGCGACAGTGCTAGGCCGACCGGCTTCTCCCAGTCGATCTGCGTGCCCACGGCGCAGGAGAGCCCACTTTCCGGGGTCCATCCGGGGACTTCGTAGGCGAAGAAGCCTCGTACGGTCGGGGCGGCTAGATGCCGGTGGAAATCCTCCAGGTAGTCGCCGTATTTAGCACGATGTCGGGCCGTGAAGCTTTCTCCAAGGGTTGCGTTGTAGAGCGGATCGTAGGTTTGCTCCATGCAGTCCAGCTGCAGGTTGACGTATTTTTCGGCGTCGGTTGCTTCAATCGGTGTGAGCACGTAGCGGCCCTGACATATAAATCCCATAGATTCCAGTCTAGTGGGCCTGCGATGGGGGAGAATCCGGGAGGGTGCGAGTACGCTAGGGGCGTGCAGAATGTGGTGCCCGGGCCGGGTAGTCAGCCTGTCGCGGCGCACGACCCTGTCCGAATCCCTCACCTACCCACCTGCTTTCCCTCTGTAGCCCGTGCCCGGAGACCGTCGGTTAGGCTAGAGGGTATGGCGAAAAAGAGCAGGGTATCCAAGAACTCCCCAAAAAATCAGAAAAATCAGAAGAAGCGCACCGACGAGGTAGAAAGTAGCCTCGTGCAGGGTGCGGCGGCCGGTGTGTACCCTATCTCAACGGGCGAGGCGGAGCTCGTGCCTGATGGCTACCACGCTGACAGCTGGTTACTACTCATTAATGGCGTGCAGTCTTCCCACGTGATTGTGGGTGAACCTCGTCAGCTTGACTTCGAATACATGCGCTGGATTGCGGCGGTCGTCACCTCCCATGTGGCCGAGCATCTGGACGCCGCTAAGCTACGTATTACGCACCTGGGCGGCGGCGCGTGCTCTATGGCCCGCTACTTCGCCGACCTGTACCCCACCAGCCGTAATACCGTGGTTGAGCTGGACGCTAAGCTCGCGGAGTATGTGCGCGCCTGGTTCGATATCCCCAAGGCACCTCGCGTGAAGATTCGTGTGGGGGAGGCGGGGGCCGTCACCTCCACGTTCGCTCCGGCCTCGCGTGACGTGCTAATCCGCGATGTCTTCGCCGGCGACACCACACCCGATGCGCTCACCACCGTCGAGTTTACCCGTACCGTCGCCGAGTCCCTCGCGCCGGGTGGGCTGTATATCCTGAACTGCGGCGACGGGCCGGCGCTAACCGGGGCCCGAGCCGAGGCCGCCACCCTGCTGGAGGTATTCGAGTACGTGTGTATTGTGGCCGATGCTGCCATGCTGAAGGGCCGCCGCCGCGGTAATGTCATTATTGCCGGTTCGCAGGCACCGCTACCCGAATCCGGGTCCGTCCAGGCTGCCGCAATCGCCCGTGAGCTCATGGGTGGGGGAGTGCCCGCACAGTACTGGGATACCGTGCGCGTGTGCCAATTCGTCAACCGTTAGCAGATGCGCGATCCGGGCTGAATTTTGAGTCATGGGTTAGTGTCTTTGGCCTGGTGTCTTAACCACCGCCAAAGTCACTAACCTACCGCTAAAGTCACTAACCCATGAGTGAAATTATTCCGAGATGTATACAGTACAGGCGAAACCCCGCCACCCCTGACTCCAACCCGATACCATGGTGACCATGCGATACACCTACCTGGGCCCATCCGGCACCTTCACAGAATCCGCCCTGCTGAGCGTTCCCGGCGCAGCTGACGCCGAGCGTATCCCTGCCACCAGCGTGCCCGATGCGCTCGCCCGCCTGACCGCAGGTGAGGTCGACGCCGCCATGGTGCCCATCGAAAACTCCGTGGAAGGCGGCGTGAGCGCAACCCTTGACGCGATCGCAGCCAGCGAGGGCGTGCGCATTATCCGCGAGGTGCTCGTACCGATCCGCTTTGTGCTTGTAGCCGCCCGCCCGATTGCCATTGACGATATTAAGACCATTTCCACCCACTCGCACGCCTGGGCTCAGGTGCGCGGCTGGGCGCAACAGAACGCCCCGCACGCTGCCTATCTCGCCGGCTCATCCACCGCCGCGGCTGCCGTGGGTCTACTCGAAGAAGGCTGCGCCTACGATGCCGCCATCTGTTCCCCGGCACTGCTCGCCTCCCACCCCGAGCTGCACGTGCTACAGGAAAATATTGGTGACAATAAGAACGCTGTGACCCGCTTCGTGTTGCTCTCCCACACCGCCGGGAGCCCCGAACCGACCGGTGCCGATAAGACCACCCTCACCGTGCCGCTGCCCGCTAACCGTGCCGGTGCCCTGCTCGAACTGCTCGAACAGTTCTCGGTACGCGGTGTAAACCTCTCCCGTATTGAATCCCGCCCCACCGGCGAGGGTATGGGGTCCTACTCGTTCAGTATTGACGCCGATGGACACATCTACGAAGCACGCATGCGCGATGCTCTGCGCGGCCTGCACCGCGTCTCCCCGACCCTAAAGTTCCTCGGCTCCTACCCGCGCGCCGACCACGAGAATACGGTGACCGATAGTATCCACTCGGACGCCTCCTTCGACGCCGCACACGAATGGGTTGAATCGCTCTTCCCCGGCGGCCGCCCCGAACACCTCAAGCGGCACTAGCCCGGCCGCACAACCTGGTCGCATAGGCTAAGTGCACGCCGCTTCTAAGCCTCCGACCCGTAGCCTACCGGCCACCCACAAGCGCTAACTCACTCCCAAATCCCTAAGATTGGTACCATTAAACAGTGATTGATATTAACCTCCTCCGCGAAAACCCCGACCTATTCCGCGCCTCCCAGCGAGCCCGCGGCAAGGACGAAACCCACGTTGACCGCATCCTTGAGGCAGACGCCGCCCGCCGCACCCTCATCGGTGAGTATGAGACCCTGCGCGCCGAGCAGAACGCCTTCGGCAAGAAGGTTGCCAAGGCTCCCAAGGAAGAAAAGCCCGCTCTCGTTGCCCAGGCTAAGGAACTGGCCGCCCGCGTCAATGAGGCGAAGGCCGCTTCCGAGGCGAAGACCGCCGAGTACGAAGAGTTGCTCAGCACTATCGAAAACCTCATCATTGACGGCGTACCCGTTGGTGGCGAAGACGACTACGTGGTCGTTAAGGAAGTTGGCACCCCCCGCGACTTCTCCGCTGACGGATTTGAACCTCGCGATCACCTTGAAATCGGTGAGCTTGTTGACGGCATTGATATGGTTCGCGGCGCCAAGGTTTCCGGCGCACGCTTCTACTTCCTCAAGGGCCAGGTAGCACGCCTGGAGCAGGCCCTCATGTGGATGGCTCTCGATTTGGCCACTCAGCACGGCTTCACCATGATGACCACCCCCATCCTGGTGCGTCCCGAAATCATGAACGGCACCGGCTTTAACGTTAAGCACGACGACGAAATCTACCGTCTGGAGCGTGACGACCTGTACCTGGTTGGCACCTCCGAGGTGGCGCTTGCCGGCTACCACACCGATGAAATCATTGACTTTGAGAAGGGCCCCAAGAAGTACCTGGGCTGGTCCTCCTGCTACCGCCGCGAGGCTGGTTCCGCCGGTAAGGACACCCGCGGTATTATTCGCGTGCACCAGTTCAACAAGGCAGAAATGTTCGTATACTGTCCTGTCGAGCAGGCCGAAGAGATCCATGTCCAACTGCTCGCTCTCGAAGAGGAGATGCTGCAGAAGTGCGGGCTGGCCTACCGGGTGATTGATACCGCTGCTGGCGATCTGGGTACCTCCGCCGCCCGCAAGTTTGACTGCGAGGCGTGGGTCCCCACCCAGGGCGCCTTCCGTGAGCTGACCTCCACTTCGAACTGCACCACCTACCAGGCACGCCGCTTGAACATTCGCGAGCGTACCTCGGATACCGTGGATGAGGCAGGTAATGTGCGCAAGGGCCGTACCCGCGCCGTGGCAACCCTCAACGGTACCTTGGCGACGACTCGCTGGTTGGTGGCCATCCTGGAGACTCACCAGCAGGCCGATGGTTCGGTTCGTATTCCTGAGGCGCTCCGTCCTTATATGGGTGGCGCCGAGGTCATTCCGGCAGTAGCCGCTGAATAAGGGGTAAGTTCGCCGAGAAGCCACATGTTTGTCAAAAAGCCACCCTATGGTGGCTCCTCGGCAAACATGTCGCTTCTCAACGTATTAGGCGTATTAAATAGAACCATGTCTCTTAGCCGTAAAATCCTGGGTGTATCCGCCGCTGCGGCACTGACCGCCTCCATCGCGAATGCCCGCAAGAATGCACGCCGCCGTGCCATTGAGCTTGGCGCGCCTTTCGGTGTTCTGCCTAAGCTACCTCCCGGCCCCAGTCAGCGAGTGGGTGTGGTGTACAACCCGAGTAAGCCCGGTGTTGCCGCAGCCATTGACATACTGGAACGCACCCTCGTGGCGCGAAAGTATCCGCCCGCGCTGGTCCGCACCACCCGCGTGGACGAGCCGGGTAGCCAGGCGGCCCGCGAGCTCATGGCCGAGGGAGTAGATCTCATCATCGCCGCAGGTGGTGACGGTACCGTGCGCGCTGTGGCGGCGGCGTTGGCGCATTATGAGGGGCAGAAGCCGCGCCTGGGTATTCTACCGATGGGTACCGGTAACTTGCTGGCCCGTAACCTGTATCTGCCGGTGAGTGATATCGCCGGATGCCTCGATATTGCTTTGGATGGTGCCGGGCAGGGCGTTGATGCGATTGAGATGAAGACTGAAAGTCTGCCCGGCGAAGAAACCACCCACACATTCTTTGTCATGAGTGGTGCGGGCTTCGACGCGCTCGTCATGAATGATACGAATGAGGAGATTAAGGCGAAGTTCGGTTGGGTGGCGTACGTGCAATCCGGTATGAAGCATATGCTGGGCCGGTCGCATCCGGTGCGTGTGAGTATGGATGGTGCACCGTTCCGTACCCTGCCGATGAGGTCGGTGCTGATTGCGAATTGCGGCCGCCTGCAGGGTGGTATTCGCTTGGCCGATATGACGGATGTCAATGACGGCAACCTGGAGCTGATTGTTGCTTCCCCGCGAGGGCTGGTGGAGTGGGGGCTATTGCTGGCAAAGGTGACACGCCGTACGATTCTGGGGTCACCGCGCATTGAGTTGCCGGTGATTCGGCATTTGGTGGGGTGTGAGGTGGTGTTGGAGTTCCCGGATGGTGCGCAGCCCGTGGAAGTGGATGGTGACCCTGCACCGTCAGCTCGTCGCATTAGTGCGCGTGTGTTACCTTCCGCCGTGGAGGTGGCCGTCCACCCGGAGGTGCAGTAGCGCAGCCTGAACCACCCAGCAGCCACCGCCCAGCCGACCGCAATTGTGGCCTGGATTATGAAAAAAATCGCGGATTTTTTCACTATTCTCTGAAAAATAGGGGAATAATGAAAAAATCTATAGATTTTTTCATTGTGAAGGAGGGGTCAATGAGCGCTGCTGGTCACAAATACCGAACTCTCAAACGTATCTTTCATGAACGGGACAAGACTGCCGCACAGACCGAACTGCAGGCACGCCGCAACGGCCACTCCACCTATCTCCTCAACGAGTTCATGGTGGGGGAGTACCCCCTGTTCTATCTGGCGGACCGTGCTACACTTGATTCCTTCGAAAGTATCATGAAGCGGGAACGACGTATCGAGCAGCTGAGTTCCCATTTGCCTGGCGTTGCTATGAGAAGCTATCTCTCTGACCTGGCAGTGCGTAGTATCGTAGCCACTGATCGTATCGAAGGCGTGCATATAACCCGTCGGCTGATTTCTGAGGCGCTTACTTCTGGCGATAGCGAAGATCCCCGTGCTAAGCGTGCCGTGGAATTTATGAATCTATTGAACACGCTGGGAGAACGTCAACCGCCTGCAACGGTCGAGGAAGTACGCAGTCTTTATGACACCCTGCTTAAAGGGCATCTGGATGATGAAAATCGCCTAGACGGAGCGCTTTTTCGTACCGGTTCTGTCCGTATCACTAGTGGTACCAAAGTTGTGCATGTGCCCCCGGTGGGCGAGGAGGCTATCACTGCCAATGTTCAAGCGGCCCTCAATCACGCCCTCGACCCAGGTGTGCCAGCGCTTTTCTCGGCAATCATTGCGCACTTTATGGTTGAGTACACGCACCCCTTCTACGACCGTAACGGCCGATTTGGTCGGTATCTTCTTGCTTCTCACATGGCACAGGTACTAAGCCACCTGACGGCACTTACTCTGCCGAGCACACTTAACCTCCGGAAGGATGATTACTACAAGGCTCTTTCGGAGGTGGAGGAGCCCCTCAACTATGGTGAGGCTACCGTTTTTCTGCATGCTTTTCTGCAGATGATTGAGAAAGCTCAGAAATACCTGGAGGATGAGCTGATTACTCGTTACGAGACGCTCGTATCTCTTAATGAACGTATCGAGGCACTACGGCAAGATGACGAATGGATGCAGGGTGAATCGGTGAAAAATCAAAAGAAGGTGCGTAACCTACTCGATCTTCTGTACATACTGGGGCAAACCAGTATCTTCCAAGCACCGGTTGCACCCACTTCGAGTGAGTTGCAGGAGATGCTGGGTATTACAGCGCCGACTTTGCGCGATAGGCTCAAATCATTGCAGAACCTGGGCCTCGTGGATGATGTGAAGGCTGGCCGTACGGTGCGCTGGTCGCTCACCGATGCAGGTACTGACCTGCTGGATCTGCTTGTGGTTGAAGATGACGAGGATGAGTGACGGTATATCTTAGTGATAGCCTGGCTACCCCGCACAGTATGGCGCACACCGGATGCGAAGGAACGCAAAGTAGAGGAGTAGTGCCCCGCGAGGGGTGTGACTACGTGGGGTGCCTCATTCCACAGAATAGGTTAGGGTTAGTATTAGATATATCTCAATGTGGTATTGAAGGTTGAAGCTTCAGTGGTGGGTGTGGGGTGCTCTGCCGTAGCCGTAGCCTACGATATGGAAATCGTCGTGAAGGCCCCGTACGTTATCCTCCTGCACATCGTCTCTACGACGTGCGCACCGGTGTTGTGTCCAAAGCAGGCAGCCAATTCAGACCTCATCTTTGGGCTACTCATCGCTCCGGGCATTATCTATTCCCGCGTGTTGTGGCTGGTGCGAGCCCAAGACGTAAATATTTAGGAAGGATAACCCCCCATGACTAAGATGCTGATTGTTGGAATCTCAGAGATGGCGCGCTTTCTCGGTATGACCCCCGCCGGTCTGCTACGTCGCGGTGAGCTGCCCGATCCCGATTTCCTTTCGCATGGTGAAAAGAAAATCTGGTTGCCGGAAACTGTCGAGGCGTGGAACATCGACTATACGTCGCGCCCCGAGTTCGGCGAATGGGGACGGCGCATCCGCGAGAAGAAGAAGGAAGTGGCTACAGGTTAGGCAAGGCCTGGAGGAAAGTGCCGGACCCTCACCTTTCGGCGCTTCCGAAGATGGAGCGCCTCTAGCCGCACCACCTCAAATACCCCTTCCAGAAAGGAGAAAAAGGTGGAAGAAAACGTACGGGTTCCCGACCTGGAGGCGTTTTACGAGTACATCGTTGAGAATAGCTCAGAAGTTTTTACCCCGCTGATTATCGCCGAAAAAGACGAGGAGAAGCGGCGATTTTACTTTGCTTTGCAGGATTATTCTCTGCAGCAGAAGCAGCGTGTGGTTCTTGCTGATGAGCGTTTCATGGTTTGAGTAGCGCATCATGAAACCGCAGTACATCATTATTGGTGGCGTAAACGGTGCTGGCAAGAGTACTCTCTACCGCGTCAACCCCGGAATTTTCGGTGGTACCCGCCGTCTCAATGCCGACGAGAAACTTCGCGCTACAGGAGGCGACTGGCACAATCCAGCCCATGCGGCCCGAGCCATGCGTGACACCGTGCAGGATCTGCGCCGGGCACTCGCAGTCGGCGAATCCATTCACCAAGAAACCACCTTGGCAGGTAATGCTAAGTCCTTCCGTAACCTCATAGACCGCGCACACGCGCAGGGGTACGAGGTCACTCTGCTGTACGTAACCCTCAAGAGCGCGGATATTGCCGTGGATCGCGTCGCGGCTCGAGTGGCTAAGGGCGGTCACGGTGTGGAGGAGGCGGATATCCGCCGCCGCTATGTCAGCTCTCACGCCAATCTGCGGGCACTCGCCGATGCCGTAGATACCCTACGCATTTTTGATAATACCTACGGGTACGAGACCGTGTACTGGCGTGACGGCTCGCAGGTGCTGCTCGACGAGCCTCGGTACGGCCTGAACCTCATACGATCCTAACCTCCTTGGTATCCTCTGAGGCCGAGTCACGAGGACTGAGAAAGGAAAATTACAGTGTCAGAGTATTTTGACCTCCACCACCAATACCCCGACCTCTTTGAAATGCTTACCGAAGAGCAGCGCCGCAATGTAATGCACTCCTTCGCTTCCTCCTGGCTTGAGGGGGATAACCCCACCCGTGACGACGCTGCGCTACTCATCGACTACGCGCTCGGGCGAATCACCGCGGAGGAATACGATCGAAAGGCGCTGGAACAGGCGCTCGCCTACCGAACCCTGACCGGTCGGGGCCTCAGCCCGCAGGGTGTGGAGGCGGGTGAATAACCATGAGCCAGCAGCAGAACTGGGCGGCGTACTTCTACTCCGAACCCTATCAGCACGTCATGCGGAACATCCCGGGCATCAAGGATCCCGCGGCGCTTTCGCTCTATGAGCACCGCGTTATTACCCGACGGGGCTACGAGCTCGCCAAGAATCCCGAGCTCCTCCCGCACACCTTCGACGTGGAGCACCTCAACGCCATTCACCGCTACCTTTTTCAGGGCGTGTATGACTGGGCGGGGGAGTGGCGCACCGTGAATATGGCTAAAGGGCCGAGCGGCTTCGCGAATGTTGCAGGAGGGGCTCTCGGTATTGACCGGTACCTGGAGGACGCTTTTGAGACGGTGCGCTCCACCGTCTGGGAGAGCCTGAATCACCGGGAATTTGTGGAGGCGGTGGCCGCCGTCTTCGCGCACCTCAACCAGGCCTATCCGTTTCGAGAGGGTAATGGGCGTACCTCCCGTATTTTTATGGATCACGTGGCGCTGCTGAGCGGTTTTCGCTTTGATTATGCGCGCTGGCCGCCGCGGTTGGAATCAGTGCTCTATGTTTAGTGGTCCGGACCGCGGATACTACGCGGTGCATCCTGAGGAGCTGTACGAGCTATTCGGCCTAGTAACGGTGCCGCGTTAGGTCTTAATCTTAGTTTTACTCGTAGGGCGTGGAGTGAATGAAGAGGGCGCAGTGCCTCCCCCGTGCCTGACCCCCTAAAAGTGCGGAATAAGATATTGCCGGGGCTACCTCGCACGCGGGCTGGAAAAGTGCGAGAATGGAGCGGAAAAGAAAACTACGAAAGAGATACTTTTATGCTTATTCTCGTTGTGAACGCTGGTTCTTCCTCCCTGAAGTACCAGGTGCGTGACACCTCCCTCCCCGAGGCAGAGCAGATGCTGATCTCCGGCCTTGTCGAGAACATTGGTACCGACGTGCCCAACCACGAGGTTGCCTTCGACATTATGTCCGAGAAGCTCGAGCCCGTTCTGCACGGTCGCGAACTGCAGGCCGTCGGCCACCGCGTGGTGCAGGGTGCGGAGAAGTTCACCCACCCCACCCTCCTCACCGAGGAAGTTGTCCAGCAGATCGACGACCTCTCCCCGCTGGCACCGCTGCACAACCCCGCACACGTTCAGGGTATGCGCGCAGCAATGCACAAGTGGCCCTCCCTGCCGCAGGTCGCAATCTTCGATACCGCGTTCCACGCAACCATGCCCGAAGAAGCATGGCGCTACGCAATCCCCTACGACCTGGCTGATAAGTACAGCATCCGCCGCTACGGCTTCCACGGCACCAGCCACGAGTACGTCTCCCACGT
>CAUQVM010000031.1:0-15316 GCA_963521575.1 uncultured Rothia sp.
ACGTACAGCATACCGCCACCCACCGGCAGAGTCAGCATATTGCCATTAATCACCTCGGAGGATCCGCGGCGCAGCAGGTTTAGCTGGTTCGAGACCTCGGCGTCAGAATTGAAGATATTCTGAGCCTGCCCCGGGCCAGGAACCACCGAGGATCGAGGTAGCTCCAGCAAGCGCAACTTGCCGTAGTCGGCACTACGCTCGCCATCCTTGCCCGTACCAGCGTCACCATTAGCGGCCAAGAAGCCGTACATCACGTTACGAGAGTTCGAATCGCTCTGCTGCGGAATAAACGTAGTCGTCAGCGAGAAGTGAGCACGCGACTCACCCGGCATCTGCAGAGACAGGTAGTACGGAGAAATCGGCTGGTTACGATCGTTAGTCGGATCATTCGGAATCGACCACACATCGTCACCGGCGTAGAAGCTGTGAGCGTTCGTTACGTGGTACTTGTTCAGCATGGTGCGCTGGATATTAAACATATCGGTCGGGTAGCGCACGTGGCTCATAAGCGAGGCGTTCATCTCGCGGTAGCTCTTAACCGTACCCGGGAAGACACTCTGCCATGCCTTCAGAATCGGGTCTTCCTCATCCCAGGCGTACAGGGTCACCGAGCCGTCGTAAGCATCCACGGTAGCTTTCACCGAGTTACGAATATAGTTCACCGAGTTCGACCGCTGCGCACCCGCCGCAGAGGCCGCATCCTGCGAGCTACCCTGCGCGTAGGGGAACTGATCACTCGTGGTGTAGGCATCCACAATCCACAGCACACGGTTATTCACAATCGCAGGGTAGGGCTTAGAATCTACGGTCAGGTACGGAGCTACCTTGCGTACACGGTCGAGCGGATTACGTTCGTACAGAATCTGCGAACCATCACGCACCGCGTCCGAGAGAAGAATATCGGAGGACTGGAACTTAATCGCATACGAGATACGGGCCAGCATCGAATCAACGCGCGGACCACCGTAGCCGGCAAAAGTGTACTTTGCATCCGAGGCATTGGTTTCCTCGGCCGAGAGCGGACGGTCCAGCTCCAGAGTGTCACCCTGACCGCCGACAATCGAGTACTGCGGTGAGCTCAAGCCAAAGTAAATGCGCGGCTCATAGTTCTCACCCAAAGTACCCGTTGCCTTAATACCGGACTGCAGGAACTTCGGATTACCCGCCGAATCTACCTGATTACCGTAGGCGGCAATCACGCCGTAACCGTGCGTGTAGACCACATGGCGGTTATACCATGAATCCCCACTCGTCTGAGAGGGATTCAGTTCGCGCGCTGCCAGCACGGTGTCCTGAGTAGTATTACCCACCGTGTAGCGGTCTACCGAGAGCTGCAAATCAAAGCGGTAGTACGGGCGGAACTGCTGCATCTGAGCAAACGCAGAGGACACCACATTCGGGTCCAATAGACGGATATTTGCAATCGTTGCGCTCGAAGAGCTCAAGGCGCCAGCGCGAGTATCAATCGTTGCGTCATACGGGGTGCTCTTAATCTTATCTAGGCCGTATGCGAAACGGGTTGCATCAATATTACGCTGAATATACTGTGACTGCGCACCCTGCTCATTCGGTACCACCTGGAATCGCTGCACGAACCACGGGTACAGGCCACCGGCCACCAGCGACACAATCACCAGCATCGCGGTGCTAATGAGCGGCAAACGCCACTGATTCTTTACCGCAGCCCCAATAAACATTAGCGCCACCAGCAACGCAGAAATCGCCAAAATGGCGTTAACCGGGATAGCGGAGTTGACGTCCATGTACATGGCACCGGCCCAGCGACCCGCCTGCTGCTGAGCTGCAGAGTAACGATCCAGCCAGAAGCTCGCCGCACGGGTCAGCACAAATACCAAACCCACAATAGCCGCGTGGCGTCGGAAGGCGTGAGTAGTGCTCACGCCGCCGGGCTGCACCTTAATGCCGCCGTAGAAGTAGTGCATAAACAGGCCGGCCAAGGCAGAAAGCACTACGGCCGAGGTTATCAGGGTCACCAGCATGCGGAAGAACGGCAGGACAAATAGGAAAAAGCCGTAGTCCAGGCCAAACTCCGGGTCCGTCTTGCCGAAGGATTGCTGGTTTAGGAACAGGGCTACCGTGTTCCACTGCGTCATGGTCGCCGAGGCAATAAATAGACCCATCAGAAGGGGCACCACGATGAGCAGAACCTTGCGAGCCTTCTCCACGCTCTGGTGATAGCGGCGCATACTTTCCTGCGCACGTTCCTGGCCCAGCATATCGCGCAACATCTGCTCGGCCGTATCCGAAGCGCTCTTCGGGACGCTCTGATTCGGGCCAGCCTCATCCTTCGCGTTTTGTTCCCTGGTTCCCGGAAGTACGTCAGCATGGCGCACGGCATACCGCATGGATGCCCACAGCGGTAGGGCCACCACCAGGGCAGCCACCACAAACACCGTAGCCTTCAGCGCAATCTGTATGGTGAAAACGGTACTATACCCCAGCTGATCAAACCACAGCCAATCCGTATACACCTGGGAGAACCCCACAAAGGCGGCAATCAGTACCGCGACAACAACAACCGTCACCAGCAGGGGGCTACGATGCTTCATTGGCTTCGTCCCCTGCGATGCGTGTGGGCTCTTATTGGTCGACCTAGACATAATCCCTCACTCATCATCGTTTTATTTACGTTCTTGCTTTTAAGTATCTCAGAGGTCAGCTCCGAGAACCGTTAGATCATGTCCGCTCTTGGGATAGTCCTGAATCCAGTGTCCCCAACCAAACCATCACTCCTGCTCATCAGACGGTACTCCCCCCGTCCCTCACACCGGCCGAGGAAGCGCGCCACGCATAGGGTAGGGCCCCGGCTCCCCTCAGCGGGAAACCGGGGCCCTACCCTCAGTAGCAAATAGCCGCACAAATAGTCGATATGAGAATGACACCCGCCTAGGCACATTCTTAGGAACCGCAACGCGGTAGCGAATCATCCGAGGCGCCGGACTTAATCGCACTTACCGTCTGAATCGCCTCATCCAGAGTTGAAACCGGTACTACCACCATTTCACCCTTCACCTGACCCGCGTGATAGTAGTTGAAAAGTGACGGGTCCTGCGCCTCCATCTTCATAATCGAATCGCAATTCTCACGCGGAGCCAGGAAGTAGCGGGCACCGTAGCGACCGGTCGCCAAAATCTTGTACTTAATGCCGCCAATCGCACCGACCTTACCGTTCGCATCAATCGTGCCGGTTCCCGAAATGTAGCTGCGGTACGGGTCTCCCCCGGCATCCTCATCCGCCAGCAGGGTACCCTCGCTCAGCTTATCCACCGTGCCCAGCGCTAGCATCATGCCCGCGCTCGGGCCACCCACACCATCCAGGTTGTACTGAACCTGCGCCGGCAGTACGTAATCCTGCTTCAGACCGATACCCAGCACCCAGCGACTATCATCGCTTGACCGCACCGGGGTCAAGGTCACGGTCTGCTTCTTTCCCTGACGATCCACCGTCACCTGCACCGGCGAACCGTTCAACGCGTTCACGGCCTTCGGCACCTCCGTTAGCGTTGAGATCTGCTGATCACCCACTGTCAGGATGCGGTCACCCGCCTCCAGCACGCCCACCGCCGGGGTACCTTCCACCACCGAGAGGACCGAGACGGTCTCCGTTACCGGCATCTTCAGGTGTCGCATCGCCGCAACCTTCGCCTGGGTTTGCGAATCGGCCATCTGTGCTCCCGTGGCTGCGGTTGCCTCATCGTGGCTTACATGCGGGTACAGGGCGTCCGTGGGCACCACCAGGTTGCGGTTACCGTCAAAGGCCAGCCATCCGTAGAAAACCTCTGCCCCGGACAATTCAGTGTAGGGTCCGCCCGATACCGACACCGTGGTCATATTCATTTTGCCGAATGTCTTATAGCTCGGGGCATCTGAAATCTCAATAATATCCTTATCCTGGTAGGTCCCCAGTACGTCAAAGAGCGGACCGGGACCCTCCTTCACGTACGAGCTGGGCAGAATAAACGCTCCGGTCAGCAGCGTACAAGTCGCTATGGCGCTCACAGACCGCAGGTTAAGACGCTCAAACCAGCGGGAACGCACAGTGTTTCGAGGCGAGGGAGAGGGCTCACCCTGCACGGAGTGGACATCATCATTCTTCTCAGGTTCGGATACGGTGGTGGGCTTAGTCATGGTTCCTACAGTACCCGAAATGACCCCGCTCAGCACCCACCGCTCCCCGCCATCTCCTTGAGGTCTTGACAGCCCCGTAACAAGCTTGTGAGCCCAGAGCTGATTAAACGTACTCAATGGCTCAAAGGGGGGAAATTCTCAGCAAAAATCGTTAGGCTGGAGATCGAGCGGGCCATCTATGCCCACCCCGGATCATGAAAGGCTTCACATGTCTGAGAACACTAGCGGCGGCGCCTCCAACGAACGCGACCCTCTCGAAGAATTCATCAAAAAAATGCAGGAGCAGGGCTTTGACCCTTCAGCCGGAGCCGGTGGACGCACCGGGAAGGGTGGCAAGGATGCCTCTAACGCCTCGGCCGCCAACGCGCAGAACCCCTTTGGGGCTCTCTTTGGTGAAGGTGGGCAGAACCCCTTCGATATTAATATTGATCCCGAAGACCTGAAGAATATGGGCGTCAGCTTTGACCCCTCCATTATGCAAGCCATGTTCTCACAGGTGCAAGCGATGTTCTCCGGCGCTGCGGATAGTGACAGCCCCAGCGGTATTAACTGGAATAACGTAAAGAATCAGACTCGGCAGATGCTTGCCGCTAAGGGGAAGGATCCTTCTGTACCCGATAACCTCAAGCGTGCCGTGGAAGATGCCGCTCATCTGGCGGATCTTTGGCTAGATGCAGTTACCGCCATCGAACGCCATAACCTGCCCGTGCAGGCCTGGTCCAAGGCTGAATGGGTTGAGCACTCTTTTGATTGCTGGCGTGAAATGGTCGAACCCGTTGCCGCCGAGGTTACCCAGTCTATGGTGATGCCCGGTGCCACCGATGGAATCCCCGCAGAAATTTCGCAGATCCTCAATAGCGGATTCCTCAACAATATTGGTTCCATGATCTTTGGCGCGCAGATGGCTCAGGCTCTCGCCCAGCTTGCCGGCGAGGTGTACTCCTCCACCGATGTTGGGTTTCCCCTCACCCCCGGTTCCAGCGCTCTACTCCCCAATGGTTACCAGCAACTCGCCGAAAATATTGAGGTGCCCCCGCAGGAGGTATTACTCTACCTGGCCGTGCGTGAGGCCGCACTCATCCGCCTGCACAAGGCTAATCCGTGGCTGCGTGAAGACCTCGTGCAGCTCGTTGCCCGCTACGCCCGCGGTATTCGCGTGGACATGAACCGCATGCAGGATGCCGCCGGCCAGATTGATGTGAGTAATCCCGAAGCCGTGCAGGAGGCCTTTGAGGGCGGCATGTTCAGCCCCCAGCGCACCGAGGATCAGGAGCTGGCAGTTCAGCGTATCGAGGGCCTACTCGCACTCATCGAGGGCTGGGTTTCCGTCGTGACCGAGGACGCCACCCGCAACCTACCTAAGGCCCCGCAGCTGACCGAAATTATGGCGCGCCGCCGCATTGACGGCGGACCCAGCGAGCAGGTTTTTGAAACCCTCGTCGGCCTGGAGATTCGTCCGCGTCTGGTACGCGAAGCCCAGCAATTCTGGCGCTGGTACGAAAGCTCCCACGGCTTCGAGGCACGCGACGGCCTCTGGGATACCCCCGAAACCCTGCCCACTCCGGATGAGCTGGAAGATTTTGCCGCCTACGACGCGCGCATGAATGAAATCAGCCTGGATGACGTGGACTTCGAATCCGAGTTGCAGAAGCTACTGGACGGCGGCTTCGGCGACGCCCCCGAGGAGAAGTAACGCTCGGGAGAGCACGCAAAAACCTCGCGCCAACCATATTAATAGTGGTTCGCGCGAGGTTTTGTCGTTAAGGAGCTCGCGCGAGCGGGCTGAATCCAAACTACGCCGCAACTACGGCGACCCCCCCCCGGTAGCTAGTCGGTGCCGCACGGCTCGGAGAAGTCGAGCCCGGTACCGCCCACCTCAGGTGCGTTCTGCTCACCTGTCTTCTGCACGGGCTTTTTCTGTTCGGCCTCAGCCTGCTAGCGACCCAGTGCGTACCCCTCCAGGTAGGCACGGGCCCGTAAAAGGTGCGGGTAACACCTCTCCAAGGAGCGGAAGGCCTCCGAATGGTCTGGTTGCAGTAGATGGCAGAGCTCGTGGTGCACCACCGAATCCAGCACGTACTCGGGTACCACCTGCAGCATGGAGGAAATACGAATCTGAACGTTCGCATAGGTTGCAGACCCCCACCGCTGCCGCTGGTTCGTCACCCAGCGAATCGACAGCTTCTCCAGCCTGCCCGAGGACACCAGCTCCGGCAAGTAGGCGGAGGCCAAATACTGCGCTCTCCCGTTAAGGTAATCGTCGGTTACCGTTAGCTGCGCGGCCCGCTCACGACGCGTTACCTTCCGCTGGATACGCGGTAGCAGGCGGGCAATGTGCGCATCCACTTCTTCACTCGTGCTGGCTGCCGGGATGAATAATCGGTAGGCGGGGTTTCCGTATTCGTCCTCGCCATCACGCTGCATACTAATGGTGCGGGTACAGCGCGCTGAGCGGACTAACTCAATTTGGGGGCGCTCCGCCGTAGCCGGCAGGATTTCTCGTTTAAAACGCTGAGCCACGGTCAGCCTCCTTCAAATGGTTGTTCATTCGCTTATTCGGCCGCATATTCTCGCGGTTATTATTCTCGCGGTATCGGGATAGAGTACCCAGTCCGTTCCTCTCCGGGGTGGCACCGTAACTCGGGCGGCGGCGCTTGGCCGGGTCAATATCGTCGAGGAAACGTGAACGTTTGCGTTGGCCGCTGCCTCCCACGGTGCGGGTCATGGTCCAGGTCAGCCACAGGTACTTGCGGGCACGCGTAATGCCCACGTACAGCAGGCGACGTTCCTCATCTATCTCGTCGGGCGTGGTGGCGAAGGTAATTGGCATGAGGCCTTCATTCAGGCCGCACAGGAATACGGCATCCCACTCCAATCCCTTAGCCGCATGTAAGGAGGCAAGGGTCACTCCATTGACCTGCGGAGCGTCATTTTGTTCACTGCGCTGGTTGAGGGTGGCAACCACCTCGTGCATGGTCAGCTTCAGCGGTTCGGGCACACCTGGGCGCGGGTTTGCTCGGTACTCAGCCAGTTGCTTCTGACGGTTCTGCGCCATACGGTCGACCATGTGCACAAGTGCCGCGAGGGATTCCCATTTCTGCCGGGTGGCGCCCCCGGAAACCGGGCCTTCGTCCTTGTATCCGAGGCCGCCAAGTACATCGCGCGTGTAGCGGGTGACGTCTTCAGTACCGCCTGTTGACTTGGCCGAACCGCGCAGGGCGAGCATAGCCTGCTTGACTTCAGGGCGTTCAAAGAAACGTTCCGCACCGCGTAACTGGTAGGGTATGTGAGCGGTGGCCAGGGCTGACTCGAGGGCGGCGGACTGCGCATTGGTACGGAAAAGTACCGCAATTTCGCTCGGAACCACGCCGTCTTTATCGATGAGGTCGCGGATATCCTCGGCAATGCCGGCGGCCTCTTGCTCGTCATCGGCGTAGCCAAACCATTCCACCTCCACCCCGGGGCCGCACTGGGACATGAGTTCCAGGGGCGGAGCCCACGAATGCGGAGAGGAATCCGGATGCGGGCGACGGGCTCCGAGCAGGCGGTTCGCAAGCTCAACAATCTGAGAGTGGGATCGGTAATCGCGGGTCAGCTTAACCGTGTGGGCACCACGGTAGCGGCGCGGGAATTCAAGCAGATAACGGCTCGTTGCGCCGGTAAAGGAGTAAATCGTCTGGGAGGCGTCCCCCACCACGCAGATATCCTCGCGTCCACCCAGCCATACATCCAGCAGACGCTGCTGCAGCGGGGAAACGTCCTGATACTCATCCACCACAAAGTGGCGGTATTGCTCACGCACGGTGGCAGCGAGCTTCTCATCCTCTTCAAGCATGGCAATAGTTAGCAGTAGCACATCCTCAAAATCGATGAAGTTACGTTCATCCTTGAGGTCTTCATAAGCCTGAAAGATACGTTGCATATTCTGCGGGGTAATGGAGGCGGGTAGCCGCTTCTCACTCAGGCGCTGCCTCAGGGTATCTGGGGTGAGTAGCTGGACCTTCGCCCATTCGATAGTAGAGGCCAAATCACGCAACAGGGAGCGGTCCGTGCTAATGCGCAGGCGGTTTGTGGCCTCAGTAATGAGCGCGGCCTTATTCTGCACAATGGAGGGGAAGGTACCACCGACAACCTGGGGCCAAAAATAGGATAGCTGGCGCAGGGCCGCGGAGTGGAAGGTACGCGCCTGCACGCCGTGCGCGCCGAGCTGGCGCAGGCGAGTGCGCATCTCTTCAGCCGCGCGCAGGGTGAAGGTCAGGGCAAGTACTCGCGGTCCCTGGTAGCGGCCGATGGCAATGCCGTAGGCGATGCGGTGCGTAATGGCACGGGTCTTGCCGGTTCCGGCACCGGCAAGCACACGCATGGGGCCGTCCAGCTCGGTGGCGACAGTACGCTGGTCGGGGTCCAATCCGGCGAGGATATCGTCAGCGGAGAGCGCTCGTTGCGGCTGCGGGGGTATTGCGGTCATTGTTCTCCTCTGCTTGGCGGGCGCAATATAGATGGCGTATCGGGGCCGGTCTTCCATTGTATGCCCGGGTCAGCGGCGTACTCAGCTGTGGTGGTGGCTGTATTAATATCCGGTGTGTTCCGCTGTTTTCTACGCTACATATTTTTTCTTCACCCGACCGCATAAAGGTGCCCTCAACTACCCTGTGGGGCCCACTGGTTTTGGTAACCTTAAGCCGTGACTTTATCTCCCCTTCAGCTTGCAGCCATTGTCTCTGCCGGTGTACCCGGCATCTACCCCGTAGGTGCTGAATCCGCACGCGAAGACAGCGATGACTTCGACTCGGCTATCGTTGCCGACTCTGCGGGTCGCCGCTGGCGTGTGCACGCGCCGCGCCGCCCCGATGCCAGCATGCGGCTGGAGGCCGAGCACCTCATCCTGCAGTCTTTCAGCCCCAGCCTGCGTGCCCGTCTCCCCTTTGCCGTACCTACGGTTGCGGGTACTGTGCCCTATGAGGGAACCATCGTCTTCGTGTATAAGTATGTTCCCGGTGTTGTCTACAGTGTGGATCAATTGGCCGCGCTGAGTCGGCGCGAGGTTGAGAGCGGCCGCCCGTCCCTGGCTTCGGTTATTGCCAAGGATATTGCGACCCTGCACGTCATGCCCGAAGACATTATTTACGAGGATGACCTGCCCTCCTATACTTCGGAGCAGATTCGCCGCCGCAAGATTGCCGAGCTGGAGCGCGCTACCGCAACCAGAAAGGTGCCCGATGATTTGATCGCTCACTGGCGTGCAGTCCTCTCCCCCGGCCCCATGTGGCAGTTCCGTCCACGCGTGGTGCACGGGAATATGAGTGCTGAAAACCTTGTACTTGAGGTCACCCATTCAGGCCCCCGCATTGTGGAGGTCACCGGCTGGTCCGATGTGCATGTGGGTGACCCCGCGCAGGATTTTGCGTGGCTGTATTCTTGCGAAGATAGCTCCTTCACCGATGAGGCGATTGAGGTATACCGCCAGCAGATGCCACAGTTGCCGGACGCATACCTGACTCAGCGTGCAAACTTCTATGCCGAGTTTGCGATTGCGCAGTGGCTCACCCGCATGGTTGAGACTGACGATATGGACGGTGCCACTCGCGCGGTGAAGATGCTCCTGGACATTCAGGATGATTTGCGGTCCTCGGGCGAGTTGCTCGGTCAGGGGGATGCGGTCCCGATGAACGTCCCGAAGCAAAATTAGAACCGCTACTATGAGCGTTTGATTTTTCCTGATGAGGCCCCCGGGTTTACCGCCCCGGGGCCTCATTTGTACTAGTGGGACGCTTTTTGAAGACATTTTGGGGTGTTAAATCGGAGTATTTTACGACACATTTTGAGCGGTGGTTCTGCATTTTTGTGTATGAATGGCTGAGATTAAGGCTGAGACTTGAAAGTGATTGAACAGTGTCAGAAACACCTTTTCTCCGCCTGCAAGCCCCTCTAAACCCACATAAACCCACACTCTCATCATTCCCCCCACACGCCTTCAAGTAGGCCTTGAACTACGCTCAAATCACTGCATTTATGGGCAGTTATTTTACGTGTAGACTTTTTCGCCAACTCCTGGAATACTTTTCATATGCCGCACCAAGAGATGTGAGCAAGGCCCTCATAGCGAACTGACCAGCGCAAATATCGTAGCAGCGATAAACATGAGGGTAACGATTGGACGGGACCCTGATCGGTCATGTCAGACCCGAGCCGGAATCATGCACCGCGCAACCAATCACCGATGGCAGAAATCTATAGAGCTACTTTCGAGGTTGTGTTTGAGAGTAAAGAAGTACGCGAATCCCACGGGTGCACCGATAACGCGAGTGAGGTCGCGCAAGCGACAGTTGTCGAGTGCTGTTCATCCCCGAAGCGTACGAGGGCACGAAGTACCTCTATAGTTCTTCAGCGGCTGTGGACGCCTACCAACCCAATGCAGTGGGAAGGTCAGGCGTCTTCGGCGTTTAACAGGAAAACCCGGGCCGGTTCACACGAACCAGCCCGGGTTTTCTGCCGCATCCGGTGCATCCCGCGGCTCCTAATCCATCCGGCGCGCGCGACGAATCACCGCCGCCAGCTGCGCCTCCGAAGGCAGACCACCACGAATATCGCGGTCCCACACCTGCTGAACACTCCTACCGCCCAGGTACACGAATACGGTGCTGATACGCTCCGGATCCACCCCCATAATGCGCGAGAACGCGATGCGATACAGCCCCAGCTGATAGCGCCGCGACTGCATCTCGGACGCCTTCGGGCGACGGCCACTCTTCCAATCCACCAAAACCCAGCGTTCGCCACCGGCATCCTCGTAGCGAAACACGGCGTCGATGCGGCCGCGCAGGCTTACCCCCTCCACGTGCGTTTCCACCGGGTACTCCACCGCCCAGATGCGTTCGCGCCACTTGGAGGATCCCCACTCGCTGGCCGCAAAGCGGTCCCACAGCGAGCGCACAGAGGTATCCAGCCTGCTCTCGGTTTCTTCCACTTCCTCGAAGGTGAATTCTTCTCTCGCGGCGGCCTCGGAGCGACCGGGATCCGAAGAGACCCCGGGCAAGGGTACGCCGAGAGTGTCCTCAGCTTCGGGGGCATCCAGAGGGTCGGCGCTGGACGCCAGACCGAAGTGCTCCTCAATAAGGGCGTGTACAGCCGTACCAATCGTTGCCGCCCACGAGGGGGGTTGCGGCACCGGACGCGCCAGCTGATGCACCGTGCCCCGCGGATCCTCACTCAGACGAATAAACGTGGAGGCCGATAGGTGGCCCGGTAGCTTTTCAGCAAGCACCGGCTCGGTGTACTCGGCTAGGCGTAGGAGCAGATCAGCCTCACGATTCCAGCCCTGCGTCTGCTGGCGTAGTGCCTCGGGCACCGCTTCCAATCCAGCCGCAGGCTCGGCGGGCTCGAATACGGCGCCCACCTCCACATCTTCCCCCGCGGTATTGGAAGCTGAGGCATCCGGTAGAACCACCGCGGCTGTTTCCACAGCTTGCGCTGCGTGTTCCACCGCTTCGCGGCGGCTTGAGGCACTCAATGCCATCTCTCGGCCCAGGTTCTCATGGTTTCCGTGTCGTAGCATCGCCTCCGTACCCGCGGTCAAGCTACCGTCGGAGTACCAGCGCCACAGTACAGGACGCTCTAGCGGGTCGAAGGGCCACATGGCGGTTAGAACCGCGCCCAGGTTTGGGTTCCTATCCTCGTAGTTCTTCTCCGCAAATTGGCCGCGCACCTCAATCGGCAGAGCGGCCGCGACCGTGGGCGAGTAGCCGGGGCGAGGCGGTTCAGCCTCGCGCCGTGCCTCTTCCTCCGCGGCGCTGACGGCCCATGCGGGTACCGGCAGGTTTAAACGCTTGCAGTTGTCCACCACCGTGCGAATTCGGGTGGCTGTGGGAGCCAATTGCCAATCCCGGGCGAGGGTGGGGGCCAGCATTTCCACTAGCGCCCAGGCGTAGCGGTGAGCCCGATCGGTGAAAGCGGCCAGAGTCTTCGCGCGGGCCTCGGCTTGTACTGGTGTGAGCTCGTCGGCGTCCTCGGGGTAAAGCGCTAGCTCCTCCTGCAGTGCCGCAGCATCGGGGGCAGGAGGCAGGTTTGAGGGGTCCAATCTCGTACCCTGTACCAGGGTTACCGGCTCGTTCAGGCGGTAATTCATCTCGGCCAAGAGCTCGGCCCAGCGACGCACGTGATTCAGGTGTAGCTTCTTACGCTTATCGGCGGGGTTCGGTACCGTGTAGGACAGGCCCATACCCGTCAGCTGCGGTACAGCCCAGGGGGTGTTCACCGTCTCCGGGATGGGCGTGGAACGCGCGGCCGGGTCCAGGAATGTGTCAAAGAGCATCCCCAGCAGTTCCGCCCAGAAGGGTTGCACCGGCTGGGGGCCAGCGGCGGCACTCTTCCAGCGGAAGGCGCTCATGGCCAGCAGGTTACGGGCACGGGTCATCGCCACATACATGAGGCGGCGGTTCTCCATTCCAGCGTGCTCTTCGGCGGCGTCTTTATGGCCCTTCAGATAGTCTTCCAGGTCTTTGGCCTTCTCGAAGTCGGTAATCTCTTGCGGGGTTTCCAGGAAGGACGGAAGGTACTCGCAGTCGCCGCGTAGCGGCCAGGGCAGGGCTGCTTCGGCCGACAGTTGCCACAGGTTCGGGGTCTTGGCACCGTTGTTGCTACCGCACAGGCCGGGTAGGAACACATGATCCCATTCCAGGCCTTTAGAGGCGTGCATTGTCATGAGCTGAACGGCATTCGGATCGGGTTCCACAACTCCCAGGGCCAGACCCTTTTCCTCATCATCGGCGCGTTCCAGCCAAGCCAAAAATCCCATTACATAGCTCACGCCTCCCGAAGAGAGCAGAAAGCGCCGGGCGCCGGGCTCCCCCTCCTCTGCGCTCACGCCGTCGGCACCCGCATAGATCATTGCGTTAATGCGCGGGGCCGATACACCGTAGGCGGCCGCCACCTCGTGAAAAGCATCCAGATTTGCGCGAGCTACCAGAGGATCGCTCCCCGGGCGCGCCGCCAGCTCAATATCCAGTAGCATGGTGCGTTCAATCTCGTAGAGCAAGCTTCCCAGGTCATCGCTTAGGCCGGCACGCAAGGCACGCATCTGCTCGGCAAAGGCGCGCAGGCGCACCAGGGCGGCCGGGGAGAAACGGCGGCCACGGTAGTGTTCACCGTACAGCGGCTCACCGTCGGGGCCCTCCTGCGGAAGATTCTCCACCGCTTCAATGAGGGAGGCGTAGCTCGAAGAATCTTCTACCGCCCCCTTGAGCGCCTCGTCAAGGCGTTCGGCGGCCGTACGCAGGTGCTCGGGACCCACCTGGGTGCCCTCACCGCTCTGCCCGGATTCCTCCAGAATCCGCAACGCCAGCTGTTCGCGGAGGGTGCGCTCACGCTCACGCACGAGCGATTGCGCCCAATCCCCCAGCGCCAGCATATCCGCCGCACCCAGGCGCCAGCGGGCACCCGTCAGAAGGCGCGCCAAGGCATCTGAACGGTTCGGGTCGGCCAGCACGCGCAATGCAGAGACCAGGTCCACCACCTCCGGTTGGGAGAGCAGACCGCCCAGACCCACCTGCTGTACCGGAATACCCAGGCGCTCGCACTCCTCACGGATGGGGTCCAACTGCCCGTGCACGCGGGCCAAAACCGCGATCTCCGGCATCTTCAGATGCGGGCGAATCGAACCGTCACCGGAACGGTGAGCCGCGTAGGCGCGCTCATACTCGCGTACGGCCTGCGCGCGCATTCCCGCAATACGCTCGGCAATAGCTACCGCCTCCTCGCGGTTGGAGTCATGGTAGGTCAGATCCACGCGCCCCACCATACCCGCCGCGGCCTGCTCGAAGGCAGGCGAACCGGGCTCACCGTTTAGGGAGCAGCGCGGCCGCAGATCGGGAACCTGGGCGGCCGTAATATCCCCTCCGGCGGCACGCACCCATTCGGGAACATCCTTCAGCGGCTCAGCCACCCGATTTGCTGCGTTCAGCACCGAAATATCGTTACGCCACGCGATGGAGAGGAAAAGTGGCTGAGCGTGCGGGGTAGGGAAATGCCGGTAGAAGCTGAACATTTGGCCGTCCGAGGCGCCGCGGAAACCGTAAATTGACTGTTTCGGGTCACCCACCGCCATCACCGGGTGGGCCGGGATACCGTTTGCCTCGTCAGCCCCGTAAATCGAGGAGAACAGACTCATCTGCGCGTGCGAGGTGTCCTGGAACTCGTCCAGCAGAACCACTTTAAAGCGGGCGCGCTCTCCCTCGCGAATCGCCGGGTCGTCCTCGGCAATGCGCGCAGCCAGGCGCATGAGGTCACCGAAGTCCAGCACCTGCATGCGCGCCTTCACGCGGGTATAGCTCATCACCATGCGCGCGTACACCCGGCGATTACGCAGCAGACGCTGTACCTTCAGAATGTCCTTTTCGGTCTTTGTCTCTCGACGCGATTCGGGTACCGCTGCGTACGCTGCTAACTGTTCGGTACAGAAGTCGATAACCTCCTGCGGCTCACGCAGATGCTCGGCACACTCGTCCGAAAGCCGTAGCAGCTGGTTAATCATGGTGGCTGCGGGCTGCGGCTCACCCCCCTGATCGAGGGGTAGTTCCCCCTCCCAGTACTGCACAATCTGTGCGGCCAGTTGCCACTTCTGCGCCTCGCCCAGCATCTGTGCATCCTGCTCCACGCCCAGGCGCAGGCCGTACTCCTTAACCAAGTTATTCGCGTAGGAATGGTAGGTGAGCACGGTCGGGTCGGCAATACCGTTGCGCAACTCCTCTTCGGTCGGTTCCACGCGGCGGGTACGACGCAGTGTATTCAGTCCCGCGCGCATGCGGGTGCGTAGCTCGGTCGCAGCCTTACGGGTAAAGGTCACGCCAAGAACCTCTTCGGGGCACACAAAACCGTTATCGACCAGCCAGATGACACGATCAACCATGGTTGCAGTCTTACCCGAACCGGCACCGGCAATGACGAGGGTTGGAGCGGGACCGGCCTCAATCATGCGCACCTGCTCGGGGGTGGGTTTCTTGCCCTCGGGTCCGTTGAGCATGGTGGCAATGTCGAGGGCGCTACGGTAACCACCGGCGGGCGCGGAACCCGCTACAGGGTTGGGCGCAGAATCAGAACCTGCAGAATCGGCTACGGCGTCACCTCCGGACGGCAGGTCCTTCAGGAGCGTTCCATCGGCAAACTGCCAGGT
>CAUQVM010000032.1:0-14737 GCA_963521575.1 uncultured Rothia sp.
CTAGTCAGTGAGTTTTAGGGGTGGGGAAACCGCTACAAAAAATCTTGAAAACCTCCTGAAAAACCCAAAATAACCTTCAAATATCCACAAAGCCCCAAGATCTCCTTCCCTCCAAAACCGATCATCCCGCTGCCTCCGATTCCTCATTCCCCGTAGCCCAATCCCAACACCACCCAGACACCACCCTCAGAATCCCCTCAAAAAGAACAGCAGATACTACTAAGGAGGGCGTCCCCCACAGGGACGCCCTCCTTACCCAATCTAACTAAACTACTACAGCCTACTCGGCGGTGGCACGACGACGAGAGACATCGTACAGGGTGATGCCCACAGCCATCGCAGCGTTCAGTGACTCCATTGCCGAATCAATCGGAATCGATACAATCTGATCACAGTTCTCGGTCACCAGACGGGACAGGCCTTTACCTTCAGAACCAACCACCACGCACAGCGGCTCATTCGCCAGTTCCAGAGCCGGCAGCTCAATATCGCCGCCGCCGTCCAGACCAATGACAAAAATACCCTGCTCCTTCGCCTGCTGAATCACGCGGGTCAGGTTCGTAGCCATCGCCACCGGGATACGAGCAGCCGCACCGGCGCTGGTTTTCCAAGCACCCGCAGTCACCGCAGCAGAACGACGCTCCGGAATAATCACACCGTCACCGCTAAACGCGGAGACACTACGAATAATTGCACCCAGATTACGCGGATCGGTAATACCGTCCAGCGCAACAAATAGCGGCGGAGTCGATAGCTTACCCGAGTGCCAACGCTCCATCGTATCCAGCACCAGATCGGTCGCATCCGGGTACTTGTACGGCGGAATCTGCATCGCAACGCCTTGGTGCACCGAACCATCGGTTAGACGATCCAGCTCACTACGCGAAATCTCCAGCATCGGGATATTACGCTTATTCGCAATCGTCATAATCTCACGCACGCGATCATCCACCTCAACCCTGCTCATAATGTACAGGTGCTTCGAGGGAATCTCGGTGCGTAGCGCCTCCAACACCGCATTACGGCCGGTCACCAGCTCATCGCTGGCGCGCTTACCACCTAGACGAGTCTGGAACTTACGGTTTGTACCGGTCGCAGCACGACGCTCCGCTGCGCGCTTCATCTTATACGCCTTGTGGTAGACGCGATCCTCAGCCTTCGGGGTCGGGCCCTTACCCTCAAGGGCCTTACGGCCGTGACCGCCGGTACCCTTGGTAGTACCCTTCCTCTTGCTGGTAGCGCCCGGGCGCGAACCTGCCTTAGCCATTCTTCTCTTCCTTCATCAAAGTTTTGAATACGAGTCTACGCGAGAGAATCCGCGCGACCTAAGCCTTGCGCACAAACGCGGGGTACATCACCCTCACAGGAGGGTCTAACCCACGCTCCAGGTCGAGCCGTTCGCACCGTCCTTGACCTGTATGCCCGCAGAAGTCAGCAGATCGCGCATCGCATCAGCCTTTGCCCAATCCTTCTGGGCGCGTGCATCCGCGCGCTCAGCCAGCACCGCCTGAATCAGAGAATCCAAAGCCTCATGCTCAGCATCCGAAGCGCCCTCAGCACTAAAGCTCATCAGCTGCGCCAGACCCAGCACCTCAGCCATTGCCATCACCGCATTCGCTACCTCGGAGGCATCCTCGCCAGCGGCCAAGGCCGCGTTACCCGCGCGAGTCTGCTCGTGCAAAACCGCCAGGGCGCGCGGAATATTCACATCATCATCCATCGCCTCGGCAAAGGTCTCGGGAACCTCACGACCCGGTTTCAGCAGATCCTGGGTCGCGGCTAGGAACGACTCCACGCGCTCAATCGCAGTTGCAGCCTCCTGCAGGGAAGACGGACGGTAATCCAAAACCGAACGGTAGTGGGCACTACCCAGGTAATAGCGAACCACCAGCGGACGCGCCATTTCAAGCATCTGCGCAGGTGAAATCGTGTTACCAATCGACTTCGACATCTTCTCACCCTCGTAGGTGACCATGCCGTTGTGCATCCAGAAATTCGCGAACTCATCACCGGCAGCCGTTGATTGGGCCAGCTCATTCTCGTGGTGCGGGAAACGTAGATCCAGGCCACCGCCGTGAATATCGAAACGGGAACCCAAGTACTTGCCGGCCATTGCCGAGCACTCCAGATGCCAGCCCGGACGGCCACGACCCCACGGGGATTCCCAGGAGGCGGTCAGCGGCTCGCCCTCCTTATAACCTTTCCACAGCGCAAAGTCACGAGGGTCACGCTTACCGCGTGGGTTAGCATCCGCCGAATCCTGCATATCATCTACGCTCTGATTGGTCAGGGCACCATATTTCTCCCAAGAACGCACATCAAAGTACACATCCCCCGAATCATCCAGCGCCGGGTAGGCGTGACCGCGCTCCATCAAACGTTCAATCAGATCAAACATCTCCGGAATATGGCCGGTTGCGCGCGGCTCATAAGTCGGCGGATCAATACCCAGAGCGGCATAAGCCCGCGCAAACACCTTCTCAAAACGGTAGGCAAGCGCCCACCACTGCTCATTCGGGTAATCTCCCTCAAAACCCGGCTGCATCGAATCGGCGGACTTGGCCAGAATTTTGTCATCAATATCGGTAACGTTGCGGACCGTCGTCACCTTCAGGCCGCGGTAGCGCATCCAGCGGCTCAACTGGTCAAAGACCAACGCCGAACGGATATGGCCCAGATGCGGCTCGCCCTGAACCGTGGCGCCACAATAGTAGATACGAGCCTCACCGGGCACAACGGGCACAAACTCGCGAATACTCGCGGAAGCTGAATCATAAAAACGCATAGTCACACTCTCATTCTACGGGCTCGCATTATCCACGGGCTCGGCATACGGCGGAATTGAAAGGGGCAAAGTTGGTACGGGAGGGTACAGCGAAATAGCTAGCGACGCTCGTATACCAGGGCCGTAGCGATCGCCGCCACGCCCTCGCCGCGGCCGGTTAAGCCTAGCCCGTCGGTCGTCGTGGCAATCACCGTCACCGGTGCACCAACGGCCTTAGTCAACACACGATTCGCCTCCTCGCGACGCGGGGAGAACTTCGGACGGTTGCCAATGAGCTGCACGCTCACATTACCCACCTCAAAACCGGCGGCGCGCACAATTGCGGCGGCTTCAGAAAGGATACGCACACCCGAGGCGCCCTTCATGTCCGGGCGATCCACACCAAAGTTTGATCCCAAATCCCCCGTGCCGGATGCGGCAAACAAGGCATCTGCGGCGGCGTGTGCCACCACGTCACCGTCGGAGTGGCCGCTCAATCCCCGCTCTCCCGGCCAGTGCAGACCGGCAATGTGTAAGGGTGTACCTTCCAAGCCAAATGCGTGAACGTCAACGCCGGTACCGACGCGCGGAATAACAGTCATCGTGAATCCTTCACAGTGGTTGTATATACCGGTGAGCGCACGTAACGGGTACACCCGAACCGGCATCCAGGAATTAATATAAAAACAGCCGATGGGATGAGCGGCTAAGAAGGGGAGCTACCGAAAAGTGCTCGGGCAATCCGCAGATCCATTGGTGTCGTCACCTTGAACGCATCCGCGTGCCCGGGAACCGTTAGCACCGGCTCGCCCGCCGCCTCCATTGCCATCGCGTCATCAGTCAGCAGTTCCGCTTCCTCAGGCGGCAGAGAGCGGCTCCGTTCGTGCGCGGCCAATAACGCGGCTACTTCAAAGCCCTGCGGGGTCTGCACGGCACGCATCACGGATCGTGCTGGGGTTCCCGTCACCACGGCGGAAGCATCCACCGTCTTAATGGTGTCAACTACCGGTAGCACCGGAATAACAGCGTGCACCGGAGCGCCATCCACAACGGTTCCCAGTCCTTCCAATACGCGGTGGTACACCTCGGCCGGGGTAAAAGCGCGGGCACAATCATGAATGAGCACGTAATCCACCGCAATCTTCGCCTCGCAGAGGGTATCGAGGGCCGCAACCACCGAAGCGGTACGGGTATCCCCACCAATCGTCACCAGAGCGTTCGTGCAACGCGCATCCTCCAAAAGCTCAGGGCAACTACTCTCGCACTCAGCGGGCACTGTCACCACGATATGCCTGGCAATGCCCGATTCGAGGGCGCCCTGCAGGGCATGGTCAAGAAGAGTGCGTCCCTGCACACGAACCGCAGCCTTCGGGATAGGTTCCCCCAGGCGGGTACCTGACCCAGCCGCCAGCACAATCACGGCGGTATTCGCGGGGTTAGCCTTCGGGATTTCGGTTGAGGAAGCGTCAGACGTAAAACTCACGATAATCTTCCGTTCTAATCCTCAAACTTATAGCCCAGGCCGCGCACCGTCACCACATACTGCGGTGCAGAGGAATCCGGCTCAATCTTTGAGCGCAGACGCTTAATGTGCACGTCCAGAGTCTTTGTATCACCCACATAATCCGCACCCCACACACGCTCAATCAGCTGACCACGGGTCATCACGCGACCTACATTACGCAGCAGAATCTCCAGTAGCTCGAATTCCTTCAAGGGCATGGGTACTTCTTCACCGTTCACAGTCACCACATGACGGTCAATATCCATACGCACCGGACCGCCCAATAGCACCGACTCGGTAGAGGAATCAGTCTCAGCAGAGCGACGGCGCAGTACCGCACGAATACGGGCAATTAGCTCACGAGCCGAGTACGGCTTGGTCACATAGTCGTCTGCCCCCAGTTCCAGACCGAGCACCTTATCCAGCTCGGAATCCTTGGCGGTCAGCATAATAATCGGCACCGAGGATACCTCGCGGAGCTTACGACACACCTCCATACCCGACATACCCGGGAGCATCACATCCAGTAGCACCAGGTCTGCACCCTCACGGTCAAAGGTTGGCAAGGCGTCTAGGCCGTTATCTACGATCACGGCTTGGAATCCCTCGCGCCCGAGTAGAAAGGCCAGGGGGTCCGAAAGGGCCTCTTCGTCCTCAACAATCAGAATTTTTGACATCTACCCATCCTTAGATTTCTGTTATACCTACACCGCTAACACTACACGGCAAGCGGCACTTCGTTGAGCGGCAACGCCAGGGTGAATGTCGAACCCTCCCGCGGTACTGAGCGCACCGTCACTGTACCACCGTGCTGCGTCATCACGTGCTTCACAATACTCAAACCTAGCCCCGTACCACCCGTCTGGCGCGAACGCGCCGGATCCACGCGGTAGAACCGCTCAAAAATGCGTTTCTGCTCTTCCTCAGGGATGCCCACTCCCTGATCGGAAACCTCTACCAATAGCTGATCCGCCACACGGTGTACCAGAATATCCACCTTTGTGTGCTCAGGCGAATAGCGAACCGCATTCTCCACTAGGTTCTGCACCGCAATACCCAGCAATTCAGCATCTCCGTATACCTCGCTACGGTCCTCCATCCGACTAGAAATCTGGATGTCCTTCTCCTCAGCCGCCAGGTGGGAGCGATCCACGGCCTCCGCCACCAGGGTCGGAATGGAAACCGGTCCGCCGCGGGCGATCACATCGGTCGATTGCAGACGGGAGAGCTCAATAATGTCACGAACCAGTGCAGACAGCCGGCTGGTTTCCTTATGTAGCCGCCCCACAAAGTACTCAATCGCTTCGGGATCGTCACTAGCCTGTTCAATGGCCTCGGCCAGCAGGCCCACCGCACCCACGGGCGTTTTTAATTCGTGTGATACATTCGCTACGAAGTCGTTACGCATGCGTTGTACCCGGGAAATTTCGGTGCGGTCATCGGCAAGCACCAGGATATACTCATGACCTAGAGAGGCCACGCGCACGTCCAGCACCAGTACCTCACCCTCACCACGGTCAATCTCAAAGCTACGCTCAGCAAAAATACCGCGGTGACGCACCGTGCGAATCATACCCTCCAGCTCGGCTGAAGCTACCGTATGCCCACGCACCAGACCCATCGCATAGGCCCCCGGGGAGGCCTGTACCACACCACCCACTTCGTCAATCACCAGGTAGGCGCGGCCAATCACCGCGAGAACCTGCGCCGCACCATCGCGCAGGGCCGGTGCTGATACAAGGCTTCGTTCTCGTTCACGTTCGCCACGGGAGACAGCGTTCATACTCAGGACACCAACTAGTAGGCCGATGATGCCCGCGATGAAGGCGATAAGACCAGCATCCATACGTTGCTCCTCCTATGTGCGGTGTACCCCTCAAGTATATTGAACGGCTACCGGCCGTACGATGACCGCACGCATTGAGCCGCCCACCGAAAAACGGTGAGCGGCTCAAAATATGCGGGGTTAGCCCCGGGTAAAAGGTATTACTTACCCTGGTTTGCCACGGCTGCGATAGCGTCCTTAGCGGCCTCGGGGTCGAGGTATTCACCGGGCTTCACGGGAGTGAAATTCTCGTCCAGCTCGTAGTACAGCGGAATACCGGTCGGGATGTTCAGGCCAGCGATGTCCTCGTCGGAGATACCCTCGAGGTGCTTCACCAGCGAGCGCAGGGAGTTACCGTGTGCTGCGACCAGAACGGTCTTACCTGCTGCCAGGTCGGGCTTAATGTCCGACTCCCAGTAAGGGAGCATACGACCCAGAACGTCCTTGAGGCACTCGGTACGGGGTGCGTTCTCAACGTCAGCATAGCGGGGGTCGTTGGCCTGCGAGTAGGGGTCGTTATCGTCCAGCGGGGGCGGCGGAACGTCGTAGGAACGACGCCAGGTCATGAACTTCTCGTCGCCGTATTCCTCACGAATTTCGGACTTGTTCTTGCCCTGCAGGGCGCCGTAGTGGCGCTCGTTCAGACGCCAGGAGCGCTTGACGGGGATCCACAGGCGATCTGCTGCATCCAGTGCAAGGTTAGCGGTATTAATAGCGCGACGCTGCAGGGAGGTGTGCACAACATCGGGCAGGATATTGCGTTCTGCCAGCAACTCGCCGCCGCGCTGAGCCTCAGCGCGGCCCTTATCGGTCAGGTTGACATCCACCCAGCCGGTGAACAGATTCTTCTCGTTCCACTCGGACTGGCCGTGGCGCAGGAGTACTAGTTTGTAAGTCATACCCCTATTTTTTCATTTACCGGCCGGTTTGTCATGCTTCAGTAGCTAGAAATATGGGCTTTATCCCAAAAATCTCTAAAGGTCTGTACCATCTGAAGATGGGCTCTCGTTTGAACCCGCCACCGTCTCCGCGCAGTTTATCCGTTTATCCGCGCCGATGGAGTGCAAAAGCCCCGCATTCGGTACCAAAAGCACACTCCTGATACCGAATGCAGGGCTCACTCTCATGTTTAGAGCGTAGCCACCGCGGGCAGGTGACTGAGAAGGGAACGAAAGCTAGAAACGACGACCTCCCACGGCAGGCCACACGCTGATCAGGAACACGCTACTAATCACTGCGGCCGCCAGTTGTAGCAGGAGCACCTGATTGCCCATACCTGTGACCGCAGCAAAAACACTAAAAACAGACACAGCGGCAGCGGCACCGGTCAGAGCCAGCCAGGTGTTCTTCGGGCGTTTCCCGGCAAAGTCGTAGGCATTCGCCGGAGCGGACCACGCGCGAATTAGTGCCAGCACGCCGATTAAGGCACCGGCACCGGACAGTAGAACGTCAACAATCGTGGTCACGTAGAAGACCAAAACAATGGGAGACATCGCATTCCTCCAATCAATCGGCATCGTGCAACCGGACACCCGGTGCCTTCACACAATGTCGGGGCGAACGGTTCCTTAGCGGACGGCCTTAAACGCCTCGACCAGGTCGTTGTACAGGTCATCAACGTTCTCAATACCCACGGACAGGCGTAGCATTGACTCGGGAATCGACTCCGGCTCACTACCGTGACAGCGGCGACGCTCTACCAGCGATTCCACACCACCCAGGGAGGTGGCGGGGGTCCACACCTTCAGGGCCTCCACGACATTACGGGCACCCGTAGCATCGGTATCCAGGGTGATGCACAGGATTGCACCAAAGCCATCCATCTGCTTCTTCGCCACCTCATGGCCTCGGTCATTTTCCAGACCCGGGTAGCGCACCTCGCTCACGAAGGGGTGGTTGCTCAGGCGTTCCGCCAGCACCTGTGCATTCTGAACCGCACGTTCCATGCGCAGTGCCAGGGTGCGTAGGCCACGCAGGCCAAGCCACGCCTCGACGGGTCCGGGAATTGCGCCATTGGTAATGCGGTGGTGCAGCATCGCCTGGTACAGGTCTTCGTTCGAGGTCAGGGTCATACCCAGCAGAACATCCGAGTGACCGGCCAAGAATTTAGTGGCCGAGTGCACCACAACGTCCGCGCCAAGCTCGAGGGGACGCTGCAGAATCGGGGTAGCAAAAGTATTGTCTACCGCAGTAACAATACCTAAACGGCGGGCGGCCGACAGCAGCTCGGGCAGGTCGGCCACCTCAAGCATCGGGTTGGTGGGGCTTTCCAGCCAGGCTAGAACCTTCGGGGCAGTGTAATCCACGGTCTCAGGGCTCACGCCGGCACGGGAGGCGGCATCTTCCATGGCAGCAATAACGCTGGCGGTGTCTTCAATATCGATGCGCACCAGCTCAATAATTCCGCGGCGCTCCAGGTCCTTGCACAGGGTCACGGAAGCCATATAGGCGTGCTTGGGGATGAGGATGATGGATCCCACCGGGACCAGGTCAATTACGGCGGCTACGGCGGCCATGCCGGAGGGGAATAGCAGACCGGGCTGGGATGCGTGCTCCAGCTTCGCCACGACCTCTTCCATACCCTCCCAGGTGGGGTTTGAGAAGCGGGCGTATACACGGTCCTGGGCAATATTAACGGCATCCACACCGCGGTAGGTTGAGGAAAGTATAATCGAGGGGTTCACCGGCGCATCATGCTCGTGGGCGGGACGGCCACCGGATACAACGAAAGTTTCAGCGGAATAATTCATGTCAGGGTTGTCTGTAGTCATGTCTTTAAGACTGGCACACCGGGAAGCAAAATGCACGCTCTCCCGATTGCTTTAGGTACAGGATTAACATGTATTTTACGCATAAGGTAGCCCTCGAGACTCCGCGCGCACTCTGCGACCGGTAAACCGGTACCCTTGTACGTAATGGATACTCTCAGCTACACCCCCGCTTCTTCACCCCGCCGGAGCGCGCTCACCGATTCTTCGGCCGGGGTATTCCGTGATGCTTCCGGTGATCTCTCCGGCCGCCCGGGCCTATTTATTGTGGTTGAAGGAGGTGACGGCGCCGGTAAAACAACTCAGCTTGCCCTCCTTGAGCGGGCACTGAGCACCCGCGGCTACCGGGTCATAACGACCCGCGAGCCGGGAGGAACCGAAATCGGTGAGAAGTTGCGCTCGCTCGTGCTGGAGGCGGGTCAGGGCACCATTGATGAGCGCACCGAGGCGCTCATCTTCGCTGCTTCTCGCGCCGCGCATGCCTCACAGTTGATTCGTCCCGCGCTTGCGGAGGGTGCAATTGTTCTCTGCGATCGCTATATTGACTCGTCCGCTGCCTACCAGGGTGTAGGTCGTAACCTGGGCGTAGAGGCCATTGTCAATCTAAGTCGCTGGGCCACCGCCGATCTGGTGCCAGATGCAACCCTACTATTGAGCGTGCCGCTACGTGCCGAGCAGGAACGCATGACCGAGCGCGGCACGGTCGACCGTATCGAGGCCGAGGGCGCAGAGTTTAAGGCTCGCATCCACACTGCGTTTGAGCGGATTGCCCGCGAGGATGCTAACGGTTCGCACCACATGATCGATGGGGTAGGCACTATTGCGGAAGTCCATGCACGGGTACTTCAAGTGATTGAGCCTCTACTCAAGGAACGGGAGCTAGAGCGTGAGGTTGCTACACCTCATGAAGCGAAGGAGGACGTATGACTCTGTGGGATACCCTGCTCATTCCGGATCAGACGCGTGAGCAGCTACACCGCGATGCTGCCTCCGAGCGCCCCACCCACGCCTGGCTTTTTACGGGAGCGACCGGTGCCCCACACCGCGAGGCAGCCAAGGTTTTCGCCGCAACCTTGCTCTGCGAGCGCCCCACCCCGCAGGAGCGCGGATGCGGTGTGTGCAAGGGGTGCGTGACCGTGATGAATAGTTCGCACGCCGATTTTACATATTTTAGAACCGAGGCCTCCCAGATCAGTATTGATGAGGCGCGTGATCTGGTCGTAAAGGCCCAGGACCGGCCGACCGTGGGCCGTTGGCGCGTCATTCTGGTTGAGGACACCGAACGTATGCCCGAGCGCACCTCGAATGTTCTGCTGAAGGCAATTGAGGAGCCGCCACCGCACACCATCTGGCTGTTGACGGCTCCCTCCCCCACCGATGTTCTGGTAACAATTCGTTCACGCTGTCGTCCGGTGCAGTTGCCGGTTCCCACGGATACCCAGGTGCGTTCCTATCTGCTGTCTCGTGGGGTGGCTGATCCGTTAGCTCAGCGTGCGGCACGCTTGGCCCTGGGGGATGCTGAGGAAGGATATCGTCTAGCTACCGATGAGCAGGCAATGGCCCGGCGAGAGATGATTACTTCTCTCATTCTGAATGTCCGCTCTATTTCTTCTGCCTTTAGTGCGGCAGAAAAGCTTACCAGTCTGGCGGAGCAGGATGCGCAGGCGGTTTCCGCGTCGAAGGATGAACGGGAGCGCGCCGAGTTGATAACGTTATTGGGCATTCAGGAGGGGGAACGCGTGACCCCAGCCCTACGTGCCCAGGTGCGCCGTTTGGAGGAGCAGCAGAAACGCCGAGCTAAGCGAGTCACTTCCGATACGCTACTACGTTCGGTGGCTCAGGTACAGACGGTACTGCGCGATGCGCTAGCTCTTTCCCTGGGAGCCGAGGCGCCGCTGATTAATGAGCATCTGCGTCAGAAGCTGGGCTCCTGGTGCGAACATCGCACCGTTGATATGCTCCTGCAGGATGTGCAGGCGGTGGAACTAACCCTGCGCCGTCTGCGCACGAATGCGAATGCGCGCCTGGCCTTGGAAGCACTCATGAGCCGCTTTGTGGCTTAGCACGTGGGGAAAACTCGCCAATTGCACAAATCTGCCGGTTAAAGAACAAACGTTCTTTAACCGGCAGATTTGCAGTAGGTTGGGCCGTCCGTCTTCGATTCGGAGTTCGGGTCAGTTCCTTCTAGTTACGGGCTAGTTACGGAAGCCGTGTACCGGTGAGGGGATGCGGCCGCAACGGGCAATAAATGCCTCCGCGCTGGGCGTGTGGGTGGGCATAACGGGTGCGCGGCCGAGCAGGCCGCCGAACTCAACCATATCGCCCACATCCAGCCCCACGGCGGGGATAACGCGCACAGCGGTGGTCTTGTGGTTCATGACGCCGATAGCCGCCTCGTCGGCAATCATAGCCGCCAGGGTTGCAGCCGAGATGTCGCCGGGAACAGCCACCATGTCCAGGCCCACCGAGCAAATAGCTGTCATTGCTTCGAGCTTATCCAGGGTAATCTGGCCGGCAGCAGCGGATTCAATCATGCCAATGTCCTCAGAAATCGGGATGAAGGATCCGGAGAGGCCGCCCACATTGGAGCAAGCCATGAGGCCACCCTTCTTGACGGCGTCGTTGAGCAGGGCGAGGGCTGCGACAGTGCCGTGAGTGCCTGTAGTTTCCAGACCCATCTCCTCAAGGATGTGCGCCACGGAGTCACCGATTTCGGCGGTGGGCGCCAGAGAGATCGATAATGTTGAACTGCACGCCCAGGCGTTCAGCGGCAAGGGTGCCGACGAGCTGACCCACGCGGGTGATCTTGAAGGCGGCTTTCTTGATTTCTTCGGCGCAGGTGTCGAAGGATGCACCGCGTACCTTCTGCAGGGCACGGTGCACCACACCGGGGCCGGAGACGCCAACCGAGATGGTGGTATCGGCTTCCTGAAAGCCATGGAAAGCACCGGCCATGAAGGGATTGTCGCTGACGGCATTTGCGAAAACCACGAGCTTGGCGCAGCCGAAACCGTGTGCGTCGGCAGTTAGGTCGGCGGTGGTACGAATAGTTTCGCCCATGAGCTTGACGGCGCTCATATTAATGCCGGCGCGGGAGGAGCCAATATCCACGGAGGAGCAGACGACCTCGGTCTCGGCGAGGGCACGCGGGATGGAGGAAATGAGCTTTTCATCGGCAGGGGTGATGCCCTTGTCGACGAGCGCGCTGAAGCCACCCACAAAATTGACACCGACCGCTTTGGCTGCAGCGTCGAGGGTGCGGGCGAACTCCACGTAGCCCTCATCACCGGATGCACCGGCCATCAGAGCAATGGGAGTGACGGCGATGCGTTTGTTGACGATTGGGATGCCCAGTTCGGCTTCAATGCCCTCACAGACGCTCACAAGGTTTGCGGCGCGACCGGTGATCTTCTCGTAGATCTTACGGCGGGCTACCTCACCATTGGAGCCGGCGCAGTCGAGCAGGGAGATACCCATGGTGACGGTGCGGATATCGAGTTTTTCTTCCTCGATCATGCGGATGGTTTCAAGAATATTGCTGTTCATCATGGGGGCCGCCTAGAGGGTGTGCATTGCCTTGAAGATAGACTCGGCTTGAATACGAATCTGCACCTTCTGATCGCGTTCGATGGCAGCCATGGATTCTTGTAGGTCGATGAGGTTCTGTTCCTCTTCATTAAAGGAGCAGTACATAATCATGGTGAAGTATTCGCCCATAATGGTCTGGGAGACATCGAGTACGTTGACGTGGCGTTCTGCGAGGTTTGCGGTGACCGCGGCAATAATACCTTCGTGGTCAAGGCCGGTGACGGTGAGGATGATTTTCACTCTGTTCTCCTTGGGGTGCTGTCTCTGCAGAGCAAACATTTGTGCATAAAAGCACGCATTTACGAATATTTATACTAACAATTATAGGTTACCTAGGCCACAGACAACAGAGGCAACACGCCTAATTCCGCAGGTTAAGCCCGTATGCACAAACCCCACATTAAAAATACGGCCCTCCCAACGTGCGCTCAAGCGCACTGCGGAAGGGCCGTCAGTTCGCCGCGGAGTCAGAAGACCCCGCACACGCTACACGTACGAGGCGATATACAGCTCACCCGAGCCGCTCAGTACGGCCTCAGAGGGCTCCCCCACGTGCAACACCGATTCGGTTACACCCAGCGCAAACTCCTCGGAGCCATTACCATCCTCGGCTCGAACGATAACCTCACCGGAGACCACCAGAGCGGCACTAATACCCTCAAAAGTGTAGGGCAGCGGCTCACCTTCGCTCACGCGGATACGGGTCACGCTCATACGTTCATCCCACATAGCGTAGGTACCCAGAGGCCCCTTCTCAGGAGTGGGGCGCTGAATGACGGGGGCATCCTGGCTCTCGCCAAGCACCTTAATGAGCTCCTCGGTGTCGATGTGCTTGGGGGTCAGACCCGCGCGCATTACATTATCGGAGGGATTCATCAGCTCAATGGCGGTGCCGGAGACGTAGGCGTGCACCTGCCCATCGGGGGTGAAAGCCGCTTCACCCGGCGCCAGGTGCACCAGATTCATCACAAAGGCTACAAGTAGACCACGGTCGCCGGGGTACTTACCGGCCACAATCTGCACGAGCTCGGCGGGATCGGCAACAAGTGCATCGGAGGAGTCAAGCAGACCGGAAGCGGCATCCACCAGCTGCTGCACAGCTTCGGCGGCAGCCTCCTCGGGCATGCGAATAATATCGGTCAGTAGCTGCTTGGGACAAAGCTCTAAGCGTTCGGTCAGCCACGCGGCCTCAAAAGCGGTAGAGAGAATCTTAAGCTGGCTGATCGGGCGTACGCCGGTGAGCACGCACATTGGGCTGAGCGCAATGACGGTCTCAGGCTTAGAGTAGCGATCCTTGTAGTTACGGTAGGGCGCATTGAGTGCAATGCCGCGAGCCTCTTCATCCTCGTAGCCTGCAATGGCCTGCTCAGTGGTGGGATGCACCTGAATGGACAGGGGGGCATCAATGGCAAGAATCTTGAAGAGGAAGGGAAACCAGTTGGAGGTGCGGTCCGGACGTAGGAATCGGGAGGGGTTCTGCTCAATGAGCTGATCGAGAGGGGACTCGGTACCGTCCACGGTGGCGCATGAGGGGGCAGCCGGATGGGCGCCCACCCACAGCTCGGCTTCGGGTTGCTCAGTGGGTACGGGTATACCGCGCATGCGTCCTAGAATTTCACGCGATCCCCACGCGTAATTCTGAATCTGGTTTTTAAGGGAAAAAATCTCACCCATGGGGGTAATTACCTCTCGCCGGGAGTTGTTTGATGTAAGTGACGTGATAAAAAACCCATGTATTCAGCGGAATTTATAAGGTTTTATCAGCCCATTATAGAGGCTGAATACTCGCATTTACCGCTAAAATAAAAGGCGTGACTACTATTAATCTACATGACTCATTCAAAGCGTACGACGTGCGTGGCATCGTCGGCGAGACTATTACCACTGAGACTGTTCGCGCAACTGGCGCGGCTTTCGTTGATGTCCTGGGACTGCAGGGGCAGACCGTTCTGGTCGGCGGCGATATGCGCCCCTCTTCCCCGGAATTCATGGATGCTTTTGCCCAGGGTGCAACTGCTCGCGGCGCAAACGTTGAAAAGATTGGCTTGATTTCCACCGACGTCCTGTACTTTGCGTGCGGCGTGGAGAATGCAGCCGGTGTTACTTTTACTGCTAGCCACAACCCCGCCGAATATAACGGTATGAAGATGGCTAAGGCCGGCGCTGTTCCGCTATCTTCCGAATCTGGTCTTTTTGATATCCGTGACCTGGCCCAGAAGTATCTGGACGCCGGTGAGATTCCTTCGGTGGAGAAGGTCGGCACCGTTTCTGAGAAGGACATCCTCAAG
>CAUQVM010000033.1:0-14549 GCA_963521575.1 uncultured Rothia sp.
GCGTGAGGCTGGGTGGACTGTCGCCAAGCTGGGGGGATATAGCACCATTAAATTACGGGAAAAGCCTAGTTGCATCTAAGCGCATTCCAGGAAATATCCCCGTATATAGTTCTGCCGGTCTTATTGATAGCCATAATGAAGCAATTATCGATGGGCAGAATATTATTATTGGCCGTAAGGGTACTATTGGTTCAATTACTTGGAGTGAAGGCCCTGCTTATCCTATTGATACCACTTTTTATACTGCTGGCACAGATAAAATAAATATTAAATATTTGTATTATCTTCTTAAAACTTATAACTTTTCGGAGATGAACACCGATTCCGCTGTGCCTGGATTGAACAGGGTGACATTTGAATCACAGGATGCGCTACTTCCCCCGCTGGAGGAGCAGGAGCGGATTGCTGGGATTTTGGGCTCGCTCGACGACAAAATCGAGGCCAACACCCGCCTCATCCAGACTCTAGAAGAAACAGCAAGCTCAATCTTTCGAAAGTTCTACACCGAATGTGATTTGAAGGAATCTGTATACGCATTATTGGATGTCTATGGCGGAGGGACTCCTAGCACGAAGAATGAAAGTTATTGGTGTGGAGATATTAAGTGGCTGACTCCTACTGATGTTACTTCTTTGGGATCGCCAATACTTTTCGATACTTCGCGTAAGCTGACGGAGTCAGGATTCGAAGCATGCTCATCAAAACTTCACCCTGCGGGATCAATTATGATGACGTCGCGAGCAACGATTGGAGCTTTTGCAATCAATCAGTGTCCAGCTGCAACTAATCAAGGTTTTATTGTTGTTGTTCCTCAAGCTGAAGAGCAACGATGGTGGATATATCACCATATGAAGAATGATGTCCCTGAGATGATTAATTCGGCAAATGGCTCAACGTTCCTAGAGATTAGCCGTAAAACTTTCAAAAATCTTCCATACCGTTATCTTTCTAGCGAAGATATGAAGAGGTTCCATGCAGTAGTGAATCCTCTGTATGAGCTGATGAAAAGTGCTGAACAAGAGAACCTCCAGCTCGCTTCCACCCGCGATACCCTCATTAAGCGCCTCATTGGCTAAGTAGTCGCACCCGCCCTGCCCGGCCGGTCCACACCCACCGGGCAGGGCACCCCAGCCTACCACCTCACAATCACCTACTTCACATCCACCTCAGCAAAGGAGCTATCCCATGGCCGCACCGTCCAACCAGCCCGGCACTCTCCCCGGAACCCTACCGGGCACCCTGCCTAAAACAGCCCAGCGGCCCACCTACCGCCCAAACGATGCCACCTACGAGGCCCTCGCTCAGCTCGTCCGCCCCTACGCCCTCTCGCGCATCCAGCTCACCGAAGCCATCGGCATTGCCACCAAACCCACCGTCAACACCTGGATCAAGCAGCGCTGCCCCGACCTCGCCGCGGGCGTCCCCGTACCCCTCGAACCCATCATCCTGCGCTACCTACACGAGACGCACCTGCCCAACCCCAAAAAATGGCCCGACGACCGCCACCCCTACGACGGGTACATCCTCGAAAACATTCCCGCGCGCATGCTTGCCCGCGCCGTCGCCACGGCCTTCAGTGGAGCCGACTACCGCAAGCTCGTCGCTCTCACCGCGACCCTCATCTTCCTCGCTCGATACTGGGACGGGTCCGACGAAGCCTTCCTCACCCTGCTAGATTCCGAACCCGGTAGCGAAGCCGAAGAGCACCTGCAGCGGGCCATTGAGAAGACCTCAGAGGTCGTGCAAGATATCCTCAACGAACTACTTCTCCCCGCCCTGCACGCCGCCCGCGGAACCTACCCTGCCCACCAGGCGCGCCTGCTCACCGGCTACGCGCTCGCGGCCGGATACTACGCCGGCGACCACCCGCACGAAACACTCAATAGCATTCACGTCTCCCTCGCCGCCGCGGACCGCGCTAACCCCCTACCCGACGCCGACCTCATCCGCTACGTCGCGGACTTCCTCAATGCCGGAACCTACGCCACCCACCACGACCTCGCCTTCGGCGGTAGCGATCCCGACCGGCGCAACCTCATCTTGCACGGAGGATACGGCAGCTACGAAACCGCCGCCCACCTGGTCGCCTACCTACCCCAAGCCCACCAGGCCATTGCCTTCAGCGCTACCGGCGGTAACGGCTCCGGCGCGCTGGCAGATGAACGCCGATCCGACTTCACCCTCTACCTCTGCTACCTGCTCCTTACCGACGAGGACTCCGCCGAACAGCAGGCCGCAGACCTCTACCGCGCCGAACGCTGGGCCGAACAGCAGACCCGTGCCACCGGCGGAAAAGCCACCGGCGGAAAGGCGCCGGAAGACGCTCCCGAACCCCTAGCCACCCTGCCGGAAGCCCTCGCCAACCACCTGCTCATCCTGCCGCTCGACACCCCCGCAGGAACCCCCGACGACCTCGCCGCACAGCAGGAAGACGCCTGGGCCGCCATCGAGGACCTCGCCTACACCGTTGACGAAAGCATCGGTACGGACGGGGCCATTACCTACCCGGTACGCGTCGGCGAATATCTCGCCGTCCTCGCCCCACTGGACGTACTCGCTGGCTTTGGCCGCCACCTCAAGGCGCACCACCGTAACGAAGACCGCCTCGGCAAGCGCGTCGATGACTTCCTCACCGACATTGAGGTGCAGCCCGGTAACCACGGCATGCGCCTGCGGGCCGGCATCGACCTCGGCCCCGAACACCTCAAGGTCAATACCAAAACCCGCCTGGGTCTCGGGCTTTTCAGCGTTTTCGGGCGAGGCTCCGTGCCGCAGGGCTCCGTATACCTCGGCTCCCTTGACAATGTACCGCTCTATTCACCGGCCGAACGCTCCAAGATGCCGGTGCTTACCCGCCCGGCCGAACTCGTTGCCGACACCGTCCGCGGCTATCTCACCCGCGCCGAGATTACTCCCGAAGACCTACCCAGGGGCGCCATTGTAGCCTCCAGCGCGCTCAAGAACGCCTCCTTCGATGAGCTCTACACCAACCCGGCCTCCACGAACACTCCCGTAGAAAGCCTCAGCCTGCTCACCAGCCTCACCCGAGAGCTACCCGCCCTGCTAGAAGCCCTACCCGATGACGTCCCGCACCTTCGCACCCCCGAAGACCGGCGCTCTATCCCACACGGCGAGGAGTACGACGTCACCATCAATCAGTTGATTAAAACCGACAGGGTCCTCACCAAAATCACCGGACGTCAGGTGTCTGAGGCACAATACGGCAACCTAGAGGGCAATCTGCAGCGCATCTGCGTTCTCGACCCCCACGCACTCGGGTACTACGCACGTCACGGCGTACTTCCCGCCGAAGGACACTACCTGCGCTCCTATAACTTGCCTACTGGCGTTCAGCTCACCCGTGAGAACGATATTGTCGTCTACCCCGCCTATGACCAATCCCACGGAGGCCCGGCCGTCTACCTGAGCGAACGCGGGGGAGAGGCCATCGACAGGGGACTGACCGTGCTACGCTTCAGCCGCTACACGCCCGGCGAATCCAGCGCCCGCACGGCTGGCGAATATGGCCAGCGTGCGCGCCTGCTCGCCCACCTGCTACGCGCACTCCTGAACAGCCTGGCCGAAGGAACCGCCCTCGGAATCAGCACCCGCATGGCTCCCGAAAAGCGTAAAGCCACCGCCAACCTTCAGGGTTGGGAAAAGAAGCCGCTACCCCATATTGATGCGCTAGCCGGGCGCACCAATGACCTCGAATGGTTTAGCGAACCGGTCGAAGAACTCCGAGGTACGGCGAATAACGCCGCCGCAGAAACGACCGCGACCGGGAACGGGGATGCACCCGCCACCCACCCGGTCGCCCGCTACCTGGCCGAACAACTCAACGCCTTTGATAGTGCCGAGGCGGCTCTAGCCGAGGCCCTGCACCAGTTGCGCGCCGTGCGCGGCCGCTACGAACGCGACCTCATGGACAACCGCCTCGATATCCGTTCCACCCGCCAATCCGCGGCCGAACAACAGCGCACCGTTGCAGAGGAAGAAGCCCCAATCCTGCGAGCAGTAAGGGCTGAGGCGCTAGAGCTGGCCATCTCCGAAGAACCCGGGGAAGACACCCCCTGAGCCACTCGGTGAAACTGCCCGAGTAATCTGCCCAGGGATAGCCACCCCGGGGTCATCGAAACCGCGTCACTAAAACCATGCCACCAAAACTACGACGTTTCGCTTACCCCGGGGTAATGCCGCCCGCCCGCGGCGCGCCCAAAAGATCAGGCATTCTAGAAACATCACCGCCGAACGCCTCGCTACATTGCGGAGAAGCCCGGCACACCGGATACCTTAGGATGCCGCATGCAGAGAGCATCCGCAGACCGAAAGGAATAACAATGGCCGAAAAGGATTGGGAACTGACCGTCCTCTCCCAGCTCAAGGATCTCGGCTGGGAGCTGACCAACGGCACCGGTATTCAGCCCGGTACCAGCTACAGTGAACGGGAAAGCGCAACCCGTAAACCCGACTCGATCCTGCCCAACTACACCGCCTTCCGCCACTGCCGCGAATCCAACGAAACCCTCATTATCCCCGGCGAGGTCAAGGAAGCCCTACGCCGCCTCAACCCGGACGCCTCCAAAGACCAGCTGAAGAAGGCCTACACGACCCTAACCCGTCGCCGCAGCGACAACCTCGTGCAGGAAAATAAAGACGTACTCGACCAGCTACGCGCCGGTATCTCCGTCGAGACAAAAGCCTCCGACAGATCCCTACGTACCCGCAACCTGCAGATTATCTCCGAAGATGCCGCCCAGAACACTCTGCTGGCAGCCCAGCAGGTCAGCATCGTCTCAAATGGCCGCACCTACCGACTGGACATCGTCATGTACTGCAACGGCCTGCCCATTGGCATTATTGAGCTTAAAGACCAGGGCAAGAAGCTCAGCGACGCCTACAACCAAATGGCCAGCTACCAGCGTGAAATTCCACAGGCCTTCACCTACAATATCGTCACGATTATGGGTCAGCCCGATGAAGCACGCTACGGCACCATCGGCACCCCGCTCTCGCACACCGCCCAATGGAACTACGACACCGAGGGCGAAGAAACCCCCTACGGTAGCTTCATCGACGACCGGGGACACGTCAGCACCCAGCTCAGCCGCATTATCCAGGCCTTCGGAACCACCGACATCCTACTCGACATGATGCGACGCTTCACCCTCTTCGTGGGCACCGGTACCGATCAGGGCAGCCAGTCCTACGTGAAGGTCCTCGCCAAAGCACACCAGTTTTACGCCGTACGCGGGGCGCTCGCCCGCACCGTGCGGACCCACACCGGCAGGGGACAGGTCGGCATCGTCTGGCACACCCAGGGGTCCGGCAAGTCCTACTCCATGCTCTTCTTCGCCCGCGCCGCCATGCGCGAGAAAGCACTGCACAACCCCACCATTATGGTGGTCACCGACCGCACCGACCTGGACAGCCAGCTCTATACGACCTTCAAGAGCGCCAAAAGCGTACTGCCCGATGCTCCGGTACAGATTCGAATCGCGCCGCGAACTGAAGACCCGCCTCAACGATATTCAGGCCGGCGGCATTTTCTTCACGACTCTGCAGAAGTTCGGGCTGGAAGAAGGCGAGCAGGAGTACCCGCAGCTCTCCGACCGCTCAAACATTATTGTCATGGTAGACGAGGCTCACCGCTCCCACGATGAGACCCTCGACGGGTACGCCCACAACCTCAACACTGCCCTACCCAACGCCAAGTACATTGCCTTCACCGGCACCCCCGTCGACAAGGAAAAACGGAGCACCCGAGCTATCTTCGGTGACTACATCCACACCTACAGCTTCGACCGCGCCGTCGAGGAGGGCGCAACGGTCCCGGTACTCTACCAGCTACGCCACGTCAAGATGGACACGGCTGAAGGTATTGAGGGAATTAGCCAGTCCTATGATGAGCTGACCGACCTGATGGAGGCGGAAATCGCCGCCAAAACCACCCTCGAACAGACCACCATCATGAAACTCATGGCCTCCGATGACCGCCTGAGCGAGGTCGCCAAAAACATCGTGGAGCACTGGGAAGAACGCCGTGACCTCATGCGTGAGGAAATGAACGGACACACCGGCAAAGCCATGGTTGTCACCTCCGGCCGCGAGCACGCCGTGCGCCTTTTCCACAAGATTGTAGAGCTACGCCCCGAATGGGCTCCCGAAGACCGCGCGCAGGATTTAAGACCGGCCGCGTGCAGGTGCTCATCTCTGGTACCGCCAGCGACCCTGAGGAACTCTCTCCCTTCCGCCGCAGCAGGGCCGATTCCCGCGAAGTGGAGCGTCGCATCAAAGACCCCAACAATCCGCTGGAAATCATTATTGTGGCCGACCGCCTGCTCACCGGCTTCGACGCACCCGTACTGCACACCATGTACATGGATCGCCTGCAGAAGGAACACAACCTCATGCAGACCATTGCCCGCATTAACCGGACCTACAAGAATAAGCAGTCCGGTCTAATTGTCGGTTTCATGCCCCTGCACACTAATCTGCGCAAGGCGCTGAAGCAGTACGCGACTGGCCGGGAGGATGTCAACTTTGACCCCTCCACTCGCGCGCAGAAGCTCCTGGAAGCACTGAAAGATACCTACGCTCAGCTCACCGAATACCTGGGGACCGACTGGTACGCCGTGGCCGAAACCCGCGGCAAAAATATTGACCCGCAGGAATACACCCGAACGCTGTCCCTGCTGCAGAGCAAGGTATTGGGCTACGAACAGGATGCGGAGCGCTCGCCTCGGAGCGGGGCCCCTCAGGTCTCTAAGCTCCTGGGCGCGGTGATTGACCTGTACCGCCAGCTTGTTCCTGTTCGGGAAATGCCCGGCATTGCCGAGGTGCTGACCCCGAAGATGATGGCTCACCTCAACTTTTTGCGTGAGGTGCATAAGGGCGTGAAAAATCGCCGTCTGACGGACCGTGCCCTCGGATATGTGGCTAACCCCGAGGAGCTTAAGCGGCAAATGGAGCAGCTATTCAATGAGGCGGTAAAGAGCGAGGGTACCAACATTATTGCGTGAACGATAATGGCGAGAGCATTATCGACCTGCGCATGCTAACTGATGAAGCTATTGAGCGGCTTTCTAACCTTGAGGCTGCTTCTCTGGTGGTGCAGAATGTGGCTGATGTTGTGACCATGCAGATTCAGAACTCGCTGAAGGAACAACAGGCTCGTGTCGTGTACTTTATGAAACGTCTGGAGGAACAGCTAAAGCAGTACAACTCTTTGGAGCAGAAGAGCGCTAAGGACCTGATGGACCTGCTGCAGGCTATTCGTGCACTGGCTTACGAGGCAGAGCACGATGAGAAGCGCGGTCACCGCCTGGGCCTGTCCGCGCAGGAGGTGCGTGTCTTTGACGAGCTATGCGCCGTGGACATTCTGAGCCGTGAGCTGACTGAGGACGATCTGGTCAAGCTGGCACGTCAGTTGAAGGACGCCATTACTGACGGTAGGTCTCTGGACGCGGTGGACCTCTCCGGTAAGTCCGGAGTGAAGGAGCAGATTCGCCGGAAGCTACTGCGGTACCGCTCTTATTTAGCGCATCCGGCGCGACGCTTGAAGAGGTGGTGGATGAGGTTGCAGGCTACCTGGATCAGCTGAGTTTCTAGCCTACTTCCTACTATCGCTGAGAAGCCACATGTGTACCGAGAAGCCACCACAGGGTGGCTTTTCAGCAAACATGTGGCTTCTCGACGGTAAAACAGAGGTTAGGCCGCGATCGGCTCCTCCGCACGCACCGCACGGTAGGTGGAATCGCTGACCGGTACGCCGTGCTGATGGGAGACCAACTTCAAGATCTCCTCTACCGTATAGATACGGAACACGCCTCCTCCGGAAGCTTGGGTGTACTCACGCAATAGCTGACGGTTTGCCAGCTGGTGAACGGGCTGTTCGGTAGAGGTACGCACCTCCAAGCTATTGCGTAGCCAGGCATCGCGTACTCCGGCGGTTACGAACACGCAGTCCGTGCCCTTCACGCGGGTGGCGGCCTCGGTCAGGCACTGGTACCACAGGGCATAGTCGGCATCAAAGTTAAGGTTGGGCAACAGCGGGTGACCCTGCTCGAAAGCCTTATGGCGCTGATGTTCGTAGCGCTCCGGGTTAGGGGCAGCTCCCACATGCCCGGTAAAGATGCGGTTCAGACGCGGCAAAATAGTGTCATCCTCGCGGCGAGCCACATTAATGGAGCCGGTTTCTGTCGTAGGCTCCAGGATCTTCATGATCTGGGCGATGGAGTGGTCCAGCTGGTGGGCCACCGAGCGCAGGGCGCTCCACGAGGAGTCATTCTCATCGGGGAGAGTCTCCTTGAAAGAGGCCAGGGCAGAGCGTACGCGATCAGCAGCAGCCGGCACGGGAGAAGCGCCGTCAAGAGTCGCCCAGAATTCCTTGAGTGACTGGTGAGGAAGGAAAGCGTTCCCGCGCAACTGCGAGAAGACACTCAAAATCTCATCGCTGATATGCGTGGGGTGCTGGTAGAGGCTGGCTAGCGCGGTGGAGTCGAAGACGACGAGGGTTCCGTTATGGATCGATGTTAGAGGCGCGCGATCGAGTTCCTTGTATTCGGCGAAATCGGAGTACAAGGTTCGAGCTTGGCGAGTAATTGACATGGGTCCCCTCCGGGTGTCGGGTATGGTCGGTCAAAAGCGAGTGCCGGAGAAGTTGAGGAGAATAATCCATTCCAGTGTAACGACCTTCCGAGGCGCGTGAAGGAGTTTTGGGCTAATTATTCGTTTTATTACTTTCGGGTATCTCCCCAGAGGATGTTTCTGCTTGTCGGTGATGTATTGCGATTTCTTTAGCGCATGTGATGTTAGCCGCGTGCAGGTAGGTTAACTGGTAGCGCCGGCGCTCAGTTATAAGAAGTATAGGACTCAAGATGCGCAATGGTGCAAATTATGCGGTGGGGGCGCGTCATAAACATGTCATATCGGCGCGCATCCGGATGTTGCTCCTTAATATCGCGTAAAATCTGCCAATACTGTCAAATAGCGTCCGAAGTCGGCGCCTAAATCTGCCCGTCCGACCCTGTCATTGGGCTCCGCGTTGACGGCCAAATGAAGTATCAACCTCCCGCTCGACGAGGCAGAAAATGTTGCAATAAGATGCATCTAACATGCCTATGAGGGGCTCGGAAAGTAGCTGAACTTTTGTTTCCTCCTGTAGACTTAAAAGGATTGAAATTTGATAAAGGAGAAGAGTAATGTCAGAGCTGACCACTCGGAATCAGGCGGGGGAGCAGGCTCCGGCTCGCACCGTCGTCGTGGCAGAAGATGAGGCACTGATTCGCCTCGATATTGTCGAAATTCTTAAGGATCAGGGGTTCGACGTTGTGGCTGAAACCGATAACGGCAAGACCGCCGTCGAGCTCGCTCAGAAGCATCGTCCCGACTTGGTGCTCATGGACGTCAAAATGCCGATTATGGATGGTATCACTGCCGCCGAAGAAATTGCGACGGAACAGATTGCTCCCGTAGTCCTGCTGACCGCATTCAGTCAGAAGGAACTGGTGGACCGTGCGGTGGAAGCCGGTGCCATGGCGTACGTCGTAAAGCCCTTCACCCCCAACGACCTGGTTCCTGCTATCGAGGTGGCCATGAGCCGTTATGACCAGATCCGCGCGCTGGAGAAGGAAGTCAGTACAATTCGCGATCAGTTCGAAACCCGCAAGCTGGTTGACCGTGCGAAGTCCCTGCTGATTACTAAGATGAACCTGACGGAGCCCGAGGCATTCCGCTGGATCCAGAAGACCTCCATGGATCGTCGCCTGTCCATGCGTGAGGTGTCTGACACCATTATTAAGCAACTCTCCGCATAGATTCATCCAGAATCTCTGGGCTTCAAAGGATTCTCGGCTGAGATTGCTCTTGGGAGAACAGTTCAAGAGCTCACTGTGAAGACTCCATTGCAGAACATTAGCTCCTCAGGTACGACTACGTGCCCCGCGCCCCTCGGGCGCCCCCTTCAACCTGTGCTTTCTGTACCCCTCAATTGACGAGCAACACACTGGAAAACACACGCACGGCAGGTTGAAGAGACGAAACAAAAGCTAGGATTTGCCAACACACACCAATATATAACTCAAGCGCCCCAGCCCTCACGATGACGCGGAGGGTGGGGCGCTTGTTGTACTCGCGGAGCCTTGCTGTTCCCAAGTAATCTGCGGTGTATTTCGAGCGGTTAAACTACGTAGGGTGCATGCTGAGTGGTCCGGGTGCATCCTGGCTTCGGGTGTATCGGTCGCAGCAGGGCATGCTTCCGGGGAATAGTAATCTCAGGGGGTGGGACTAGCGCAGATAGCAGCTCAGCTCATCTTCCTGATCCTGCGGACCGTTGAGGGGACGTGCGGTGGGGGAACCAGCCCACAGCATACCGATGGTGCCCAGCATGACACCCAACCACCAGAAGGTACCCGGGTTATTCATAGCAGTGACCAGACTTACCAGCATTACGCCAATTGCCAGGGGTAGGGTAATGCGCTTGGCGCGCACAATCTTGGGATAGCGCTTGAAATACGGGGTGCGTTCGCGGGCCATGTTTATCCTTTGGTTGGCTCTACGGTGTTAGCTGGGGTCCCCGAGGGCGGGGTCCACAGGAGTGAAGACTTACGTGGTGGGGCGGGGAATCAACATATTTGTAATGCGCGCCGTGCAGGTTACGCGGCCGCGCTCATCCACAATCTCAATCGAATGGATGCACAGGGTACGTCCCAGCTTGACTGCGGTGCAGGTTGCGGTCACATACCCGGAGACGGCGGGACGTACGTGGGTCGCGTTAATATCCACGCCAACGGCCACGAGTTTCTCACCGCCGTGCACGCCAGAGGCAATAGAACCGAGAGTCTCGGCTAGTACCACATTGGCACCGCCGTGTAGCAGGCCAATGGGCTGGGTATTGCCGGCCACCGGCATGGTCGCCACGGAGCGTTCTGCGGTGAGTTCCTGGAACTTAATACCCATGGCGGGGATTAGCTCACCCATACCCTGCGGGAAATAGGAGTGTAGATATTCGGGAACGCCAATTTCTACAAGCTGATCTTTAACCTGTTCGGGGGTAAGTGCGGTGGGTGGGACCGCGCGGACAGGTGCGTGCTGTGTGTTGTTCTCGGTCATAATGTACAAGTGTACCCCCGCCGCTCATGTGGGCTTGGAGGGGTTGAAGGCCCTGTGGGGTGTAATTAAAACCCGTGTGGGAGGCAGATGGAACGTATCCGGGTGCGAGTCAGCCCCGCCTCCACACCGGTTCACCGGATAGGGGGACGGGGCTGAAAATACTATGTAGGAGAGGAACTAGGCGGAGATAGACTCAGCCTTCTCGATGTCCTCAGCGAATCTCCTGATCGGGGTTCACGCCGCTAGCCTTCGAAATACGCTCGGTCAGGGCGGCAATGGTGGCGTCACCGGTCACATTGGTTGCGGTGCCGAAGGAGTCCTGAGCCAGGTACAGGGCAATCATGAGGGCAATCATAGCGTCATTGAAGCCAAGCATAGACTGCAGTAGGCCGATCGCGGTCATCACGCCACCGCCGGGAACGCCCGGGGCAGCCACCATCATCACACCGAGCACCAGAATCATGGGTACCAGCGAACCGAAGTCGGGATGCTGACCGGTCATGAACAGCACAGCCACAGAGCAGGAGGTAATGGTAATCATCGAGCCGGAGAGGTGAATGGTTGCGCACAGGGGAATAGCAAAATCCACCACACGGGGCGAAATGCCGGCCTTCTTAGCCGAACGGACGGTCACCGGGATAGTTGCCGCCGAAGACTGGGTGCCAATCGCGGTGAAGCAGGCGGGCAGCATGGTCTTGAGCATGGTGAAGGGGTTACGACCCGATGCGGTACCGGCCACCGAGTACTGAATCACCAGAGTTACCCAGTGCAGAATGATTACCATAATGAACACCATGCCGAAGACCGACAGAATCTTGGCGACCTGACCGGCCAGAGTCATATTCGCGAACACACCCACAATGTGGATCGGTAGTAGCGGGATAATGACGTAGCCGAGCATCTTCTCAACGATGACCTGGAAGTCTTCAAAGAGGTTTAGCATGGCGCGAGTCTTCAGAGCGGTAATACCCAGGCCCAGAATGAAGGAAAGAATCAGGGCGCTGAGCACACCCATAATCGGGGGTAACTCAAAGCTAATGTAGCCGGTGGATAGGGCGTGCTCCGGGTTGTCGAAGGACGCGAGCTGCTGACCCTGCAAAATAATGGGGTAAAGCAGCAGGGCACAGGTGAGGGCCAGGAATCCGGCGAGAACGCTGGAAAGGTAGGACAGTCCCACGGTGATGCCGAGCATCTTACCGGCACCCTGCGCCAGCGAGCCGATACCGGGCACGATAAAGCCGATAATAATCAGCGGAATCGCGAAGCTCAGAAATGCGCTGAACACGGTGGAGAAAGAGACGAACAGTTGAACGATAAGATCGGTGGGGATAGCCGCACCGGTTGCATCGTTAATACCGCTAATCATTCCGGGGGTAAGCATGCCAATGAGCACACCCGATGCGATCGCGATGATAATCCACGCGAGGAGGGGGAGTTTTTTGAGAGCCTTCATAGTTTCCTAAATGAGGGTTTATCTGTGTGTTCCGCGGAGGAGGGGCCGCGTGAGTCCCGCGCCGTGGGTGGCGTTTCCGTAGGTGCACGTCTGTGGAGGCAATTGCTACCCGAGAATGTGGTCCGAGGAGCGGCAAATCCCGGGGTTGGGCGCGGTTATTCCGTTGCCGAGTGCGGTAATAAGCTTATATACTATCTGGAAAATATATTATTATCCAGCTCACACAGTGTAGTGGGGCACATTTTGAGGGGAATGTTTATCGTCACCGTGGTCCGCTTAAAAATTGCATTAAAGAAAATAATTATTCGGCCGCAGTATCTGATTCCCGAATGAATATATAGGATTCCACCGCACATACCGGATTCATGGCCGATCCAGCATTGAGACCACACTGAGGTGATCATAAGAGCACACCGAGCAAACACCAAGAGTCGATACACTAGAGGAGTGACTACAGAGAACAACACCCTCCTGCTCATTGACGGACACTCCCTAGCCCTGCGCTCCTTCTTCGGCATCTACACCATGGCCGAAAAGACCGGCCAGCACATCTTCGTGCGTAGCGACGGCCAACACACCGAGGCTGTGCACGCCTTCCTCTCCACTCTGCTGAGCATTATTAAAGACAACCAGCCCAGCCACATTGCCGTAGCTTTCGACCTGCTCGGTGGCACCTTCCGCACCGCCGAATACGGCGAATACAAGGGCGGCCGCAACGCCATCCCCGAAGCCTTCGACGGCCAAATCGACCTCATCAAAAAGATGCTCGGCGCGCTCAACATCCCCGCGCTCACCTACGAAAACTACGAAGCCGACGACATCGTCGCAACCCTCACCCGCCGCGGCACCGAAGCCGGCTACAAGGTCCTCATCCTCTCCGGCGACCGCGACATCTTCCAGCTCGTCACCGACGACGTCACCCTGCTCTACCCGGTCACCACCGGCCCCTCCAAGGGTATTCAGCGCATGGACCCCGCCGCCGTCGAAAAGAAAACCAAAGTACCCCCGCACATGTACCCCGACCTCGCCGCCCTCACCGGCGAACAGGCGGACAACCTGCCCGGCGTACCCGGCGTGGGCCCCGGCTTCGCCGCCAAATGGCTCGGCGAATACGGCTCCCTCGACGCCGTCATCGAAAACAGCGACAAAATCGGCGGTAAGAAGGGTGAAGCACTACGCGAAAACATCGACAACGTCGTGCGCAACCGCCGCCTCAACCAGCTCGTCAACGACCTCGACCTGAACGTCACCCTCGAAGACACCGCATTCACCCCCGACCTGGATGCACTCAACACCTTCTTCGACGAAGTAGAGTTCCGCACCATCCGCAAGCGCGCCGCCGACACCCTCGGCCCCATCGTACGCGCCGCCGGAACCGCAGGCCCTGCAAGCTCCACCGCAGAAGCAGGGGAGGAGAGCGCCACCAAGAAGGCACCCACCGGCCCCGTCTACGCACCCATTGCCACCAGCGCACCCACCAAAAATGCAGACGCAGCAGCATTCCGAGCCTTCTGCGCCTCCGCAGCCGAAGAAAACTACGGCACCGACGAACAGGGCGCGCCCATCGCCGTACCCGAACGCCTCGAAGGCGCCGTGACCCTCTACCCGGTCACCAACCTGCCCGTAGCACGCCCCGCCATCGGCGACGCACCCGCCGTCAAGGTCACCAAAACCAAAATCCGCGCCGCCGAAGAAAACCCCGAACTGCTCGGCGTGCTCCTCACCAGCAAGAACACCAGCCTCTGGATCGACACCCGCAGCATCGACCCGGAACTTGACGCCGCCCTCGCCGCCTGGCTCTCCGACGAAGCAGCCCGCAAAATCGTCATGGACCTGAAAGTTCAGCGCAAACTCCTGCGCGCCTACGGCTACGAACTCGCCGGCGCCGTCGAAGACCCCGCCCTGTCCTCCTACATGTGCGGCTTCATCCCCACCGCAACCCGCAAGCTCTTCTCCGAACGCATGGAAGACCTCGCCGAACGCT
>CAUQVM010000034.1:0-14339 GCA_963521575.1 uncultured Rothia sp.
TACCGCCGTGGGTGACCCGCAGGTTCAGGCAGAGTACGCCGAGCTATTCCGCGCAGACTCCATCATTGCTGACGCCGAGGCAATCCGCGAGGTACTGCTGGCTGACCGCACCGATAAGCGTTGGTCCACTATTGGCCAGTCTTTCGGTGGCTTCCTGACCCTCTCCTACCTGTCCTTCGCGCCGCAGTCTCTGCGCGATTCACGCATTACCGCAGGTCTGGCACCGATCCGCACCTCGATCGACAACGTCTACCAGCACACCTTTGACCGCATGAAGGAGCGCGTGGAGGAGTATTACAGCTGGTTCCCGGAGGACGCCGAGCTGGCTACCCGCATCGCCGAGCACCTGCGTACCCACGAGGAGTACCTGCCCACCGGCGAGCGTCTGACCGACCATCGCTTCCAGATGGCCGGCCACTTCCTGGGTGGCCGCTGGCGCGAGCGCAGCCTGCACTACTTCCTGGAAAGCGCCTTTGCCGAGGGTAACGACCACCTCTCCGATCAGTTCCTGACCGCAATGAGCGCCGAGGTGACCTTCCAGGCTAACCCGCTGTACGCCCTGATGCACGAGACCATTTACGCTGACGGCCCGGCTGACGGCGTACTGCCCGGCATCCCCGGTTACGAACTCTCCCCCTCCCCGGCGCCGACCAGCTGGTCCGCCGCCCGCGTGGCTGCTTCCCGCCCCGAGTTCGCCCCGGATGCAGACCGTCTGCTCTTCACCGGCGAGCACATCTTCCCCTGGTACTACAAGGAGGATCCTTCGCTTCGCCCGCTGGCCGAGGTGGCAAACATCCTGGCCGAGAAGAAGGACTGGGGCCGCCTGTATGACCACGAGCAGCTACATAAGAATGAAGTTCCCGTGGTGGCTGCGGCTTATAACCCGGATGTGTACGTGGACTTTGAGCACTCCATGGAGACCGCTCGTTGGGTGGGTAACACCCACGTGTGGACCTCGAAGACCCACCACCACGACGGTTTCGGTTCCGATTCGTTGACCATTCTGGGTCACCTGAAGAATATGCTGGCCGAGGTGCACAACCACTAAGACCGGATTCACGATCGCTCAGCCGGTCTTTATTACCGGTAGGGCGTCCGGCACGGCCTCAATATAGCGAAGGCCCCTCACCCCGGTTGATCCGGGGTGAGGGGCCTTCTGTCTGTGCGGGCGGGCGATCCACTTATTTGGTCTATCCGATTTAGCCGGTGTGGTCAGCTCGCCCGGCTATTGTTACTTTGAGGAAGCGGCGTGCGTATCCTCGGCGGTGCGGGCACGCATCACGAGGGCGTGGTATTCGTCTTCCTTCTCGATCAGCTCGTTACGCAGCTTCTGCGGGATAGCGTTGAGCTTCTCGGTTTCTTTCTGCCAGCGGGCGGTGATATCCGCGCGCTCGGCGGCGGATGCGTCCTCGGGCAGTGCCAGGTACTTCTCGGAGAGTGCCTGCACGCGCTGGATGGTCTGTAGCGCGCGGCCCTTGGGGCTGAGTAGCGAAACCAGCACGGTAATGACCAGGACGCCCATGATCACCAGTAGAGACATCTCGGTGGTAATCTCCACAACGTGCACGGGCTCGCCGTGGTTAATGAACGGCAGGTTGTTCTCGTGCATTGCGTGCAGGATGAGCTTCACACCAATGAACGCGAGGATGGTCGCCAGGCCGTAGGAGAGGTAGACGAGGCGGTCCAGCAGGCCGTCAATGAGGAAGTACAGCTGGCGCAGACCCATGAGGGAGAATGCGGTCGCGGTGAACACAATGTAGACGGACTGGGTGAGGCCGAAAATCGCGGGGATCGAGTCGAGTGCGAAGAGCAGGTCGGAGCCCGCGATAGCGACCATGACGAGCATCATGGGGGTCATGACGCGCTTGCCGTTTTCGAGGGTGAAGAGCTTATCGCCGTCGAAGTGGTCGCTGGTCTTGAGGTACTTCTTGGCGAGGCGGACCATAATGTTGTCGGCCTCATCGTCACCGTCGCCTTCGGTGAGTTCGTCCTTGAGCAGGTTACCTGCGGTCATGAGTAGGACCAGACCGAAGATGTAGAATACCCAGGCGAAGGAGTTAATAATGGCTGCACCGGCGAAGATGAAGGTACCGCGCGCCAAGATCGCAAAGACAATACCGAAGAGCAGGACCTTCTGCTGATTCTCACGGGCGACACGGAAGGTGCCCATAATGATCATGAAGACGAAAAGGTTATCGACCGAGAGAGCTTCTTCGGTGATGTAGCCTGCATAGAATTCGGTGGCGGCGGAGGGGCCGTTCGTCACGAAAATATACAGACCGAACAGCATCGCGATGCCGATGTAAATACTCGACCAGATGGCCGCTTCCTTGACGGAGGGTTCGTGCGCCTTACGAACGTGGAACACGAAGTCGAAGGCCAATAGACCCGCGAGGATGAGAATAGTAATTAACCATTGCAACCCGGTAACTTCCATGGGGAGCCTTTCTTGTGGTGTGCGTACTGGACCACAAGTCTCTCCCGCCGACCTGAATGGAGGTTGGCTCGATTCACCGGCTAGGCGCCTTCGGCTAACGTGCTGACGATGAGTCGATTGGTGGGATACTCCCTTGCTCGGGGCACGATTATACAGCAGGTTGAGAGTTTATCCCAGGAATCGCACGCAGAGGAACGCCACATCTGACGTGTTGACCTGTCAGATGCGGCGTTCTTGGTGATGAATACACGCTTGCTAGTTCGCTGTACTAAAAGACACCGTAGCTACTGCGCATCGCCCTTAGTTAGCTGATTAGTTAGCGACGGTGAAGCGGCGGCCCGCGTGCTTGGGCTCCTCCGCCTCGTCCATCAGAGCGACGGCGAAGTCTTCGGCACTAATGGAAGCACCGGCGGGGGTGTCCAGTGCGGTGTTGTACTTGCCGGTGCGCTCACCCGGTGCGATTTCGAACGCCGGGGAGAGCATGGTCCAGTTCAGGCCCTTGGATGCGCGGTACTCGTCGAGAATCTGGGAGAATGCCTTCGCCTCGGGCTTGTAGTCTTCGGGGAAGCCTTCGCCGTCAACGAAGCGGTTGCCGTTACCGTCCTCGAGGGAGCCAGCACCACCGACGACCAACAGGCGACCGGCCGGTGCTGCCGCGATCAGTGCGCGATGTGCGTCAATGACCGGCTGCGCGGAGGTGCCGCGACCTGCAGAGACGGCGACGATGGTGACGTCATGGTTATTGACAATGTCGACCAGAGCTACGGTGTCGGCGAGGTCGATGCTGTGGGCGGTGGTGCCTTCGGGCGCCTTGCCGGAACGGGTGTAGGCGTCGACCCGGTGGCCGCGGGAGATTGCTTCTGCTGCGGTACGTGCGCCGACCATGCCAGTTGCGCCGATGATCGCGATGTTCATGAGGGATTCCTTTCGGATTGGTTTCTGCTGTTTTTTCTTGCGGTGTTCCGCTTGATGGTTTTATAGTATCCATTAGAAATCGGGTACCTCAAGGTAACTATTAGGGACTTTAAGAAAATATTTAAAAATATTTTTCGCATCCCTCACAGCACCTAAAACAACCCCTCACCCGATAGAGAAGACAGTAATTATGACCACAGCTCTCCCCCGCACCCCGCAGAACGACCTGCCCGCCAATATTCTCGCCAGCGCGTGCCCCTCTCGCACCGTCATGCGCCACCTCACCGACCGCTGGACTCCATTCATTGTTGCGGCACTCTCCGAGCGGCCCGTCGCCCGCTTTGGCGAACTTAAGGCCATAATTCAGGGTATCTCCCCCAAGGTTCTCACCCAGACCCTGCGATCCATGGAACGCGACGGCCTCGTGGAGCGCCGGGTCACCGCATCCATTCCGCCGCGCGTGGACTATGAACTGACGGCACTCGGCATGACCCTCATTGAGCCGATGACCGTTCTGCGCCACTGGGCTCAAGACAATATGCACGCGGTACTTGAAGCCCGCGAGCGCTACGATGCCGCCGAACTAGAAAACAGCGAAATGTAAAGCGGCATGCCACTCAGCAAGCCCGCATAAAAGTAGCCCTCCCGGTGAGTACTTACGAGTACATACCGGGAGGGCTACTGCCCGACCTCTAAAAATCCGGTTAGGCGTGACCAGCTTCCTTCATGAGGCGTAGTTCCTTCTTCAGATCGGCCAGTTCGTCGCGCAGGCGCGTCGCCAGCTCAAATTGCAGGTTCTCCGCTGCCAGGCGCATTTGCTCGTTCATTTCCTCGATCAGGTCCAGCAGATCCTCGGCGGGCGCGGCGGCCAGGCCGTCGGCACGCACGCGGGCCTCAGCACGGGCGAGTAGCTCCTCCGACTCGGGGGTGCTGGTGGCAATCTTCGAAGCTGAGTTACCGGCCTTCGCGCCCGTCTTTACGGTGCGCGCACTCTTCTTACCGTGCTTGCGCTGCTGTAGCAGATCGCGAGTGTCCTCTTCCTCGCGGGCCAGCATGTCGGTAATATCCGCAATCTTCTTGCGCAGCGGCTGGGGGTCAATGCCGTGCTCGCGATTGTAGGCCTGCTGAATTTCACGGCGACGGTTCGTCTCGTCAATCGCCACGCGCATCGAATCCGTTATCTTATCGGCGTACATGTGCACCTGGCCCGAGACGTTACGGGCCGCGCGACCAATAGTCTGAATCAGCGAGGTGGTCGAACGTAGGAAGCCTTCCTTATCAGCATCCAAGATGGCGACCAACGAGACTTCGGGCAGGTCCAAGCCCTCACGCAGCAGGTTAATGCCAACCAGCACGTCAAAGGTGCCCAGGCGAAGCTCACGCAGAAGCTCCACGCGGCGCAACGTGTCGACGTCAGAGTGCAGGTACTGAACCTTCACACCGTGCTGCAGCAGGTACTCGGTCAAGTCCTCCGCCATGCGCTTGGTGAGGGTCGTGACCAGCACACGCTCATCCCTCTCAACGCGCACGCGAATCTCTTCGAGAAGATCATCAATCTGACCCTTGGTCGGCTTGACCACGATCTCAGGATCAACCAATCCGGTGGGACGAATAATCTGTTCCACGTAGCCATCAGCTTGCGAGAGCTCGTACTTTCCGGGGGTTGCGGAAAGGTACACTGTCTGGCCGATACGCTCCAGGAACTCCTCCCACTTCAGGGGTCGGTTATCCATGGCCGAGGGCAGCCGGAAACCGTGCTCCACGAGGGTGCGCTTGCGCGACATGTCTCCCTCATACATGGCGCCAATCTGCGGAACCGTCACGTGCGATTCGTCAATAATGAGCAGGAAATCGTCTGGGAAATAGTCCAGTAGGCAGCTCGGGGCGCTGCCGGCGGCGCGACCGTCAATGTGGCGTGAGTAGTTCTCAATGCCGCTACAGAAACCCATCTGTTCCATCATCTCCAGGTCGTAGGTGGTGCGCATGCGCAGGCGCTGCGCCTCCAGCAGTTTGCCCTGGGATTCGAGGGTCTGTAGGCGATCCTGCAATTCATCTTCAATGGAGGTAATGGCCTTGGCCATGCGTTCGGGGCCGGCGACGTAGTGGCTGGCGGGGAAGACGTACAGCTCTTCTTCCTCGCGGATCACCTCGCCGGTCAGCGGGTGCAGGGTGTAGAGGGCCTCAATCTCGTCGCCGAAGAATTCGATGCGGATCGCGTTCTCCTCGTACATGGGAATAATCTCAACCGTATCGCCGCGCACACGGAAGGTGCCGCGGTGAAAGTCTACATCATTACGCGCATACTGCATGGCAACGAACTGGCGCAACAGCTCATCGCGGTCGATTTCCTCACCCCGATGCAGAGTCACCATCTGCTCAACGTACTCCTCGGGCGTGCCCAGGCCGTAGATACACGAGACGGTCGCAACCACCACCACATCGCGACGGGTCAGTAGCGAGTTTGTGGCTGAGTGACGCAGACGCTCTACCTCCTCGTTAATGGAGGAGTCTTTTTCGATGAAGGTATCGGTCTGCGGCACGTAGGCCTCGGGCTGGTAGTAGTCGTAGTAGGAGACGAAATATTCAACCGCGTTATTCGGCAGTAGCTCACGTAGCTCATTCGCCAGCTGAGCGGCCAGGGTCTTGTTCTGCACGAGCACCAGGGTGGGGCGCTGTACGGCTTCAATCAGCCAGGCGGCTGTCGCGGATTTACCGGTGCCCGTGGCACCCATGAGCACGATATCTTTTTCGCCGTTCTGAACGCGCTCGGTCAGCTCGGCGATAGCCTTAGGCTGGTCTCCGGCCGGCTGGAAGGGGCTGACCACGTGGAAGGGGGCGACAAAACGGTTAATCTGCGGTGCGTTACTCATGTATCCATCCTAGGCCAGTGTGAGCGCGAGCGCCCCCACTACCCTCAATCTTCCCTCAAGGCGCAATAAGCGCGGCGATTTCGATGATACCCACATCACCCCTCCGACGTGTTCAAAATCATAAAATTTACCCTGCGGAAGATAAAAGGCGCAACCAACGATTTATTTACAGGTCTCTATAAAAATCGATTGATATATTCCACGCTAATTGGCACTCAAGGCGAACTAAAAGAGTGCATCCGCCCCAGCCGCGTTCAAGCCAAGAGAACCCATAAAACGACCTGGGACCCAGCTGCGACTCCCCCATCCTTTGCCGTTAGCACCACAAAACACCTATGTTGAGAAGCACATCGTGCACAGACATCCCATACCAGACCAGGAGCTTCAAGAAGCTATGAGTAGCACTGGACCCCTGGATGCGCCCAGCGCCTCCCCGGACACTACCGCGCGCGCAACGAGCCGCAAAGAAAAGTCCCTATTCTCCTCAGCCTACCCGATTATCATGCTAGTCGCCCTGCTGATTCTGCTTGGCGTTACCTACCTCTCCCTTGTAACCGGTCGCTATCCTGTCGAGCTTGACGAGTTATTCCGAATCCTCGGCAAGAATTGGTTCGGCATGGATTTGAAGGTCTACAAGCCCGCCGAGAATATGCTCCTGACCGTGCGTATTCCCCGTCTGTTAGCAGCCGGCCTCATCGGCGCCGCCCTGGCCATTGCCGGCGCTACCTTCCAAGCCGTCTTCCGCAATCCCCTGGTCTCCCCCTACCTGCTCGGTGTCTCGCAGGGTGCCTCCGTCGGTGCCGCCTCCGCGATCCTGGGCGCTCTGAAGTTCATCGCGAACCCCGAAACCCAGCTGGCTCAGATCGTGTTCTGGCAGATGGGCTCCCTACAAGACGTGCGCGCCGACGCACTCACCCAGTTCGCCCTCGTGGCCGTACCTTGCATCCTGTTGTTACTTGCCATGCGCTGGCGTGTTAACATCCTCTCCCTGGGCGACGACGAGGCCCGCACCCTCGGCATTAACCTGCCCCGCACCCGCGGCGTCACCATCCTACTGGCCACCCTGATTACCGCGACCAGTGTGTGCATCGGCGGCCCGATTTCCTGGGTCGGCCTGGTCATTCCGCACCTGTGTCGTCTGCTGGTCGGTAGCGACACCACTAAACTCATGCCGCTTTCCATTCTGATGGGCGCTTCGTTCATGATGTTCATCGACACTCTGGCTCGTAGCCTCACCAGCGCTGAGGTTCCGCTGAGCGTTCTGACCGGTTTCATCGGCACGCCGCTATACCTGGCACTGTTGCTACTCGGAAAGGTGCGGGTGAAGTAACCATGGCTGAAGCAACCGTGTCTACAGCAAGCTCTTCGCCCGTGACCACCTCCACCGCGCAGGGGCCCGCCCGCGAGGCCCTACTGGAGTTAAAAGATGCGGGATTCCGCTACGGACACCAGCGCGGCCACTTTGCTCGTTCCCACGCCGGACGCCGCGCCGATCGCTGGATTTTCCGTCACGTGAATCTGACGGTGCACCGCGGCGAGGTGCTCGCCATCCTGGGCCGTAACGGCGTGGGCAAATCCACCCTGCTGAATTCCCTCATCGGCTTACACTCCCTCACCGAGGGGGATGTGCACCTGGGTGACCATCAGCTGGAAGAGTTGACCGCCACCGAGCGGGCTCGCCACATTGCCTACCTTCCGCAGATGGAGGGTAGCGGCATCTCCTACACCGTGACCGAGTATCTGCTCATGGGTCCGCCCCTACATTGGTCTCTTTTCCTCCCCCTCGCGCCGAGACCGCGATAAGGTGCAGGAGATGATGGAGGAACTGGGTCTTATTGACTTGGCGCACTCCCCGCTGGACCAGCTCTCCGGCGGTCAGCACCAGCAGGTGGGTATCGCCCGAACCCTGGTTCAGGATGCTCCCCTCATCGTGCTGGACGAGCCGACCAGTGCCCTGGACGTAGCCAACCAGGCAAAGGTGTTGCGCAAGATCCGCCAGTTACGTGATGCGGGGTACGGGGTCATTTTCACGACCCATGACCCCGACCACGCCCTCATGCTAGATGCAACCGTCGCCCTCCTCGGTGCACACGATGCACAGATCCCTAAGGACGCGCCAGCTCAGCTACTGACCGGCCGGGCTTCCGAGGTGCTAACCAGCGAGGTACTCTCGAAAACCTTCAATACCGACCTGGAGGTTATCTATTCGCCCGAATTAGGCCGCTCCAGCGTGCATATTGCGGGTCTCAACTAACACGCTAAGAGACTGAAGCACATATACAGACGCAACATACATCGAGTTAAGGAGTTTCTCCATGGCACTTATTCGCCCGAACGTTTCCCGCTTGACCTCGGCAATTGCGCTGTCGTCCGCAACCCTGATGCTGGTTCTTTCCGGCTGTGGTACGGCTAGTACCGCACCCTCCTCGAGCTCCTCGGCTGCCGCTTCCTCAGCTATTTCCGCCTCCACTTCTGCTTCGACTGCCGCTACGAGCGGCTACAACGCCGGCTACGATGACTCGGCCGCTAAGGATCACACCAGCTTCTTCGTGAAGGATAACGGTGACGGCACCAAGGTCATTAAGGATGTCGACGGCAAGGAGGTTACTGTTCCGGTCACCGCCCAGCATGTGGCAAACCTGTGGCACGCCAATAACCAGGTACTGCTGACCCTCGGTGGTGCACCCAAGCTGGCCGCAACCACCAACTACGTGACCACGATTCCCTGGTTCCGCCAGATTTACCCCGAGATTACGAAGGTGCCCGCCCCCATCACCGCGAGTAACGATCTCAATATGGAAGAGCTCATCGCTACCAAGCCCGATGTGGTTCTGGTGTCCAGCGAGAAGCAGGCCGAAGCTGTGCGCAATGCCGGTATGACCGCCGTGCGCGTGGGATTCTCCGATATGGACGGCCTCATGCAGACCGTAAACCTGACCGCTGAGGTGCTCGGTACTCAGGGTGCTTATGAGCGTGCGCAGAAGTACAACGACTACATGAAGAAGAACCTGAAGCTGATTGAAGAGCGTCTGAAGGACCTGTCTGACAGCGATCGCCCGAAGGTTCTGCATCTGGGTGACGGCACCGATGTTCACAAGGTCTCCGGTAATGGAATTGTGATCGATGAGTGGATTAAGATTGCCGGCGGCACCAACGCAGCTTCCAGTGTAAATAGCATGAAGGACGCCTCCATGGAGCAGATTACCGCCTTCGCTCCGGAGGTCATCATCGTCGGTGGTGACGCCTCCGTTAAGGGTATCGAGACCATCAAGGGTGACGCAGCGTGGAAGGACGTTCCCGCCGTCAAGAACGATAAGCTGATCCGTAACCCCTACGGCACCTTTAACTGGGATCGTTACTCCACCGAGGAGGCCCTGCAGATTTTGTGGGCCGCTAAGACTCTCCACCCGGATAAGTTTGCCGATGTGGACATGGTGAAGGAAGTCCGTGAATTCTACTCGACCTTCTTCGGTTATCAGCTCTCCGACGATGACGCCCAGCGCATCCTGGATGGCAACCCGCCGGCTGGTTACACCGCGTAAATAACGCGTGTAGGCGTTGCCCGAGCGATGATACCCCCGGTAGGGGCCCTAGCCCCACTAGCTTGTTCCGAGTTGCGGGCCCTTATCGGAGTATCGCACATCCTGACACCATCATCCACCCGCTCAGCTAACACTTCACCACGCAGACCTCCGAGCTTACTTTCCGACCGGTCGAACACATACAAAGGATTCACATACCATGACGATTCTCCGTTCCGGTCTCACCCTGACTACCTCGCTGTTGCTGGTAGCTCTGACCGGTTGCGGCGCGGCCAATACTGCGTCCTCGCAGGAGGGCGCATCAGCCGCCTCCTCGGTGTCTGCCGTTGCCTCCGCCGGCCAGTCCTCCGTTATCTTTTCGAAGGATTGGAAGGACCTGCTATCCCAGACCGGTGTTGAGGTCACCTACAACGCTGACGGCTCCCGCGTGCTAACCGATAACGGCGGTCAGAAGGTTGAGCTACCCGCCACTGTGGAGCGCATCGCAAACCTGTGGGATGCCAATAACCAGGTGATGCTACTGCTCGGTTCATCCGATCGCATTGTGGCGACCACCCAGCAGATTTCGAAGATGCCTTGGTCTAACAAAGTTCAGCCAAAGATTGCTCAGGCCTCCACCCCGGTCTCGGGTCCCGACCTGAATATTGAGGAGTTACTGAAGGCCAAGCCAGATGTTGTGGTGTCCATCGAGAAGACCCAGATTGAGAAGGCACGCGCTGCGGGTCTGACCACCGTACAGCTGGGCTTCCAGGATTTCGCCGGTCTGAAGAAGAACGTAGTCATGACTGCGGAAGTGCTCGGCACCGATCAGGCTCGTTCACAGGCCATTAAGTACATTGCCTACCTTGAGAAGAATCTGAAGCTCGTGAGCGAGCGCACCGATTCCCTAAGCGATGACCAGCGCCCGAAGGTGCTACACATTGCCGGTGGTACCGACGTGACCAAGGTGGACGGTTCCGATTCGATTATTGGCGAATGGTTGAAAGCTGCCGGCGCGAAGAATTCGATTGACGGTGTAGCCAATTACAAGAACATTTCGCTGGAGCAGATTATTGCGTCCCAGCCGGATGTCATAATTGTGGGCAACTCGGACGCACAGATGGGTATCGACACCATTAAATCTGATACTGCGTGGGCTGACGTTCCCGCCGTGAAGAACGATAAACTCATTAAGAACCCCGTGGGCACCTTCAACTGGGACCGCTACTCGGCTGAGGAGGCGCTGCAGATTCTGTGGGCAGCCAAGCTGTTCTACCCCGAGAAGTTCTCGGACGTTGACCTAGTTAAGGAAACCCGTGAGTTCTACTCGACCTACTACGGTTACGATCTGACCGAGGATCAGGCCCAGCGCATTATTAACGGCCAGGGCCCGGCAGCTAGCTAATTTAGCGCCCCATACACCGTGCAAAGACCTCACCGCGGAAGACCGTAGTGGTGCTCATTCCGGTACCCTATGCGTATCTCTGCCGGTTCTATATTTTCACTCTCCTTCTTTTTTTCCTGTGTGCGTATACCGCCCGAGACCGTGCTCAATGCCTGGTCTCGGGCGGTATATCTAATATGCGGTGTTAGCGCGCAATACTGCTAGCGCACCTCCACGGCGGCGCCGGCCAAGCGCATAAGCGCGCGATTTGTGAGGGGTAAGTAACCGTTCAGGGCACTCAGTAGCAGACCCATGGTACGCTCTTCATCCTCAAGGCTCAGGCCGCGCGGAATACCCACACCGGGCAGGCTAATGCGTTGCTTGTACAGGTCAAGTACAGCGCTCACGGTACGGCCCGGAGCGGTGAGCACCGGTAGCATACCGCGGTGGGCTACGGTGTGCAGATTCCCGCTGGCGGTCACGCCCGCCGACCGTACATCCGGCAGAACGGAGTGTTCACCGCGGAAGGGGCTCGTGGATGCCTCTGCGGAGCAGTCGGGCACCTCCAGGGTCGGCAGGATGGGATCGCTCGTATTGGCAATCACCGCCACGTAGCGCACCTGCCGATCCATTGCGTTGAGATAGTCCAGCTCGGCGAATTCTTCGATGCGGTAGTTCTCCTTCAAACCAGCCGCGTCCACGGTGCGACTGCTGATCTCTTCATCGTAGAAACTGGCCACACACACACGCGGTGCGCCCCGTTCAATACGCGCCCGGCAGCGGTAGTCATCGTCAAGCAACCAGAGGGACAGTCCGTAGCCATCGGGGATATCGCGCACGCCGGTGGCGAGGATTATCTCCGTGCCATCCAGGCGGAAGGGTTCCCAGGTGGACGGTTCAAAAGCATTAAGTGCACCGTCTAAGGCAGGGTTGCAGGAACCTAGGTTTTGCGCCTGCTCAGCGGGGCTGAACGCATCAGTGGTGGGCATGGAGACGGTGAGGCCACTCATGCGACCGGATAGGCAGAGTTCGACGGCCAGCAGTAGCTGAGCGGCACCATCGCGGCTGAGCGCCGGGGACTGAATGAGATGCACAAGGCGGGAGTTATCCATGCTCAGGTGCTCTCCCACACCGCGTGCAGCGTTGGAGTAACGATTGTGCAGGCGCACGAGCTCATCGATAGGTAGGGCGCGGCCCACGGAGGTGAAGGCCTCCGCAATGGCCGGTACATGTTGAGGGAAGAGGCGGGTGAGGCGGCCTAATTGGCGGGTAAATTCCTCTGGCCGGCGAGTCAGAACGCTCAGCAAGGTGCCGAGGTTCTGCTGGCGGTAGGCGTTGAGGAGTTCTGCGACGGTGGCCGGTTCCAAATGGCCTGGAGTGCAGGCCGCGGCGCTGTGGTGTGAGCCGCGGCTTGGGCGGTTGACGGTGGCGATGGGTCCGTTGCTTCGAGGCATTCCGTGCTGTTGCGCCACGCTATCACGACCTTAGATTCTCTGCTGGGGTGTTCTGTACTACACCACCCTATCAGCTCCCGAGCCCCATGACTAGGGGTAGAGTAACTATTAACTAAGGTTAAGCTTATAAGATGGGTCTGCTGGGGTAAAACTAAGCCGGCAAATCCACCCAGCGAGTCTCCCCCCAGGTCACACTTGTCGCACCCGAGCTCAGACTCACAATCAAGTCCGCCGCCCGCTCCAGCTCCTCAGGACGGTCAAACACCCCCAACAAAATGACCGCGCCCTCCGCCCCATACTCGGTGCCCAGCACATTCAGACCCGCGGAACGCATCTCATTCTCCAGGCGACCTGCCTCCGCGTGAGAGCTGGACACCTCACCCACGCGCAGACGCTCACGCGAATCGAAGTCCGCCTCATCCAAAGTCTGCACCACCGCATCCGTATAGGCACGCACCAGACCGCCAGCACCCAGCTTAATGCCACCAAAATAGCGCACGACCACCGCCACCACATCCGAAAGATCAGTCGTACCATCATCGCGAGTTTGGCGAGCCAGCAGTGCCTGCATCATGGGGATACCGGCGGTACCGGCCGGCTCACCATCATCTGAAGAACACTGAATGTCTCGGTCAGCACCAATCACAAATGCCGAGCACACGTGCCGAGCATCGTGGTAAGTCTTACGCAACGATTCAATGTAGGCGCGAGCCTCTTCAACGGTACTCACACGCTTAATGTGACCAATAAATTCGCTACGCTTAATCTCAAGGAGACTCTCATAAGGCTCGCTTCCGCGCGGTACAAGGTATCGATTGGCGCGAGTTTCTTCCTGCATGACGGTCCTCCTCTAATCACTACCTATCTATTGTGGCACAGCCCGTCAGGAGCACCGTTCCATGCCTAAATCTTCATCCCCCAACTCTTCACCTACCCCCCTGCGCCGCTATGCCCTCACCGGAGGCATCGGAAGTGGCAAGAGTACCGTCGCCTCCCTCTTCGTAGAGCTCGGCGCCTTCCTCGTAGACGCAGACGCCATCTCACGCTCCCTCATGGAGCCCGGCCAGCCTGTGCTAGAACGCACCGTGGCCGAGTTCGGCAGACATCTACTGGACCCCTCCGGTCGCCTCAACCGACCTGCCCTAGCAAAAATAGTATTTAGCGACCCATCAGCCCGCCAGCGCCTCAACTCCATTGTCCACCCGGCAGTACGCGACCAGGCCGCACAGCTAGTAGAACAAGCACAAACCCAGCCGGGATTCAGCGGCATAGTACTCGAAGACATTCCCCTGCTCGTCGAGAGCGGTAATCCAGCCTCCTTTGACGGCGTGATTGTAGTGACCGCCCCACTAGATATTCGCCTGCAACGCCTCACCGAAGCACGCGGCATGAAGGAATCCGATGCGCACGCCCGCATCGCCGCCCAGGCCACCGATGCACAACGCGAAGCGGTAGCCACCTGGACCATTAACAACGGCGGTTCCTTGGAAGAAACAGCGGAACAGGTACGCACCGTGTGGGAACACCTGACCTCAAGCTAGCAGACTCACCGAAATCCCCCGCCGTACAAAACCCAAAACTTAGAGTACGCAAGAAACCCCCTCACCTCCCGAAAGAGATGAGGGGGTTCCCTCTGATTAGGGTGCCCGATCAGGGCTACCTATCGGCTATTGCGCCTGATGAGTGCTCATCTGAGCGGCAGCTTAGTTGCCGGTCAGCTTCTTGCGGAGCTCAGCCAGTGCCTCATCCGATGCGAGG
>CAUQVM010000035.1:0-14046 GCA_963521575.1 uncultured Rothia sp.
TGAAGTAACGACGGCACGTTATTAGGGAGCGGCCGGAAGAGAACGGAGAGAACGTGGCAGCAGAGACTGAGACCCGAAAAATGACGCGAGGTCATTCGCTAGCGATTTTAGGGTCATCCGGATTGGCGGCGCTATCTTCTCTGGGAATTACCGTTTTGGTTAAACGGTTTCTGGAAGGCGAAAGCTTGACAGAATTCCTGCTCTTCTGGTCGCTCCTTTTTGCGCTCTACGGCGTGGTGGTCGGTATTCAGCAGGAGGCGACCCGCACCGTGGGTACCGCACGCCGTGACGGCGTTATAGGTGCCCGGATCGCCCCCGTGGGTGCACTGGTTGGACTGGTTGTAGGCGGTCTGACTTTCGTGACGAGCCCCCTGTGGGCTTCCGCCCAGGTTCCGCTGAGCGGTATAAGTGGTGTGCTTCTGCTGAGTGTCGGCGTGGCTCTCTACGCCATGCATATGACCCTGTACGGAGCGGCGGCAGGTCAGGAGAGCTGGTATCTCTTCGCGGGTATCTCCGGGTTTGACGCTATCTGGCGTATTGTGGCGGTGTGCGTGGTGGGCCTGCTGTCTGCGCACCTTGTGGGCCTGGAGGCTGCAACGGTTTCGCCGGTTCTTCTGTCGCTGCTAATGGTTCTCCTGCTGCCGGAGGCACGGCGCGTTTTCAACTCCCGTGCGGATGTCTCTTCGGGACGCCTGCTATATAACTACACGCTGTCGATGGGCTCGTCGACCGCTAATGCGGTGCTAATGATGGGCCTTCCTCTTCTTCTGAACGTCAGCATCGACCCGAACGACCCGCTACAGCAGGTGGTTTTGGCAGTTCTGATTCTTGCGATCTCTATTACACGCTCGCCAATTATGATTCCTCTGCAGGCCTTTCAAGGTGTTGCGGTTTCTGCTTTTTTGAAGCAGCGGAATCACCCGCTACGTGCCTTTGCAAAGCCCGCCGTAGCGCTTCTGGGTGTGGGCGGGCTGGGGGCGGTAGCCGCCTACGTATTGGGCCCCTGGTTGTTTGGTCTGCTCTATCCGCCGAAGCCTTCAGAAGTTGAGGCCTATGCGCAGGTAGTAACCTCTCCGGTGTTGGCTCTGCTGGTGTTTGCCTCGGCCTTCCTGGCGTTGCTGGTCTTGTCTGGTTCGCTGGTAATCGCCTTGAATATGCACCGTTCGTATGTGGCCGGCTGGGTTTTGGCCGCCGCGGTGGCGTGTTTTGCGGCGGTATCACCGCTACCGCTTCTGGAACGCACGTTTGTTGCTCTGTATGCTGGCCCGGTACTGGGTTTGCTGGTCCACCTGGCGGCGATGGTCGTGCACGCCCGTTCAAAGCAGCCGGAGAATGCTGAGTCTCATTAATGCAAAAACGTGTGGGGTGGGTATCGTCAGATACCCACCCCACACGTTTTTCCACCTTGAGCGCCACAAAATGGGAACTTAGGTAAACCTTTGGAAAAGCTGCGGAGCACTCCCTACACTGAAAGAATCACACGAAGAAATCACTTGAACACGCCGGAGCCGGATAGCTATGCCTCGAACGCTCCCGCACCACAAAGGAGCCTCCCATGAGCCGACGCACCGACGCGCCCGCCCGATCACCCCGCCGAGCAGCCCTCGCCAGCTGGATCGGCTCCGCCCTCGAATACTACGACTTCGCCGTCTACGGCACCGCTGCCGCCATCGTGCTCAACCGCATCTTTTTCCCCGAAGATAGCGCCGCCATCGGCATCCTCAAATCCATGGTCGTCCTCGGCGTTGCCTACGTCGTCCGCCCCTTCGGCGCCATGATCGTCGGCCCACTCGGTGATCGCTACGGTCGCCGCTTTGTGCTGATGCTGACCCTCTTCCTCATGGGTACGGCCACCTTCGCGATTGGCTGCCTGCCCACCTACGATCAGGTTGGGCTTCTCGCCCCCGTTCTTCTGGTTGCCTGCCGCCTGCTACAGGGCCTCTCCGCGGCGGGTGAGCAGGCCAGTTCCATCTCCATCTCCCTGGAGCATGCCAACGAGCACCAGCGCGCCTTCACCACCAGCTGGACTCTGCAGGGCACCCAGTTCGGCTCGCTCCTGGCCACCGCCGTGTTCATCCCCTTCGCCGCCCTGCCCGACGAGCAGCTACTCACCTGGGGATGGCGCGTACCCTTCTGGCTCTCCGCCTTCGTGGTCGTCACCGCCTGGCTGATTCGCCGTACCCTTTCCGAACCGCCCGCCTACCTGCAGGGTGAAAAGCCCACCGAGTCGCCGCTCATGCTGGTCTTCAAGCATCACAAGCGCGCCGTGCTCACCATTGCCGTATGTGCCATGGTCAATACCGTAAACATGGTCTTCACCACCTTTGCCCTTTCCTTTGCCACCAAGGGCTACGGGTTGGATTGCTCTACCATGTTGCTGGTTCCGGTCGCCTCAAACGCCTTGGGTCTAGTCGCGATTCCGCTGGCCGCCACGCTTGCCGATAGGGTGGGCCGTAAGCCCGTGTTCGTGACTGGCGCGGTGGCCTCCTCACTGGTCATGTTCCCGTACCTGGCTGCGATTGCCGAGGGTAACTGGGTGGGCATCTTCACATACGGTGTGCTTATGCACGGTGCACTCTACTCCATGGCAAACGGTGTGTGGCCGGCCTTCTATGCAGAAATGTTCCCGACCCGCGTGCGCGTGACGGGCCTGGCAATGGGCACGCAGATTGGTTTCGCAATTTCCGGAGGCGTGGCTCCCGCCGTGGCGACAACCCTGGCCGGCGCCGACCTGCGGAATGCTGTGCTACCCGCCGTGTTCACAGTTGCAATGTGTGTGCTCGTGGCGCTGGGGGCGCTGACCGCCCGCGAGGGATATCAGAAGACCCTGGCTGAGTTGGACAGTTAGAAGCCAACGCCTAGCCGGGGATACCCGGGTAGGGGCGGCGGGTTCGCCCCTTCTAGAGAACTCGGTATATGTCGGATGTGGAATAGAAACGGGTGGGGATCGGATCAACGAATAATTCGATCCCCACCCGTTTCTTGACGCGAAGTGTCCTCACGTGTCCGCGCTCGCCCGGTGACTACACGCCCTGCTGGGCCTTAATAAGCCGCTCGAAGTGGGCTGCCATGCGCTCGGCATTCGGCTCTATACCGGTGAAGAGGCGGAACGCATCCACGGCCTGCCCCACCGCCATGTAGCCGCCGGTGAGCACCTCGCACCCAGCCGAGCGGGCGGCACGAATCAGCGCAGTCTCCTGCGGTAGGTAGATGACGTCAGCCACCCACAAACCCTCACGTAGCACCCCGGCGGCCTGCACCGACTCGTTCAGGGGCATACCCGGATGTACGTGCATACCCACCGGGGTGGCATTCACCAAACCTTGAGCCTCATGTAGAGCATGAATGAGTTCCTCGGTGCTCGTCAGTACCTCGATCTGCGTCTGCAGGAAGAGCTCGCCCGGCTGCTCGGCCAGACCGGTGGCTTTTGCGGCGTCCTGCTCGTATAGGCTCAGGTGGCGCACCCCCAGGGTGCACAGCGCGTAGGCGGTCGCGCTACCGGCGCCGCCGGCACCGAGTTGTATGACCCGCTCCAGTCGCGCCAGGTTGCCCGCAACCTGCGGTAGGCCGCGCTGCAGGCCGGAGATAAACCCCGAATGGTCGGTGTTGTCGCCGTAGAACGTGCCGTCCTCGCGAATGACCACGCAGTTTACCGCACCCAGGGCGTGTGCCGCATCTGAGAGCTCATGCAAGTGTTCCACGACGGACTGCTTGCACGGGTGGGTGATATTGAAGGCGTTGAAGCCGAGTAGGGCCGCCGCGTCCAGCAGGGCCGGGGCGGAGGCGCCCTCCAGATTCAGGGCATCCAGGTCGACGGGGCGGTACAGGTAGCGCACGCCGTTCGCGTCGGCCTCTGCTTCGTGCATGGGTGAGGTGATACCGTCGCCAATGAGGCCCACCAGAAAAGACTCAGTACGTAGACTCATGGTTTTACTCTACGGCTCAGCGGCGGGGGAGGGAACTAAGCCGCAGCAGATTTCACGGCGGTGCTTTACGCCGACCGATATCAGCGGTTATCTCAGGGGTCAATGGGAAAGTAGCGTGCACCGATGCTATTTATTGGCTCGTAGCGACGGCAGAAAATATTTTCTGTTAAGATTTCCGGCCTGTTGAGTCGATTTATCTGACTTCACCACCGTAAAGGTATAAGCTTGATATAAATACCTGCGCGGATAGCGTGCAGGCGAACCACACAGACACCGTCACAGTGAAGTGATACCGACCTTCGGAGGGATAGATTGTCAATGACTGACAACGCTATGTCACGCTTCGCTGGCGCCGATGCATGGATCGAGCAGTATTTTCTGAACAGCCCCGATGATGAGCGTGAAGAGTTCACCCCGGCAGAGCTAGAGGATTTGGCTCGTACCCATCGTGCGCTAGCTGAAATCCGTGCGTCCAAAACTCCCGTGATTACCGCCCGAAGTAACGATTACGGCACCATCCTGTACGTCAGTACGGACGATATGCCGCACATTGTTAGCTCCCTGACCGCCTGCGTTTCGGCACACTTTGGTGGGTTCACCACGATTTTCCACCCCATTTTCCTGGCCGAACGTGACCCCTCCGGTGCACTCATCAGCCTGCGCGGCACCGGGAAGCGCGGTAACCTCGCTAGTGGAGATACCGACACCGTTGGCATGCCTTCCCTCAAGCTATCCGAGGGTGCGCCGGCCGGCTCCACCATCTCAATCGAGTCGTGGATTGCGATTCGCCTGACCCGCTACCTGGTTGAGGACGATTTGCATCGCCTGGAGCACGAGGTACAGCGTGTTCTCACCGATGTGCGCTCCTGTTATGCCGACCGTGACGCTATGGTCACCAAGGTCCTCGAGATTGCCCAGATCATGCATGAGTTGCGCGGCGCAACCCTCGGCCACGGTGAGGAGTCTTTTGCCGCTCACCCGCGCGGGGTAGAGCCCGCCTCACGTGTTGAGGTTACCCAGGACTTCCTGCGTTGGCTTACCCGCGGCAACTTTGTGTTCCTGGGCGTGAAGGAGCGCGTGCTGGACGGCACCTCCGGAGCTATTTCGCTGGTAGATCGCCCCGGTTCGGCGCTCGGTATTCTACGCACGACTGAGGGCAAGAGCCGCATCCCGCTTTCGGGCGCAACCCTGGACCGCGCCCTCTTTCCGCGCCCGGTCTACATTACGAAGGCGAACTCCCGCTCAACCGTGGCTCGTAATGACTACCTGGACTACGTTGGTGTACGCCGCTTCGATATGAGCGGTCGCGTGATTGGTGAGTATGTCATTCTGGGCCTCTTCACCCGCCAAGCGTACTCCCTGCCGGCCATCGAGACTCCCCTGGTGCGTGAGCGTATCGCCATGGTGCGCCGCCGCCTGGGTTACCACCCCGGTTCATACTCCGATAAGGCTCTGCTTGGAGCTCTGGAGGACTACCCGCGCCTCGAGTTGCTACATGCCTCGGCTAATGAGCTGACAAAGGCTTTTAGCGGCATTATGGGTCTGGAGGAGCGCCGTAAGACCCGCCTCTTCGTGCGCGCGGACCGGTTTAATCGCTTCATTTCAGCCGTGGTGTACCTGCCTAAGGACCGCTACAACACCGAGGTGTACACCCGCATAGAGCGGGTTTTCCGGCAGGCCTTTGATTTGAGTGCCATTGACTATGAGGTGTACCTGTCCTCCTCGTCACTGGCTCGCCTATTCTTCCGTATTCGACTCACTAACCCCAACGACGTGCCGGATATGGATCATCAAGCTCTCGAGAAGCAGCTGCAGCAGGCCACCCGCTCCTGGGTGGAAGCTACCGTGGCCGCTATTGAGGCATGGAAACCCGGCGCAGAAGGCCGCCGCCTCGCATCAGCCTGGGCCGATGCGACCAGCGCAGCCTATCGAGCCGATTACACAGTAGATAAAGCAATCGAGGATATCGTGATTCTTGAATCTCTCTCGGGCCAGAAGCCCGCCGCAATCAAGGTTGAAGCCGGCGAAGCAAACATTACCCGACTGAAGACCTACCTGTCCGCACCTCACACTCTTACCGAGCTTCTGCCCGTGATGCAGAATATGGGCCTGGTCGTTGTGGATCAGAAGCCCTACGAGTTCAAGCCCGAGGATGGGGAAGACTACGGCTACCTCTACGACTTCGGGGTTGAGTTCCCCGAGGGTGTGGACCCCAATGCCGTCGCCTCCCTCTACGAGGATGCGCTAAACGCCTACCTGCTCGGCGAGCGTGCGTCTGACACCCTGGACCGCCTGATTCTTGTCGAGGGTCTGACTTGGCGTGAGGTTCGCCTGTTCCGCGCCCTGAACCACTATCTGATTCAGCTGGGCCTGGGCTACACTCCCTCCTTCATGTCGAATACCTTGCTGGCTAACCCGGGTATCACCAAGCATCTGGTGGAGTTCTTCCAGGTCAGCTTCGACCCGGACAACGGCCTAAACGACGAACAGCGCAACGCCCGTCGCGAGGAAATTGAGGCCGACCTGATGGACGAGCTGAATAAGATCCCCACCCTGGACGCTGATCGCTACCTGCGCTCCCTGACCAAGGTTATCCGCGCCATCCTGCGCACCAATGCTTATCTGGGTCGCGAGGCACTGGCCCTCAAGGTTGCCCCGCAGCAGATTGACTTCGCACCCCTGCCGCGCCCCAAGTTCGAGATTTTCGTCTACTCCCCGCGTGTTGAGGGCGTCCACCTGCGCTTCGGCGACGTTGCCCGCGGTGGCCTGCGCTGGTCGGATCGCCGCGACGACTTCCGCACCGAGGTGCTCGGCCTGGTCAAGGCCCAGATGGTAAAGAACGCCGTCATCATCCCCACCGGCGCAAAGGGTGGCTTCTACCCCAAGCAGTTGCCCGATCCCGCCGTGGATCGCGACGCCTGGATCACTGAGGGTCGCGAATCCTACAAGGTCTTCATTCGCTCCCTGCTGGATGTCACCGACAACCTTGAGGTCGGCGCAGACGGCACCGAAAAGGTTGTTCGCCCCGAGGGTGTCATCGCCCGTGATGAGAACGACTACTACCTGGTTGTCGCCGCCGATAAGGGTACTGCCGCCTTCTCTGACACCGCGAACGCTATCAGCCTGGAGCGCGGCTTCTGGCTGGGTGACGCCTTCGCATCCGGCGGCTCCGTTGGCTACGACCACAAGGCTATGGGTATTACCGCCCGCGGTGCCTGGGAGTCCGTCAAGCGTCACTTCGCTGAGCTTGGCCACGATACCCAGACTGAAGAGTTCACCGCCGTTGGTATTGGCGATATGTCCGGTGACGTGTTCGGTAACGGTCTGTTGCGTTCGAAGGCAACCCGTCTCGTGGCTGCTTTCGACCACCGCGATATCTTCCTGGACCCGAACCCGGACGCCGCCGTATCCTTCGAGGAGCGCCAGCGCCTGTACCACCTGCCCCGTTCCTCCTGGCAGGACTACAACCGCGAGCTGATTTCCGCCGGTGGCGGCGTGTACTCCCGCGGCCTGAAGTCCATTGAGATCACCCCCGAGGTGCGCGAGGTACTGGGCCTGGATGAGTCCGTCACCGAGCTCGCACCGACCGAGCTGATTTCCGCCATCCTCAAGGCACCGGTCGACCTGATTTACAACGGTGGTATCGGTACCTACGTGAAGGCCTCCACCGAGACCAATGCCCAGGTGGGTGACAAGGCAAACGACGCCCTGCGCGTTAACGGCAAGGATCTGCGCGCCAAGATTGTGGGCGAGGGCGGTAACCTCGGCTTCACCCAGCTGGGCCGCATCGAGGCTGCACGCAACGGCGTGGTGCTCAATACTGACGCCATTGACAACTCCGCCGGTGTGGAGACCAGTGACCGCGAGGTTAACATCAAGATTCTGGTGGATCGCCTCGTGGCCCGCGGTGAGCTCTCCAGCGATGAACGCGCCTCCTTCATCGAGTCCCTGCAGGACGAGGTGGGTGGTAAGGTTCTCGAAACCAATATCGAGCAGAACGTGCTGTTGCAGGGTGAGTTCCACGGATCCTTCCTGGGTACCAACCTGTACAAGCGCCTCATGCACGACCTGGAGGAGCATGCAGGACTGAACCGAGCCGTCGAGTTCCTACCCACCGATGAGGAACTGGACGAGCGCCTGGAGACCACCGGTGACCGCCTGACCCGTCCCGAGCTGTCCGTCCTGGCCGCGTACGTTAAGATTTACCTCACCCACGCTCTGGAACAGACTGACTTCGCCGATGACCCCTACCTGGAGGGCGTGCTACGCAGCTACTTCCCGGCAGCACTCGTTGAGCGCTTCGGTCAGCACCTGGACTCGCACCCGCTGCGTAAAGAAATCATCTGCACCCGTGTGGCTAATGAGCTGGTCAACATCGGCGGTATCACCTTTGCATACCGCGTGATGGAGGAGTTCAACGTCGGCATCGACTCCGTTGCCCGCGCCTTCATTGTGGCCCGTGAGCTCTTTGAGCTCGGCACCGCCGCTAAGCTGCACCGCGAGCTGCCCGCTAAGACCAGCCTGGATGCATGGTTCACCGTGTTGCGCGACAACCAGCGCGTGCTGGACCGCGCCGTCCGCTGGTTCATCACCGAGCGTGGCGTGGTCGCCGGCGCAACTATCGCTGAGCTGCTGGAAAACTTCGGCTCCGTCGTCGAGATGCGTCGCAACCTGCCTGAGTACCTCTCCGGCACCTCCCGTGACCGTGTCCGTGCAAAGCGTGATGCAGGCGATGCATGGGGCCTGCCCGAGGATCTCATCGTCATCTGGATTCTCGGCTTCGAGGGCTACGCCCTGCTGGACGTGATTCGTTCGGCTGCCGATCATGATTTTGAGGCCACCTCGCTGGCACCGGTGTACTTCGCCACCTACGACCGCTTTAAGGTGGACGAGTTGCTCGGCCTCATTACCGAGCTGCCCCGTAGCGACCGCTGGGAGATTTTGGCACGCCAGGCAATGCGCGGTAGCCTCTACGAGACCGCTGCAAGCCTGGCACTGTCCGTGGCAGAGGGTGCTGATGGCGACTTCTCCAGCGTCGAGGGTGCACTGAAGGCACTGGACACCTGGATTGCAGATCACCCGACCCGCGTGGGTAACATCGATCATATTCTCGGTGAAATTGCCGAGGCAGTGCCGGATCCATCCGGTCACCCGCGTCTGGCCGTGGTCTCCGTGGCACTACGAGTCCTTGCTAGCGCATCCTAAACGATTTCACGGGGTGAATCATCCGTGATATTCAGCATCCCGGTACCCCTTCGACAGGGGGGGCCGGGATGCTTTGCATATGCACCGCAGGGAAAAAATGTGTTCTATATCGCTTTTATTTCAAGCCGGGGTTGAAGAAAACTTCAACATTTTAGTTGATACATACAGTATATTGATTCACGATGGCAACATCGCGCGCGAGGAATTCGAGCCCCCTTAAGGTAGGGGATTCGGATAGCCGCGCACGGTATCTAGGGGTGCCGCACAGCAACCGAACACATAGTCGTCTCTCCAAACACATAATCATCTCTTCAAACACATAGTCATCTCTACGAGATTTCGACGGAAAGTCTTAACGTTGTCAACCAGCCATGGTAACGAGGCAAAGTCCGCCAGTGCTTGGCGACTCCTCTTTAACTTTCTGCTGTACGTCTCACCGGTCGTACTGCTGACCACCGTCTTCCCCATCGTTACACCCACTATCAACCGCTACAATCTGGGCGGCGTACCTCTCATCCAGGTAATTCTTGCAGCGTCCATTACTGTGCCCTGGCTCAGCCAGGCCGCCTGCCTGCCCCTCTACCGCGCCATCCAGATGGAGCACAAGAAAATCGCGGATGCGCGCGAGGGTTTGCGCATTCAGGCCGAGACCCTCGAGCACCAGCTCAAGCGCGCCGAAGCTCAAGCCACCCGCGAACGCCTGAAGGAACCCCAATTCCAGGACATTAGCGACCTGGCCGCCTTTAGCCGCAACTGGTTCTACCTCTTCTTCGTGACCATGCCGCTGGTGCTTGTCTTCGCGATTCCTGTCGCCCTCGTGCTGCAGTGGAACGCCATCGCACTCGGGGCATTCTTTGTGCTCGGCGTGCTCAATATTGCCTTCGCGCAGCTGCTGGTTATCCCGAACCTGGCGAAGAACCGTATCCTTTGGTTCCTTGCATGGCTCGGCTACACCCTGGCACTGCTCTTCTTCCCCATTGTCTGGTTCCTACCGCCGCTGGTTGGATCACTCATCCTGCTGGCCAGCCTGGGCAAGGATATGAAGCATCTCTTCCACTTTGCGCGTATCCCCCTCAAGGACATTGCAACCGACGCGCTGCGTGGCTTCATGACCGGCTCCATTATCTGGGCCGATAAGTACATGCTGTTCCTCGCCACCGGTGGTGAAATCAATGTGGTGGCCATCTACATGAGCCTGATCCCCTGCGTCATCGCCTACAACTACTTCTTCGTGGTTGAAGCCGAGCGCGTTAACGGTGCCATCCAGCACTTGTGGACTGTGTTCGAGGGTCTGCCTTACGACAAAATCCGCGAAGAATCGCACAAAGCGACGAGCGCCTCCGACCGCTCGATCCGCAACTCCCTACTCATCTATGCCGCCAGCGCCGTCGTGACCGGTATCTTGATGGCCATTTTTATGCCGGATACCTATCCGCTGGCACTCATGGGTCTGATCGTGGCGTTCCTCTTCGTGGCTATTGCCCTGCTCATCTACCAGATTGAGTACATGACCATGTTTAAGACCGTGCAGCTGCTCTCTCTGGGGCACCTGGTACTGCTGGTCGTCTGCTTCGCGATTCTACCGAATGAGTTTGGCTACCTGCCGATTATCGTCGGCGAGGTGGTGCTCACCTACGTCTGCTATCGCTTCTACCGCAAGGCATGGGAGACCCCCGAGTACACCCTTTTCTGGCGTCGTGCTTTGACCTGGTAGGCCGCTATTCGGCACACCGCTCGATCCACACCGCACGACAATTCCCGCATAGGCGGTCGGCGCAGCCGGCAGACTGCACCATCTGGTACCGCAGTCTGCCGGGCACCCGCCCGGCGTATCGCCCGTTAGACATCCTCCGGTCCGAATAGCCGGCGAAAGATACACGACAATGACTGAAAAGATATACCGAAACCACTACAAGCCCCTGCAGCCTCCAACCTCTACGGGCCACTTCACCGACCCCGAGTACCCCGATGTTGACGTCGCCATCATTATGGAATCTACCTACCCCTATCTCAAGGGTGGTGTGTCTGCGGTGGTGCATGATATCGTCTGCGAGAATCCAGATCTTAGCTGCGGCATTATTCATATCGCCTGGGATAAGAACTCACCGCACGAAGACCTCTACGGCATGCCGGAGAACGTCAAATGGGTTAAGGTTATCTACCTGAGTCTAGAAGTGAACCGTGAGGCGTTTGCTGTTGCCAGCGACCCTGAGGCGCTGAAGATGAAGGGGTCGCAGCGTCGGAAGCTGGTAGACCGCCTCCTCGCCGGATTTAAAGCCCTCATTGAAGGCGACTTCAACCCGCTCTGGGAGCTTTACGACGAGGGTATTAACCCGACCACTCGCACCTACTCCCTCTTTGCCCTCATTGGAACCCAGGAGTTCATGCAGGCCATCTCCGGTCTAGGATTTTTCTCCGAGCTGCCCTTTGGCGAGCTGTTCTGGAAGGTACGTGACTTCGTCTCCATCCTTTTTGCGACCCTATATGAGCGGATGCCGTATGCTCATGTCTATCACGCCCACACTACCGGCTACGCCGCACTCATTGCCGCTGCAACCGTGCGGTACCAGGAGGGAAGTAGCTTCTTACTGACCGAGCATAACCTCTACATTCGAGATACCGTCAACACTAAGCTTGAACGTAACATGGCTAAGCCGGTCACTACCGACTATGCTTTCTTCGATGAAGAGCGCGATGACCCGAGCTTGGGCCCCATGACCTATGACGAGCGTGCCTGGTCTATCTGGTTCGTTGAAATGGGCCGCTTCTGCTATCCGAGCGTCGACATGGTCACCTACCTCTATCCCAAGGCTCTGGAGGAGGCGCGCGGTATCGGTGCGCCCATCGACCAGATGAATGCGGGGGAGAAGGACCGCGCTATTATCCTGCCCAACGGTATGCTCATTGAATCTGTTGCCGAGGCGTACTACGCCCGCCAAGCCGCCCGAGCGCGCATTCTGGCCGAGGGCCGCGGCCACGTGTGGCGATTCGTATTTATTGCCCGCGTGGTGCCCATTAAAGGCCTGACCGACCTGATTCGTTCCCTTGCGGTGCTACGCGATCAGGGCCTGATGAACTTCCACCTGGATGTGCTCGGCCCCAAGGATCACCTGCCCGAGTACTACGAGCTGTGCCTGCGCACCATCGAAGAGCTTGACATGGAGGAGTACATTACCTTCCACGGTACCGTGAATGTGCGCGCCATGTTGGACCGCTTTGACCTGCTCCTCATGCCCAGCTACAACGAGGGACAGCCCATCGTGGCCCTGGAGGCGATGGCCGCCTCCGTGCCGCTGGTGAGCACCGATGTTGGAGGCATGTCCCAGCTCATCGACGACGTGCTGGTCGCCCCGGACGGTCATGAGATTGGTAACTGCGGCATCCTGACCATCCCCGGTGACATTAACGGTTTTGCGGCCGCCCTGCGCACCATTATGGAAGAGCCCAGCATCTACGAACGGTACTGCATCAACGCCTACGACCGTATTGTGAGCTTCTTCCAGCTACGCCTGGTCATGGACCGCTACAATGCGATCTACCGCGAGCTGGGCAAGTTGCCCCCGCGCGATCCCGAGTTCGAGCCGGAATACGATGACAAGTAAGTTTGAACGCCTGGGCGGACCCGGTAAGTTTGGGGCCTGGATTCGCTACGGCGGTAAGCCGATTACCCAACAACAGCTCGATTTTGCTGTAAAGAACTACTCGGTGGCTATTCTGCAGCCCTGGGAGCTTGACGCCGCCCAATACCTCAAGAAGCGCTCCCCGCAGATGGTGGTCCTGGCGTATAAGTGCCTATCCTCGACCCGCTCCTACGAGCCGGGTCCTATCTACTCCTCCGGCGTGTCGTTCCCTCTGGCAATGTCCATGGCAAACTCTGGTCAGGACTTCTTTGCTCACCGCATGAACGGTGACCGCATCGAATGGAAGGGGTACCCTAAGCACTACCAGATGCAGGTGTGGAACCCCAACTATCGGTGGTACTGGGTTGATTCCGTGGTGCGCGAGATGCGTGACTCGCCCTTCGACGGTGTTATGGCCGATAACGATGTGGAGAACGACTACTACGGGCTGAATCTACCCATTCAGGGAGTCGAATCCATGACCACGATTCGCGAAAGCCTGGATCGCCTGGTAGCTGCCGCCGGTGTGGAGGTAAATAAGATCGGTAAGATTCTGGTGCCCAATATCGCCGAGTCACGTCTGCGCTGGGGTAAATGGGCTCAGCACAGCGCTTATGGCGGTGGTTTTGAGGAGGTATGGCTCGGCTGGGGTCCGAATGAATACCTTAGCTCACCTTACGCCGTAAAGCAGGGCCGCGATATTGCCTCCGGTGCGGCCGGTAATGTCTCGTTAGGGACCTATTACGCGGGTTTGAGGCGCTCTTCCGTTGAGCAGAAGAAGGTTACGATTCTGCGGAGCCCGCTGAGCAGCCGCAAGAATCCGCTGACCGGCACGGACGAGAACTTCCTGTACGGCCTGGCTGGTTTCTGGGTCTTTGGCGGGGGCTCTTTCACCGGCATCAGCGCGACCGAGCATGACGCCTACGATGAGATTCCTCATGCCCCGGAGCTCTCCTTTGACCTGGGCGAGGCGGTGGGCGGTATTACGGCCCAGGGATCCGTACAGACTCGCACGTTGACGCGGGGCTGGGCGGCGCTGAATACCGGCGCAAAGGAAGCGATCGTCAAGGTTCCCGCCGGTTTAATGGATGCGAGGGGATCCTCCGTGCCGCCTACGGTGAAGCTGGGCGCGTATCGCGGTCTGGTGCTACGCCGCAAGGTCTAGATATGCGCTACGATGCCCTGCTTCATACCGGGTAATGCGGAATACTTGGGTATTACCCGCTCAGGTGTATATTGCTACGAAACCCGCCGGGGGCCACCAACCCAAGCAGTATGGGCCCCGCCGGGGTGAT
>CAUQVM010000036.1:0-13910 GCA_963521575.1 uncultured Rothia sp.
CCCCCCCCCCCCCCCCCCCCCCCCCCACCACCCCCCCCCCCCCAACCCCCCCCCCCCCCAAACCCAACCCCTGTGGGGGCGCCCCCCCACCCCCCCCCCCCCCCACAACTGTTATAGGGTGCAGGTTAGGGTAGGAGCGCCAACCCAAACTCAATAATGATTAGGGCAATAGCGCCCGCGAAGAGTACCCCACGCGACACATTGAACTTCTGCCAGAGATCATACAGCTGTCTGGGCCCCCCCAAATAACGCACGCCCGAAAGGCAAACGTCAACAGGGGGCCACCCCAATGAATAATCATCAGGATAAGAGCCAAACTCAGGCTGAGCATATCCAGGATGCGCCGGTGCTTTCGCCCCTGCTCACTCTGCTTCTGATAGCCGGGGTCGTTTAGCAACCTTGGTGGTGCTTTTTTCAGCTGACCCACAAGGATCAAAACCGCCAGCGGGATCAGAGAAATATCGAAGAACATGGGAACCGCCTTTCACGTTGGGGTTCGCTCGCTGCGCCGGGTGACGAGCTACTGGCACACCATCATTGGTGAAAACTTCTCAAAAACAAGTAGTGCGCAACACGTACATAACATATTGTGGGTTACTTTACAGCACGCATAGACCCTATTCAAGAGGTAAACACCCCCGAAAAATTTTTAAAAAATAAGGGCGCCGGGAACCTTAGGTTCTCGGCGCCCTTCACTCCTCAACAGCTCATATCTTAGCGAGAATTCAGCCTAGAGGCGGAAGAAGCCTTCCACCGCACGGGTCATGTACGCCATATCGTCCACATGGCACATCTCGCGCATCGAATGCATCGACAGCAGACCAATACCCACATCCACGGTGCGCATACCCAGACGAGTCGCCGTAATCGGGCCAATCGTCGAACCGCACGGCATATTGTTATTCGACACAAACTCCTGATACGGTACGCCAGCCTTCGCGCACGCCGCAGCGAACACACCGGCACCCACCGAATCCGTTGCGTAACGCTGGTTCGCGTTAATCTTCAGCAGCGGGCCACCACCGGGGCGAGGCTGTACGGTCGGGTCGTGGTGACCCTGATAATTCGGGTGCACCAGGTGACCGGCATCAGCCGAAAGGCAGAACGAGGCCGCCACCGAACGGCGGTACTCCTCCGCACTCTCGCCACGGGCAGCAGAAAGACGGACCAGAATATCCTCCAGGAACGGGCCGGCCGCACCGCTACGCGACTCGGAACCCAGTTCCTCGTGGTCGAAGGCCGCGAGCATCACGGTCTCGGTGGCGTGCTCGTCCGCGTTATCTGCAACGTAACGCTCTAGGGCGGTCAGGCCCGCATGCACCGAGGACAAGTTATCCAGGCGGCCCGAAGCGAACATCTCCTGACCGGCACCAAAACGACGCGGCGGCTGAGAATCAGCGAAGAGCAGGTCGTAACCCACAATGTTCTGCTGGTCGACCGGCTCGCCGTCAATCACGTGCTTCGCCATGTAGCCAAGCACATCATTCTCCGCGGGGTCCACGCCCCACACGGGGTACATGTTGAACTGCTTGTCCAGCACCAGTTCGTTGCGCTTGTGGTCCAGGTGCGGCGCCAGCTGCGGGATGCGCGCAATCGGGCCGGTGCGCACCAGGCGATCCACCAGCTCGCCGTCCTCCAGGACTGTGAGGCGGCCAGCCACGCACAGCTCGCGGTCCAGGAAGGAGTTCAGCAGGGCACCGCCGTAATTCTCCACGGCAATCTGATGCCAGCCCTTAGTGGTGATGGAGGAGGAGGGCTTAATCTTCAGGGAGGGCGAGTCTGTGTGCGCACCCAATACACGGTAGCCGCTGGCCTTCTGCGCCTTCACGCCGCCAGCCCAGGCGATAATCGCACCGTCACGCACCACAAAGTGGCGGCCGGCTACCACCTGCGGTTCCCAGGCCTCGGTCTCAACTAGTTCAGTGAATCCGGCGGCTTGCAGGCGGCGCGCCACCGTGCGGGCGGCCAGGTAAGAGACCGGGGATTCCGCGACGAATGCGGCGAGGTCTTCAATATTCTTTACAGCATCAACAGTCATGGTTTAACCCTACCTTTTCTTGGGTGCTGAGTTAATGGCGATGGTTAGATGTTTGGGAGCCGGTGAACGGGCAGACACCAAAAACCTCAGAAATCAACCCTCTAAGGTTGTATTTCACGTGAGACGATGCCTCGGCGGGCGCGAACTTTAAAGATCAGGCAGGCCAGCACCACATACAGGAGTTGCAGGGAGATTCCCTGCAGGGCATCCACGGGACTCACTCCGGCGGATGCAAAGGGGTCCAAACCCGCCACCATGGATAGCACCAGCAGGGTCACATTATTGGCCGCATGTAGGCTGATGGAAGCCTCCAGCCCACCGGTGTACCAGCACAGGAACCCGGCACAGGCACCCATTGCAAAAATGAAGCTCAGGCCCCAGGCATCGTAGTCGTGGGAGAACATAAAGAGCGCCGCCGGTAGCAGAATCGGTAGCCACGGGGTGCGCACCCAGCGACCGATGGCCTGCATCATGAAGCCGCGGTAGGCGAGCTCCTCCGCGTAGCACTGCGCGGGTACCAATACAAGAGCCATGAGGATAACAACCCAAAATTCAACCTGTGAAGGTTGAGAATAGGCATATTCGGGGAGGCTCACACCATTCGTCACCAAAATTACGGCGTAGTAGAGACCGTAAATCACAAAGCCCAAACCCAGGTACGGTAGCAGGAGCGAGGCACGCAGGCGACCAGCCACCGAGTGAATCAGCCCCCAGGGCTTCGGGCCCACGACCAGGCGCGCCACGAAGAGCGAGGGAATAATCGCAATAAGAGATAGAAAGGTCAGAGCAAAGAGCGGCGGATAGCCCATAATGACAGCGCGGTTTGTCGCAAGCTCCTGAAGGGAAAGACCCGATCCCATAACGGCTGCGACCAGAGCAAGTGAAATCATAAGGTCGAGACCGATAAACACGGCGACGCCAAGCAACCCTTCCAGCAGGGGCGAGAACCATCGGGTGCTCGGGTCAGCATGCGAGAGGCGATGGTAGGCCAGGCCGGCAGACTGCGAGCCATCAGACAAGGTCGCGGCATTCAAGTGGGCGGCATTGGCAGGCGGATACGCAATGTTCGATCCAACAGCAGGCTGGGGCGCGGAGTGGGAAGATCTACTCATGCCATTAATCCTAGCCCCAGTGCATCACCCAAACCCACCAAAAAGCACAACATGCAACCGCCGATTGACATTGAATGTTCCGCAAGTATTGAGAATGTTTTGACTCCCATTGACGATTGCCGATCCAGGGTCTTCATCCCTCAAGCTGTGCCATAATTTGAAGCGACAATACCGACATATATAGTCGCTGATGATCGCTCTTCCGGGGTATTTTCAGCACCAGAAAGGCAGCTTCTATGGCACTTGTCTTTAATCCACCACCCAATTGGCCTGCGCCACCGGCCGGTTGGTTTCCTACCCCCACTTGGCGCCCCGATCCTGCGTGGGGTCCTATCCCCGATGGCTGGCAACTGTGGGTTGAGGAGCCCGACCCTGCCCCCCTCAAAGCGGAAGAGGCCCTGGTAGAAGACGGGACAGCCACCGTTGAGATTCCCAGAGCCAAGGTACCCGGCCTAGACATCGAACTCGTTAAGGCCAAAGCTGCTGAGGCTAAGGCTACCGATGCCAAGGTTGCCGAGGTTGTTCCCCCCGAGACCGCGCAGAAGCCCATGCGCTACCTGACCCAGGTTTCGTTGCAGGATACCGAATTGCCCGAGCGGGTACTCAACCTAGATGCTCCGGCAAACAATGTCTCAGTGGCTGAGGCTCCGGCAAAGAATTCCCCTGTCGCCGAGCAGTCCGCTCAGCCCGCCGAGGCTAAGCAGATTGTTACCGAACAAACCCCCGCCACCGCCGTGCCTACCGTGTCTACCGCGGCTAAGACCGCTGCAGCTTCGGTGCAGGAATCCACTGTGGCTCAGGCACAGGACTCAGCCGTAGCCAAGCAGACCGCTCAGCCCGCCGAGGCGAAGCAGATTGTTAGCGAACAGTCCACCGTTGCCGCCCCCAAAGCCGATACCGCCGCTCCGGTTGTGGCTCCGGTGCAGGAATCCACCGTGGCTCCGGCACAGGGCTCCCCTGTTGCTGAGCAGTCCGTTCAGCCCGTCGTGGCTCCGGCAAAGGACTCCCCTGCTGCCGAGCAGTCCGCTCAGCCCATCGCGGCGAAGCAGACTGTTACCGAACAGCCCATTGTGGGATCCCCGCTGGTTGAGAATCGCACTCCCGCTGCCGCCCCCAAAGCCGATACCACCGCTCCCGCTGCTACCGGGGTTGCCGCCGCAAGCGCATCCACCGAACCTGCCAACCACAACGCCCCCGCAGCACCGGCTGAGAACGCCTTCTCCCGGGGCCAAGCCCAGCCCGCTCAGTCCCAGGACAATCAGTTCCAGGGACAACCGCAGTACTCCGGCCAGTATCTCGGCACTCCCGCACCCGCAGGAGCCCCCGGCGCGCAGGCGCATATGGTTCAGCCCCAGGTTGCTCAGAACCAGCCCGCAGCGTTCAACCCCTACGTGGCACCAACCGGTTATGCCCAGCAGACCGGCGAAGTCCAAGGCGAGCACCAGCCTGCCGAGCCACAAAACGCTGCTCAGCAGGCCGACCCCGGCGATACATCCAGCGCGAAGGGTCGCTCCGGCGGCAAGTTGTGGGGCCTCATCGCCGCCATCATCGCCCTATTAGTCATTGCTATTCTAGCGATTGTGATGCTGATACCTCGCGGCGGGTCAAACAAGACCTCCGCCCAGTCGGCTGATTCTGCGGCAGCTGTTTCCACGGCTTCCAGTGCAGGCGCTCAGTCTACCGGCGCGGCTGGCTCCTCCGCTGCGGCTCTGACCGCCGGCGAGGCAAAGCTACCTAAGGGCGAATTCAATGAATACAAGCAGACCGTTACCGACGATAAGCAGACCATTAACGTCGAGAAGATTAACGGCGATGCTTCCAAAGGCATCCTGTACTACGAATTCAAACCCAGCGGCAAGTACGACGAGGTCGCATTCATCAGCAGCCGTGACGATCAGAACGACGCCACCGGTGGTGTGAGCGTAGTCGACACCGCCAAGGGCAACACCACGACTCGTGGCACCGTGTGGGTAGATACCGCTAATCCTTCCAGCCCCACCCACAAGCTGGAGCTGGTCGGCAAGGGTGAGTGGACCATCCGTATCTACGACGAATCTTCCGCGCCGAATTACGGTAAGGGCGATAAGTTCCAGACCACCATGCCCTACTACGCCTACACTTACAACGGCGGCGAGTCCACATTCGAGGTTCAGGCCAATAACCTCACCAACCGCGGCTTCTCGATTCTGGACGCCAACCGTAACGAGACCGTCTTTGCTGTCTCCATGACAAATGTGAAGAGCAACCTGAACTGGAACACCACCGGTAAGAACTACCTGCAGATTCGTGCCGGGGCCTCCGAGGGGTGGAGCATCAGCGCGAACTAACGCCGGCTGCTACACCTAACGTCACACCCCTCATGGGAGCTGAGCCCCCGCATCCATTTTCGGATGCGGGGGCTCAGCTATTACTACAAGTTACCCACATACGGTGGTCGTAGGGGCCGGCTAATATCGGGCATTCATCGCATTCACACGCTCACCTGCTTCTGCCGCGGCGCGGTCCGCCTGAGAGCGGTGCGCCATGTAGACGAAGAAGGTCACCACCACGAATAGGTACATGAACTGGTACGGGGAAGTGCCGGCCATGAGGCCCAACGACCCTTCCGGAACCATGAGGATATGATCCGAACTGTAGTGCGGGGAGAAGGCCAGCACAATCCAGTAGGGGGAAATATACATGCCCACCAGTGCCACGGTCGCTGTCATGTAGCCCAGCATCACTGTAAAAGAGGTAGACCAGCGGTAGAACAGAGGGAAGATTTCCACCACCACGGCGGCCAGCATCAGCGGGTACCAGGTATTGTGGTGCGACCAGCTAATCGGTGAGATCTGTAGCATCGTGAAGGCGGTAAGCGCCAGCTGTGCGAGTACCGCGCGAGCGCGAATCAGAGGGATGAGTAACACTGCGGTCACCAGCACAATGAGCACCGTCAATGTCATCTGCACAATGGACAGGGCGGTCGCGGTCAGCTGGTGTTGCAGGCCTGCATGGGTGAGGGTACCCATAATAGAGACATTGTCGAAGTAGCTGAACCAGCCTACACGGGAGGTGTCGCGCACGGCCTGGAACCAGAAGATAGTGGATTCCTTCGGGACAATGAGGTAGGCGATGCCCACCGTTGCCGCGAAGCTCAAGCCTGTAGTGATGAGTCCCTTCCGGTCCCTGCGCATGAGCAGTAGCAAGCCGAAAGCTAGCGGGGTCAGCTTAATTCCAGCCGCGATGCCCAGGAGTATGCCGCGCGGTACGCGGGTGCCCGGACGCATGAAATCGATCAGGATCAGGGTAAGGATAATGGCGTTAATCTGCCCGAAGTGCGTGGTCAGGCGCCACGGACCGCAGGCCCAGATAAGCGCCGCCATGAGCGAGATTATGCCCCAGGAGCTTAGATGCTTTTGCAGGGGTAGCTGCCAGGCACGGCTACGCGCGTAGGAGTACAGCAGGCAGGCGCACCCATAGCTGAGCGCACCGATAACGGTGGTAATCAGGAGCATGCTCTGCGGTTCGGTCAAGAACGCAAGCGGGTAGAAGAGTAGCGCCGCAAAGGGTGGGTAGGTGAAGGGCAGACCGCGGGTGCGGAAGCTGTAAAGTTGTAGTCCCTCGGGGCCATCCGCCAGGGAAACCGCACCCAGGCGGTAGACGTAGATATCGTCAGCGGCGGCATGGGTGACGTAGTTCAGGGCGAAGGCGGCAACCAAAATAAAGATAAGGTGTGCCCACAGGTCACCACCGCGGAAAAAACTCACCGGTACGGATGCGGGCAAGGTCGGAGTATTCGATACCTGAGCCAGCTGGGTGGTCCTCTCTCCAACCTCTCGGGAGGTGGTTCTATCTACAGCTTCTTTATGCCTAGTTTCTGCGTGCACGGCCGATTCATGTACCATCTCCTGGCTCATGCAGTACCCCCGAGAGGTGCTGCGGGAGGTACCGAGGTGGCCTTTGCTCGCTCGGCCACAAAGGTGCGAGCACCCCACCAGCCCAACGCGGCATCGCTTTCGGCTGGTTCAACCGGAGCGGTACGCACCGGCGCACTCAGCAAGGCTACCGCCCAGAACATGACCGTCACCCACAGGGCAAAGGAGGGAAAACCACCAATAGCTACACCGGGCGCCCATAGGAACTCCAAGCCATTCATATCTAGCTGGGTGATACCGCCAATAATACGCGGCGAAATATACAGGCCTACCCCGGCTACCCACGCCAGCACGCAGGCAATTTTTTGCGCCGCGGAGGGAAGATGCACCATAAAGGTGGGGAATGCATCCAGGATAAGGGCTGCCAGCAGTAGCGGCAGAAGAACATTGTGGTGCGACCAGCTAATCGGCGAAAGTGCCACCATAAGAGTGCCGGTCACGGCCACCTGCGCTAGGGTTTTGCCGCGGCGTTCAAGCTGATAGAGCAGCACGGCAACCAGGGCAATGCTGAGCGCGGCCAAAGCGTAGAAGCCGAGCTTGAGGGCTGTGCCCTTCAGGCCGAAGTGCATGAGCCAACCCTGGATGGAAATATTATCCACGAAGTTAATGTCGCCCACGCGGGAGGGGTCAGAGATAGCTGAGAACCAGAATTGGGGAGCCTCATTCGGCAAAAGAATAAAACCGACCGCAATTGTGGCCAGGAAGGTGGCGCCCAGGGCCGCAATGCCCTTCCAGTCGCGGCGCACCAGCAGGATGAGGCCGAAGACCAGCGGAGTAAGCTTTAAGCCACCCGCAATACCGACGAGCACACCGCGCGGCACGCGGGTCGCCGGGCGCACGAAGTCTGCCAGGATGAGAGCCATAATGAGCGGATTAATCTGCATGAGGTCAAAAGTACGTCGCCACGGGCCGCACAGCATCACCACGATGGTCAAGGCAGCGATAGTTCCGGTACGGCCGAGGCGACCTTGCAGGGGCAACGCACGACCGGAAGTCTGGGCATAGTTATAGATGGTAGCCGAAAGCCACCATGCGACGGCCGTAGTTCCCAGCACCATAATGGCTTTGCCTACTTCAAGCGGCAGGAACGCAAAGGGCAGGAAGACGAGAGCCGCAAACGGCGGATAGGTAAAGGGGAGCTTCAACACCCCAATTTCAACAAATGCCGGCGCGTATAAATCCTTGGTAAACCCCTCATTGTCGAAGATGGTCATGGCACCCATGCGGTAGATAGAAAAGTCCAGACCGCCGAAGGGGTTAATGAGGATTTCAAAGAGGTAACCACACACCACCATGAGGATGAGCATCATGACGGCTATCTTGCCCCAGAGTGGGGTGGAGGGATCGGTTCTGGGCACGGCTGTTCGTCCTTACCTTGAGGTTTGGGGAGAGCGGTTCTGGGGGGCGAGTGAAGGCTCCTGCGTTATAGACCGCGCGGACAAGAAAACGGATGCGGGACTCACTCCGGCAGATCGGTGCTTTCTCTGGTCATATCCTTGGGTCATATCCTCGCGTCAAATTTGAGTCTTAACAGTGTATCGCGTGCGGCTATGTCGAATATAGCGGCGATAGAACCGTAGCGAATGCTACCTCCAGCGATTGGTCGGGAGCGGAAGGGGGTAGGTATGCGCACATAACGTCTTCAAAATTGGTGTGAACGGGACAATATAATGGGGTTTATTAGGCACTCAACGCACCCTTTAAAGGGTTTATAAATGCGGAGCGCCACGGAACACACCGACATATCGACGACAATGACCAGCAGTGAAAGCAGTGATCACGTGAGTGAACAGCACGGCATCCCGCACGAAGGAGATAAGCCGGTCGGCACGCCTCCCACGGACCCCAACCGACCCAAAGGACCATCCAGTAGTAAGCAGAGCCTCGGCAGCCTGAGCATCGGTGCACCCGGCAGGCAACCCAGTGGCGCGCCCGTCTCCGGGGGCGGGTCCTCCGGCCTAAGCATCGGTATGCGCCCCTCCGAGGCGCCCGGCACAAACCTCACCCCGGAGGAGATTGCGCGCCGCGCATCCGGTCGGGGCACCTGGCACCGCCGCGCCTCCAAGCCGGTCTCTTACTGGATGTTTGGCCTCATCGGTGCGCTGGTATTGCACAGGCTTATCCCCAATAGCGGTTGGCTCATGGTGCACATGGTGACCCTGGGTCTGGTCACGAACTCGATCCTGATCTGGTCTCAGCATTTCACTGAGGCCCTCATGAAGATTCAGATTCCAGACGAGCATCGCGGGGTGCAGGTGCGTCGCATCTTCATCCTGAACGCCGGAATCATAATACTCATGGTCGGTATGGTCGGGCAGTTGAACATACCCGGGCTATATGCCGCCACGGTGACCGGTGCGCTCGTGGTTGCCTCGATGGTAGCCTGGCACGGCATTTCATTGCTCACCCAGGTACGACGCGCCCTACCCTCACGCTTTGGCGTGACAATTCGCTTCTATATTGCGGCAGCCCTGATGCTACCGCTGGGCGCGCTACTCGGTGCGATGGTCGCCTACCCGGGCCTGAACGGTACCCTGCACTCGCAGTTCCTCCTCGCGCACGAGGCCGTGAACGTGCTCGGCTTCGTGGGTATTACGGTCGTGGGCACACTCGTAACCTTTTGGCCGACCATGCTACGCACCAAAATGGTGGATAATGCCCTCACTCACAGTGTACGCGCCCTGTATCTGATGTGCGGCGGCGTGGCCCTGACCCTGTTTGGTGCTCTCTTTGGTTTGCGTCCGGTGGCCGCGGATGGCCTTCTGGTATATCTGTTGGGCCTGCTCATTGTTGCTTGGATTATGGTCCGCACCCTGCGCACTAAGCGCCCGAACGAGTTCCCTCCCATGAGTGTTGGTATGGGTTTTGTCTGGCTGATCGTGGGTGTGGGTGCATCTGCCGTCATGGTTACCACCATTCCTTTCGCTCAGCTGGATATGCGCGCCGTAACTCCCATTTTCGTGGTGGGCTTCCTGCTACAGGTGCTACTCGGCGCTATGAGTTACCTGCTGCCGCAGCGTATGGGTGGCGGCCCTGCCGTAGTACGTGCCTCCAATAAGGAATTCAGCCGTTTTGCGGCTGCCCGTGTGACCGCCGTAAACCTGGCTCTGCTCATATTTATGATGCCCGGCGCTGCGGTCGGCCAGTCTATTAAGATGGCCGTCGCCATTGTGGGTGTCCTGGGTCTGGCTTCGTTTATTCCGCTCATGATTCGCGGAGTAAAAGCCTCCGTCAACACCCGCAAGGAAATGATGGCGGCTCGCGCCCGCGGTGAGAAGCCTGTCTTCAAGCAGGAGGCTATCACCCCTGAGCCTATTCCGCATGCTAAGCAGAGCTTCCAGGCGGCCCTGGCGGTGGCCATGGCCTTCCTGCTGGGCTTTGCGCTGAATCCTTCCGCGCTGAACCTTTCGGCGCTGTCTACCCTGAGCACCGGTACACAGGCAGTTGCCCCGACCGGTCAGACCACCACGGTGCAGGTCAAGGCCACCAGGAACTATCGCTTCACCCCCGCCGAGGTGGAGGTGCCCGCCGGTAACCGCCTGGTCGTCGAGGTCACCAACGAGGATTCGGGTATGACTCACGACCTGACCTTCGATAACGGCGCAACTACCGGCACGATCAACCCGGGTGAAACCAAGACCGTGGATGCCGGGGTTATCACGGGCGATTCAGAGGGGTACTGTTCCGTGGCCGGGCACCGCTCCCTGGGCATGGTCTTCAAGGTTAAGGAAACCGGCGCGAACGCCCAGCAACTGGCTTCTGGCGAGCACAGCAACCATAACCATGACGCAACCGGTACTGCTCCGACCTTGATGACGGTTGCGAACAGCAAGATTGACCTCTCCGCAACCCCCGGCGCAAGCTATCAGTACCGCGATCCGAACGTACCGGAGCTGAACCCCGGTGAGCAGGTGGACGGCAAAACCGTGCGCAAGGTGACCCTGGACGTTCAGGAGATCGACCGCGAGGTGGCCCCGGGCGTAAGCGTGCACATGTGGACCTTTAATGGCCAGAATATGGCACCGATCCTGCACGGTAAGGTGGGTGATATTTTTGAAATCACGCTCGTCAATAACGGCACAATGGGTCATTCCCTGGACTTCCATGCGGGCATGGTATCCCCCGACAATACGATGAAGACTATTGCCCCCGGTGAGAGCCTGGTTTATCGCTTTGAAGCAAAGGCCGCCGGTATCTGGCTATACCACTGCGGTACCGCCCCGCTGAGCTTGCACATGACCCAGGGCATGTACGGTGCGGTCATTATTGACCCTGCCAAGACCGACCCGGTCGACCATGAGTACGTCATGGTGCAGGGAGAACAGTACCTGACCGACACCGGTAAAACCGCTTCCGATGGCAACAAGTTGGCAGAGAACTCTCCCGACCTGATTGCAGCGGGTACTCCCTCGCTGACGATATTCAACGGCCATGCCACCCAGTACAAGGTTCAGCCGCTCCAGGTGAAGACCGGTGAGCGTGTGCGCATCTGGGTCATGGCGGCTGGGCCAAACCACGGTACGAGTTTCCACGTGGTTGGTTCGCAATTCGATACGGTCTACTTTGAGGGTGGTTACCAACTGCGCCGCGGTGCGGACTCTCACGGCTCGAAGGATGGCCATAGCCAGGCTCTCATGTTGGGGCCGGCACAGGGCGGCTTTGTGGAGATGCAGTTCCTGGAACCGGGAACGTACACGTTCGTGAACCACTCTTTTGTGGAGATGGAACGCGGTGCGGCCGGTAAGATTGTGGTCACCGATCGCTAACGGGATTAGGGGGTCGCGCCCCGCTTTGAGGGGCCTTCACCCTCTCCCGCCGCTCTCCTGCGGTGAGCTCGGGCGGTAGGCCTGTGGACCCCGTCGGGCACGTCTTCGGATGTGCTCGGCGGGGTTTCCTGCATCCCCGCGCACTTTTTTCCTGGAGTGCATAGAATATGCTTTTCGCCTCATCACGGCGTATTTTATGCGTCTCCGCGGTTCGGGTGCGCTAGGCTAGAGGGATGGCAGATAGCATTTCGGGCGCCTCTTCCGAGCGCAACGCTACGGGCGCCACCAACCACACTACCGCTTCGGCGGACACACAGACTTCCTCTCCCCGGCGACGCAGGGCTTTTCCGTTACGCTTTCTCGCCGGGATATTCGTGCACTGGCAGATTATTGCCTCTGCGGTTCTTCTGGGAGGTGGCGTCGCCGGTTTGGCCGCCACCTACGACGACTACTGCGGCATGACCGAACTATCCTACGCACCCACCTCTCTACGCACCGATTTTAAGGAGGGCTCGAAGGTTTCAGGGTTTCGTCCCGGCGTAATGGCCGCGCAGATTGAGACCGAGAGCCGCTGGCGTGTGGGCGTAGTGTCCAACCAGGGCGCGAAGGGTATCGCACAGTTTACCGATGATGCCTGGAGCGGCGAGCACTACAGCTTCGGTGAGGGCGGCAATATTCTGAACCCGCACGACGCAATCGCAGCTCAGGCTCGCTACCTGGCGGAACTACGCACTCGCCTGGCAAAGTACGCATCGAACGACGATCAGCTGCAGGACGTGGTACTTGCCGGCTACAATGCGGGCCCCGGCGCAGTGGAGGAGTACGGTGGTGTGCCGCCTTACCCCGAAACTCAGAACTACGTGAAGACGATTCGTGAGCTGACAGATTCGAAGTACAAGCTCACCTGCTCTCCCGATTATCAGTTCAAGCAGGCGAAGCTGAGCTATGTGAACGGTGTGGCCCCCGCAATCGCGGGTGTTCATGCGGACGGTACGAGTATGTCTGCGGAGGAGTTGGCCAGTGCCTCGGCGGAGGCCAGCGCGTCAGCTGCGGCAGCGAGTGCTTCAGCAGAAGCAAGTGCATCAGCTGCAGCAGCCAGTGCCTCGGCGGCGGCGAGTGCGTCAACAAGTGGTTCAGCCTCGACCAGCGCCTCTGCTTCCCCTTCCTCAAGCGATTCTGCCAGCCCTTCGATGACTTCTTCTGCGAGTCCTTCCGCAGAGCCTTCGGCGACCTAATCCAATCGCTAAATACCACCACATAATTCACCGACAGGCTATATAGTCACTTCGGAATATATACGAATCTCTTAGTTCTCCGCTCTGGAGGACTGGCTTTTCTGACGATCACCTCTCCAACTGCGTTTTAATAGCCTAGGGCGCCGAACCCTATTTCTGGGGTTCGGCGCCCTAGGCTATTGAGTGCCGCACTTAGCAATAAGAGCGGATGACTACCGCCGATACGGGAGGTATTACCTAGTTGAAGACGGCGCGCACAACCGAGTAGCCGGAGACCGGGTACACGGCGTTCATGGTTGCGGGCTTCTCGCTCTCGTCCGCAATCTCAATCGACTTGGTGCCGCGCAGAAGCTCCTCGAGCAGGATGCGCAGCTCCAGGCGTGCCAGGGGTGCGCCGGGGCAGACGTGGACACCATCACCGTACACGAGGTTGCGAGACTGGTCGCGGTGCGGGTTGTAGATCAGGGCGTCCTCGAAGGCATCCTCGTCACGATTGGCGCTTGCCCAGTTGATGGTCACGCGGGAGCCGGCAGGCAGGGTGCGACCGCCAAGTTCGGTGTCCCGAGTGGTGATACGGCGGTTGGTAACGAGGGTGTCTTCAAGTCGCATAATTTCCTCGACGGCGAGGGCGATTTCGCTTGAGTCTTCCAGGGCGTTGCCGTCGGCGAGGGATGCGCGCAGGCGATCCTGCTCGGCACGGTTGCGTGCCAGGAAGTTGACGAACACGCCCACGGTTGCGGAGACGGTGGACGGCTCGCCCACGGTCCAGTTGCGGATGAGGCTGACGATCTCTTCGTCGGTCATGGTGCGGGGCTCTTCGCCGGGCAGCTGCACGGTATCGGTGA
>CAUQVM010000037.1:0-13894 GCA_963521575.1 uncultured Rothia sp.
TACAGGTCAGTTGCGTTGAGGAACTCGAACCCAAGCATGTGACGCAATTGCGCCGTCTGCAACCCATTCCGAAGATCTAAGCCTCTCCACCCCGAGCGAGAAATAATTAAAGGTGCCCCGCGCGTATCCCTAGGGTATACATGCGGGGCACCTTCAACAAGGATTTACTTTTCGCTCTCCTGCCGTTTATGACCGCTGGTAACCGGCAACGTCAGACATACGCTAGACTGTTGCCGCAACCAGCTTAGGCGGCGTTGGTCGGCTTTACGCCTTCCTTCGGCTGTGTGGAGTAGCCACCCACGGGGGCCGGAGGCTTGGGGAGCTCCAGGGAATCATAGTTGGTTGAGCTGGCGCCGGTCTTGGAGTTGAAAATAGAGGCGGTACCGTCCTCCTGAACGGCCACGATGTCACCATTCGGGTTAATGGTGCTCCACGTGCCGTGCTCATCCACGGTGCTCAGCGAGCCATCAAGGCTGGCGCGCATCCAAGCACCGTCATTCCTAATGAGAATATAGTCGCCGTTCGCAGCCTCAACAATGGAGAGGGCGCCGTTGGGATCACTATATACAGTACCGTCAGTGTTCGTGGACTTCTTCGTTGAGGGATCCTTCTTGGCTTCTTCGAGGCCATTCTTCAGGGATTCATAGTTCTTTTTAACAGTCTGAGACGAGGAGTCATCACCCTCATTACTCTCGGGTGCGGCATCTTCGGAGTTTGCGTGATCATCAGGTGCATGATCGTCAGGTGCGTGCTCTCCAGGTGCTTTAGAGGAGGTGCTCACGGTCGAAGCGGAGTCGCTGGCCGACGCGGAAACCGATACGCTGCCCGAGGTGGATGCCGACGCACTTTGGCTTTCGGACGGTGCCTTAACGGTGTTACCGCAGGCGGCCAGGCCAAGGGTTGCGGCGAGGCTCATGGACAGGACAGCGATAGTTTTTTTCACTGCGTTTTCTCTTTTCTGGTACTACCCCGAGGTTTGTCGGGGTGCACCGTGGTGTGGTTGTTTAGTTCGAGGGCCCGGAAGGCCTGACCTCATGGTAGCACCGTATCCCGCCACTACCACTACCGTGCTTTCCCGGGCAATTTTAAAGCGCATAAAAGCGCCCCGCACCTATCCTTTGGGGGATAAGCACGAGGCGCTTTTATCAGTCAGCACAGGGTCAGAAAAACCCGAGGGGATGACCTATCGTAGCCAGTCCTATTACTTAGGCGGAACGGGCTGAACGGCCTCGGTCTTAGCCTTGGCGGGCTTGGTGGGGACCTTCGGAGCCTGCAGCTCGGACTTCTCGCCACCCATAATGGAGGTCACCTCACCGGAGGCGTCCACGGTAGCCTGTACGCCGCCGTTGGTCTGGATGCTCCAGGAGCCATCAGCCTGCACGGAAACCTGGCCCTCGGCGTCCTGGCGGGTCCAGGAGCCGTCAGCTGCAACAGCAATCTGGGTGTTGGTGGCATCATCCTGAACGGTCCAGCCGCCGGCCACGGAGATCTCAGCGTTGTCGGGCTCGGTACCCTCAGCGTCCTTGATCTTCACGTCGGCTGCATCCTTAGCGTCCGCGGAGACAGAGCCGTCAGCGCCGGTCTTCACCTCTGCGGAGTTACCTGCGCCGTCGTCTGCCTTGACGGTTGCATTGCCGTTAGCGTCTACCTTTACGTCTGCAGATGCCGAAGTGGAAGCAGATGCCGATGCGGATGCGGTAGTTGCAGCAGCGGATGCGATGGATGCCGATGCGGAGGCGGTTGCGGTGGAGTTAGCAGACTGGGAGCCGCATGCGCTCAGGCCCAGAGCGCCAGCGATGGCGATGGACAGGACAGCGGCAGTCTTCTTCGCTACGGGGGCGATTGCCATAATGTTTTCTCCTTGTGGTGGTTGAGTATGGAGCAACCGGCAGGTGAGGTGTTCTAGGTTGAGATGAGAACCCGTGCGGGATTCTCCGAACGTTTATCGGGCTACCGGATGCGTTAATTCTATCGAGTTTAGGGACGATTATCGGAGCCTACGGATGCTTTCCGTATTCCAGGAGGTGGGTTGCCCCACCTTTTACCCTATTTTTGCTCTGGTCAGTTAGTTACGCGGGGTAACGGGCCGGACAGGATTTACCGTAGCTCCCTCAGGTTTAGCGGGTACAGTCGGTACCTTAATGGGGTCGGATCCGGTGAGGTTGGCAATGCCGTTGGAGCCTACCTCAATGACGCCGTCCTGGCTCGCACTCTCCCAGGAACCGTCAGCCTTTACCTCAATAACACCGTTCTGACCGGTAATCTCCCAGGAGCCATCAGATTCAACCTCGATAATATCGCCGTTGGGTGCATGATAGCTCCAACTACCGTCAGAGTCGATTTCAATACGGCTGTAACCGGTAGCGGTGCTAACGATGGAGTTTGACGCAACGGAGTTGGAATTACCGGAACTCTCTTCGGCCTTCTCGTTAGCCTTGGCGGATCCCTTCGAATCGCCATTGACGGTAATATTGCCGTTTGCTTCCGCGGTGATGCCGGTACCATCAGCACCGCTCACGGTTATGCTCCCTTCACTGACAGTCACGGTACCTTGGCTTGCGGTTGCGGTGGGGCTGGGGCTAGTAGCCTCGCTAGCTTTAACGGTCACCTTACCGTTACTGGCGTTGACGATGGCTTCTGTGGTGGAGCTGGCTGTGGCGGTGGTACCGGCGTTTGAGGTGTTCTGGGAGCCGCAGGCACCTAGGCCCAGAGTTGCGAGGACTGCCAGTGAGAGCGCTACTAGGTGGTTGCTGGCGCGGTTCTGATTCTGTCGTGCCATGAGGTAGTTCTCCTATGTACTACCCGGAAGAGCTGGTTTTCCGGTGGTGTATGAATCCGGCCGAAAGGCTCCCCGTTACCTATCCTCAACGGGTTTTGTCTTTCGCCGTAATACCAGCTTAGAGCCCGATCCTAAGTTTGAGCTTTAGTTAGCTGTGTTTAAGCTGTGTCCCAACATTTATGAATAAGTATTTTTCCCAGGAAGAATAGAGAATCTTGATTCTACGCTTATCTTATGCATAACTTTCATATATTTTGCATAAATTTTCTTTAATTTTTCTGTGAAAACCCCGGGCGGAACTATAAAAAAACCGAAGAGAAAGCCCACAAAAATGCGGAACACCGGAAAATACAGCGCTCCTTCCAGCCCCTCTTCCTACTCCGGCACACTCCGTCAAAAGATGCAGGATATAATACACCCTATGAAATACGGAAGACCCCCACCGTAAAAGTGGGGGTCTTCCGACAGATTCAAAGTCTCAAGAATTACTTCTTAGCGACTGCTGCCTTCAGCTTGGAGCCTGCGGTCAGCTTCACGCCGTGACCGGCGGGAATCTGGATGGTTTCGCCGGTCTGCGGGTTACGGCCGGTACGAGCTGCACGGTCGGTGCGCTCGATTGCCATCCAACCGGGGATGGTGATCTTCTCGCCCTTGGAGACGGAAGACTCGAAAACCTGGAACACTGCATCGAGGACCGCATTCACGGTTGCCTGGCTCTTGCCAGACTTCTCAGCAACCTCAGCAACGAGTTCGGTACGGTTCTTAGCCATTAGGGTGCCCCTTCCAGAGACTTAGATTTGAGTCTAAAGCGAGTGACCGTCGATAACGACGGAAAACCGTTTAGGAACTAAAATACCAGATTTACCAGCTGGACTTGGTGATACCGGGCAGCTCGCCACGGTGTGCCATCTCGCGGAAGCGGACGCGAGAGATGCCGAACTTCTGGAAGGTGCCGCGGGGGCGGCCGTCAATCTGGTCGCGGTTGCGCACGCGCACGGGGGAAGCATTGCGGGGAAGCTTCTGCAGTGCCACGCGTGCTACCTCGCGCTCCTCGGGGGTAGCATTTTCGTCGATCAGGGTCTTCTTCAGCGCGATACGCTTCTCGTTGTAGCGAGCGACGATGACCTTGCGCTGCTCATTGCGAGCGATCTTGGACTTCTTGGCCATTCTTAGCGCTCCTCTCGGAAGTCAACGTGCTTGCGGACGACGGGGTCGTACTTCTTCAGCACCATACGGTCGGGGTTGTTGCGGCGGTTCTTACGGGTTACGTAGGTGTAACCGGTGCCAGCAGTGGACTTGAGCTTGATAATAGGACGGAGGTCCTTAGCCTTGGATGCCATTTACTAGATCTTCTCCCCGCGTGCGATGATTTCTGCAACCACAGCGTCGATGCCACGAGCATCGATCACCTTGATGCCCTTAGCGGACACGTTCAGGGTTACCTTACGACGTAGCGAAGGAGCCCAGTAGGTCTTCTTCTGAACGTTCGGATCGAATCGACGCTTGTTGCGGCGATGCGAGTGCGAAATGCTGTGTCCAAAGCCGGGAACAGCTCCGGTCACCTGGCAGACTGCTGCCATGTTTCACTCCTTTATTGATTGACTTTTATGACGGTACGCAGTCGATGTTACTCGTGAGCGTCCCGCCACCAATGTAGAAGCACCGGGTTATTCGCCGGGCTAGAGTGTTTGAGACCGTCGCGTGGGTGAGAGGCCACGCACCGATCCCCGCCGCGGGAAAAACGGTGAAGCTTATTAGTGTCGAGAGGCGTTTCCACCACTACGAACAGCGTTAAATTCTAGGTAAATACGGGGATTCTCGCAAGCTTGCGCACCGGAATTTACCTAAAAATTCCGCGGAATCTCGGTGTTCTGAGCCCGATACACCACCGCGCGAGCGGGTGCACATTCCACGGGGTGCACTCGACAGAATACACTGAGCATACCCATCCATTCTATCAAAAATGGGTATTCTCACAAGTCCAAATGCTTTAAAGCCTTTAATTCTCCGGGACTGAATGATAAATTACCCTCCCCTAAGAATAAGCATTCCGCCTGTGACTGGCGATAAATTACATTGGTGAGATTCATCCTGTGAGATTAACAGCTTAAGGCGGTTTTAAGCGGCGAACGACCCAATCGCACCGCGCCACACGGCACGACCGGGGTCACTGGACAGGTTTAACAGCGCGTTGCCCCGCTTAGAAAAACTACACAGCGGCGCGGCCGGTTAGACTTCGGTAGCATGCACCAGTATCGGATACTTCGGGCTCAAGCCGTCGCCGGAGCTCGTACCCTTCAGACGTCGACCAACCCACGGCAGGGCAAATTGGCGAACCCAACGCACCTCCTGCGCAACCTTCTCGCGAGCACTCAGCTGCGCCTCCGGCGGAAGAACGGGCTCAGACACTAGACCCGATAGGCCCAGCTGACCGAGCACGCGGGAGGCGAAGCGTTCGTGGCCCAGCTCGTTCATATGCAGGCGATCTTCAGCCCACAGACGCCAATCAATGAAATCGTTCCAACGCCAATAGTCAATGACGTGCCCCCCGTGATCTTCAGCAATACCGCGGAGCAACTCGTTGTAGATGGCAGTACGGCCACGGGTACCGGAAAACGGGCCCTGCCCCTGAACATTCAGACCGGTAATCGTAAGCATCTCAATACCCTGGGAGCGCAGAGCGGCGAATGCCTCATCCACACGCACCATTAATCGGTCAATATTAACGTTGGGACGCATAATATCGTTGCCGCCGCCGTAGAAGGTAACCAGGTTCGGGCAGAGATCCAGAGCCACAGGTAGCTGCTCATCCAGGATGGGGGTAAGCAGGCGGCACGAATCGCGAGGTTGGCGTAGGTGGCATCCGGGTCAACTGAGCCAATAGCGCTGGCTACACGATCGGCCCAGCCCCGTACCCCGTTGGGGCGGGAGAGGTCGACATCGCCAACACCTTCGGTAAAGGAGTCACCCATGGCCACGTAGCGCACCGATTCGCCGTTAAGTTTTCCGCGGCTGTCGAGGAGAGGTTCGGCGTGTTTCATGGAGTTTCTCTTTCCTTTATCGTCTTCGTTTCAGGACGGTTAGTCTACGAGCTGGGGCCGGTACCGTAAGCGGCATGCCGACCTCATCGCTTAGCCTTCGGTGCGTCCCACACGCCAGTATCCCATGAACGACACATCATTTTTGGGAATGGATGCCTCGTGCACGCAGATACGGCGCAGGGTCTTGACGACTGAGGCCTCACCGGCGATGAAGACGTAGATCTGGGGGTTATCATCATCTGCCAGGGTCCAGACAACCTCAGACTCCTCGGCGCAATCCAGGGAGGGCTCAGCGATTACGGGAGCAACCTCAGAATTCTGCGCACCCAACCCCAAAGCCTTACGCAAGCCGGTGGCCAGCGCCTCACCTCGAGGTGCTTCCTCGCGAGCGCACCAGTTAACGGTGAGGTTCGGTAGCTCGTTCGGTGCAGGCAGGTTCGGGTAGGGGCCATCCCAGAGGGCGGTTAGGCTGTCGCTTGTGTGAGGTACCTCTGCGATGAGCTGGATTTCGGCAGGCTTCTGGCTCCCGGCAGTGTAGTCCGCGAGAATGGAGAGCGCGGCGGGTACTGCGGTTTCGTCCACCGCAAGGATGATGCGCTCGGCGCCGCCACTCGACCAAGAGGCCCACAGAGGCTGACCAGCCAAGGGAGCGAGGATAGAGACTCTATCCCCAGCCTCCGCATGGGTAGCCCAGGTGGCACCGGGGCCCATGTGTTCAACCCCGTCGGAACTTACCTCGGTGTGGAGCACAAAGTCGAGGTCGATTTCGGGCAGAAGGTTTTTGGGTAGCGCGGTTTCGGGCAGAGCAGAGTCGATACCCGGTGCGCCCGGCATGCTCACCCCAGCAGGGATGACGGGCTCGGCAGGCAGGGCCTCGATAATCTTGTGCAGAGCAGCATCAGGGGTGCGCAGGCGTGAGGCGCGCAGAGTGTAGGTGCGCATCCAGCCGCGTTCGGTGTCGGGCAGGGCGAACCAGTCTTGCCGCCGTGTATCGGTGAGGTCGATGTGTACCGGCTCGGGTTTTAGGCGCGTGATGCGTCCATGCTCATCACGTTCGGCGGCGGGCGGTACGAGCAGCTTAACGTAACCGTCCAAAACGCCACGGTAAGAGCCGAGTTCACCCTCGCTCCGGGTAGTATTCTGCTCCCCCGTCTCGTGTGCGTCGGCATTTAGCCCGCCCATCGAGACAGAGTCCACGGCGTAACGCAGAGAGGGACCGGTTAGGCTGACCCGCACGTAGGAAGGGCTCAGCCGCTCCACCCGGCTCACAGCCAAGGTGAAGATACCGTAGAGGTTGTCGCCGTGGGTGCGCACGCGACGGCGTTTGATGCGCTCCCCCACGGCTACTCGCGCTCCTGGCCCGCTACACCGTGGTTTGTGGGGATGCGCGGGTGCGGTACGACCACAACGCTGCCGTCGTTGAAGGGGTCAGCAACCTCAGCTTTGAGACCGAAAATCTCATCGAGGTTGGAGCGGGTCAGCACATTGTGTGCCTCGCCCTGAGCAACGATGGAGCCGTCCTTCATCGCGACCAGGTAGTCGGCAACTCGGGCGGCGAGGTTCAGCTCGTGTAGCACCATAATCATGGTGGTTCCGCGTTCCTCGTTGAGCTCAGAAAGCAGGTCCAGAAGCTCAACCTGGTGCGCCAGGTCGAGGTAGGTTGTCGGCTCGTCGAGCAGCAGGATGTCGGTTTCCTGGGCAAGTGCCATGGCAATCCAGACGCGCTGGCGCTGGCCGCCGGAGAGTTCGGTGACCTGTCGCTCCGCGAGGGACATAGTATCGGTGGCTTCGAGGGCCCAGGCGACGGCTTCATCGTCTTCGGCGCTGTTCCGTTTGAAGAGGCCCTGGTAGGGGTAGCGACCGCGCGAGACAAGGTCCGCAACGGTAATACCTTCAGGGGCGATGGGGTGCTGCGGCATCAGACCAACCATCCGTGCGAACCCCTTCATGGAGTACTCATGGGTAGATTTTCCATCCAAGGTGAAGTCACCGTTGAGAGGCTTGAGTAGCCGGGAGACACCGCGCAGTAGGGTGGACTTGCCGCAGCCGTTCGGGCCGATAATCGCGGTAATTTTACCCTTCGGGAATTCGAGAGACAGGTCTTTGACGATGGTCTTCTCGCCGTAGCCGAGGCTCACGTTCTCTACTTTGAGGGTGCGTTCGGTAATTTCTTTCATTATTTTCCTTCCTTCTGGTTCTGCACGAGCAACCAGATGAGCACCGGTGCGCCCATAGCGCCGGTCAGAATACCTACGGGGAATGATATGGAGGGGAAGAGATTTGCTGCTACGAAGTCGGCAAGCACTACGATGGTCGCGCCCACAAGGGATGCTCCCAGGAACGTGTGGCGACCGCCCATGATACGACGGGCGATGGGTCCGGCGACGAACGCGACAAAGGCGATGGGTCCTGTAGCTGCTGTAGCAACAGCGGCCAGGAGTACGCCCAGGCCGATGTAGTACCAGCGGATGAACCCCACAGGCACACCCAGGCCGTGCGCCAGGTCGTCGCCCACGGCTGAGGTCTTCAGGTGGTTGATGCCCCAGAGGACGAAGGGCAGAAGCACCAGCAGAGCTGCGAGCAGAATACCGATGCGATCCCAGTTGGCGATGCTGAGGGAGCCGACCATCCAGACCGTCGCGTTGCTGGCCTGGCCCATGGACATGCGTTCGAGCAGGTAGGTGACGGCTGCGTTGCAGAGCGCGGAAACGCCGATACCCATCAGGATGAAGCGGTTACCCACGTTGCCTCGTCCCGAGGCCAGGAGTATCGTGACAAGCGCAGCGGCCAGGGCGAAGACGATGGCGAAGAGTGAGACGCTGAATCCCGAGGCACCCCAGTAGACCATGGAGAGCACCGCACCGAGGGAGGCACCGTTGCTAATACCGATAATATCTGGGCTAGCCAGCGGATTGCGCAGTAACAACTGGAAAATGGCGCCGGCGCATCCAAAGGCGATGCCGGCGAGCGCGCCGAGGACTGCGCGGGGGAGCTTGTCTTCCATGATGATGAATCGAGCGCCGCGCACGGGCACCTCACCGCCGGTGACCAGGGTCAAGAAGTCGGGGATGGTAACGGTATAGCTGCCCAGCAGGACGCGTACAGCTATGGTAGCCAAGAGCGCGAGGACTAACCCGGAGAGTCCGAGGATGGGGCGGCGCATTTCGCGGCGACGGATAGCGCGCAACTTGGCAACCCCGCCAGTAGCGTTATGATGCGGGCTCGTCATGAGAGGCTTGCCCCCTTGGAACGTCGAATCAGGTAGATGAAGACGGGGACGCCCACCACAATGGTGCTCACGCCCACCTGAATTTCCTGCGGAGGCATCAGCACACGGCCGAGCGTGTCTGCGAGCAACAGGATGACGGCACCGAAGAGTGCAGAAGCAGGCAGAAGCATCCGGTAGTCCGCACTGATGAAGGAGCGCATGGCATGTGGGGCCATAAGACTGAGGAAAGCAATGGGACCCGCGAGCGCGACGGCGGCGCCGACGAGTAGGGTTATACCTATAAAGAGAATGTACCTTCGACGGTTTACGTTCTCCCCTAGGGAGGCAGCCATGTCGTCGCCGAGGGCGAGGTTATTAATGGTCCGGCTTCCGACAAGCAGGATGAGCGCGCCAACGAGCAATAAAATCCCCGATGGGTAGAGGCTCTCCAAGTCTTTACCCGCAATGGACCCCACCTGCCAGCGGCGCAGGTCGTCTAGGGCGTTCTGGCGCGTCAGAATCAGAGCGCTGGTGAGCGATCCGAGCCCGGCGCTGAGAGCCGCACCCATGAGTGCCAGCTTGACGGGTGTTGCCCCGTCCTTGCCGATGGAGGCAAAGGCGTATACCAGAGCGGAGGCTGCGGCGGCGCCCACGAATGCGAGTACGGAATACTCGGTTGTGCTCTTCACGCCGAGGAAGGTAATACCGGTGACCACGGCGAAGGCTGCGCCGGAGTTCACGCCGAGAATTCCGGGGTCGCCGAGCGGGTTGCGGGTAATACCCTGCATTCCGGCTCCGGCGAGGCCGAGGGCGGCGCCGATGATGAGCCCCCAGATGGTTCGGGTAATACGCGCGTCGATAACGGCGCTTTCGATACCTTCCGGGCGGTATCCGGTCAGGGTGCCGAGCACGGTGGCGGGGTCGATGAACCGGGCACCGACGAGTAACGAGAGCGCGGCGGCAACGCAGGTGAGGATAAGGAGGAGACACAAACGGGGCAGGCGCCGTGTGCTGTACGCACCGCGGGCCTGCCCGTGTCCCAATTGGGGATGGCTCACGTTACTTGGAGCCCTTACCGTTCTTGATAGCGGTGGAGAACTTCTCCAGAACGGAGGATTTCTCTACTGCCCAAGTCAGCGACAGCGGGGAAGCAGCTGAGAGGGCCAGACCAAGGTGTTTATCGGATTCGAAGATAGCGGCGTTCTTTTTCAGGGCGGGAAGAGCAGCGAAGAGCGGGTCGGATTTGATCTTCTCCACGTCAGCGGGGTCGTTGACCCAAGCCCAGAGTACGTCGCATTCAACCTGGTCGAGCACTTCGGAAGAGATGGAGAGGAAGACGCTCTGCGCATCCTTGGAGTGTTCGGTGACATAGGGTGCTTCAACCATGCCCCAGTCGGTGAAGGTCTGGGGTCGCGAGTCCTGAGCGGTGTATGCACCGAGGGTTTTCTTCTCGACATCAAAGTAGCCCGCGATGAAGCTTGCGCCAGCGAGGTTGCTGTACTTGGAGATTGCTTCCTTCAGCTGTTTGGTGGTTCCGTCAATGAGCTTGGTAGCGGCGGAGGGGGTACCAAGCATTTTGCCCGCCTGCTCAACGACTTGTTGCCAGGATACTTCGTACATGCCTACACCCTTGGGAGCGGTCACGACGGGTGCGATGTCGGAGAGCTTCTTGTAGATTTCGGCGCTCATGTTGCCGTAGGGCGCGAAGATAACATCCGGAGCGAGCTTGGCGAGTTCCTGGTAGGCGGGGCCGTCGGCCTCGGCGTAACGGGTGATGTCGTTCAGGCTCTTGCCCATTTCTTTGAGCTTGGCGTCAAACCAGTCGGTGGAGTCGTTGGAGTTCTGACCCCAGCTAATCTTGGGAATACCTGCGGGCACCACGCCAAGGGCGAGCAGCGCGTCGGCGTTCTTCCACGCGTTAACCACGGCGATCTTGGTGGGGGCCTGCTTGATGACGGTGTCGCCGTAGTCGCTGGTGATGGTGAATGCGCCCGCTTCGGCGCTCATGGAGGTGGTGGAGCCGGAGGTGCTGGAGCCGTTGCCGGTGGAGCATGCGGCGAGCAGGCCGGCCAGTGCGGTGAAGGATGAGCCCTTGAGGAAGGTGCCGCGAGAGATGGTCATGGTTCTCCTTGCTGGAGCAAGAGGCAAGCCGATGGGCCGGTTGTTGCAAATCCCACGGGTGCGGGGCCTCAGTCCGGAAGAGGTCATCATGTGCTGTCGTGCTCTGTCTGCGGTGTTGATGGTAACGCGAGATATCTAGTTAGATATACCTAAGATTATTCTAAGTTAGCCTACCCTGAATCCATATTCAACCGTGTGCCCTTGTACTCGCTTATATGAAATGGCTTGTGTCGCGCGCTCAGACTGTATGTGGTGTTGCTCGATTGGGTTGCCGGTCAGATGACGCGGAGTCGAACGCATTAAAGTAGAATCCCCCGAACCGTTCACAGTTCTGTGGAACGTTTCGGGGGATCCGTGTATGGGTGAGCCCTAGAAGCCAACACGTCCGTCTATGAGCCAACCGCCGTCTACCGCACGCTGGAAGACCTCCTGAGCCATGGTACGGCCGTAGGTCTTGGTGATATGGTTATCGTCAAAGTAGACATAAATATTTCCAATAACGGGGCTACAGAGGCCATCCGGACAGTACAGATCCTTGAGGTCCACCATAATGGCACCCTGCCTGCGGTACTTTTCGAAGACCTCACGAGCGGGGTTTTCTGCCGCATACTTGCTATCGGCGGGGCGGGTGCAAGATTCCAGGCTAGATCCGGTCTTCTGAGCGCATTCGTAAATGTTATACTCAAAGCGGGGGTTATCGCGTATACCGATAACCTGAATCCCGGCCTCGGTTAGGCGGCGCACCGTGTCATCCAGCGCCGGGTCAATTTTCTCCTCATTGGTTTTAGCCTGAGCCACGGTGGCAACAAGAACCACGGTCTGCGGCTTACGATTGAGGATTTCGTCGGTCATCTTGGCATTGAATTCGGTGCATTCCTTTGGCACATCCGCAGCACTGAGCGGATACTGGCACCCACCCAGCAGATAGGCCTGCAGGTTGGTTTTAGTCTGCTTGGCAATGGGCTTGAAAATGCTAAGGGCCTGCTCGGCATGGGAGCTACCGACGATCAGAGTCAGAGGCACATTATCCCCGTCGACTGTCTGCATGGTGCAGTACTTGGCGAGAGCAGGATCCAAAGTGGCGAGAGCGCCCTCGCACGGCTTGTCCAACACTTCGTACTGATTCTTGACATCACCGCCAGCAGGAATGGGGTTATTGAGCAGGTTTTGCTGCTCCCCACCAATGGCGCGGGCACCGGGGTAGTTCGCATCGGCGCCCTGGACCATCAGCTCGGCAATGCGTTCGGACTGAGCATTACGATAGCCAACCCAGCCCTGGGCGCCAGCCAGGGGCACACCGGCCACGAGCAGGACGGTCAGAAGGAAAGCGAGCTGGTCGGCCCAAGGCTTGACGGAAAAGATCTTCTTGAAGCGCAACTTCATCATAAGCCAGGGCACGAAGGGGTCCTTACGGTAGCGCAGGGGCTTCTCCACATAACGGATGAGCAGCCAGGCCAGACCGATGGAGGTCAGGATAATAACGGCGCCTTCAATAAAGTTTACGCGGGAGGTGCCAACAGCCGTACTGTAAAGAATCAGGAGGGGCCAGTGCACCAGGTAGAGGGCATAGGAGATATTGCCAAGGTTCTGCAGGGGCGCGGAGACCAGCAGACGGTCGACGCCCCAGCGGCTATTAGTGCGTCCGGCCATAATGACGAGCGCACCGGAGAGTACGGGCCACAGGGCTAGGTATCCGGGGAATGAGCGTTCAACGGGTAGGACAGCGCCGCAGGTAATCAGGCCAATAAGGCCGACCCATCCCATGAGTACGCGGGCTTTTTCGGGGGCATTCCACTTGAGGGTGAGCATGGCCAGCAAGGTACCCACGGCGAATTCCCAGAGGCGGGTACGGGTGTCAAAGTAGGCAAAGCCCTGGTTATTGTTGGTTTCAAAAATGGAGAAGGTTAGGGAAACCACGAAGACAGTGGTGAAGATAAACACCGCGGTAGCGAAGAGAGTTCCGCGGCGGCGGTGCACAATGCGGGCGACCAAGGCGAAGAGCAGAGGCCAGAGGATAAAAATTTGCCCCTGAATGGAGAGTGACCAGAAGTGCTGGAAGGGCGACTTCACGGAAGCGTTTTGGGCGTAGTAGTCCACCGAACTGAAGGCCAGGTTCCAGTTCTGGAAGTAGAGGAGGGAGCTGGTTGCGTCACTCATCATGGTGGCCCACCGGCTGGGCGCCAGAATAAAGAAGGAGGCAATGGTGGTTGCGGCAATGACTACGGTTGCCACGGGTAGCAGTCGCTGAAAGACGTGCAACCAATAGCTAATAAGCCTGAGGGGCTTACCTTCGTTAATCTTGCGCATGTAGGAGAGTGAAAGCAGAAAGGCGGAGATGAAGAGGAAGACATCCACACCGCCAGACACCTTACCAACCCAGACGTGGTAAAGCACCACAAGGAGTACGGCGAAGGCGCGCAAACCCTGAATTTCGGGGCGGAATCCGCGCGATTCTTTGAAGTTTTCGAGGGGGTATTCGTGTGTCTTGCGGGAGCATGTGAGGCGGGATGCGGAAGAATGGGTTCCCCCGGGCTCGGCAGCCCGTAGGGTTCCGGAGGTCTCAGACATACTTTGTTCCTCTGGACGTTAGTGGTTGTGTGGGGTCGGGTCCCTGTACGTTCGAGGGCACTCGCTACAATAAAATCCTGATTCACACCTTCGCTTTGAAGCCGGTGCGAATCAGGATTGGGTGAGCCCCCTACCGGATTCGAACCGGTGACCCTCTGTTTACAAGACAGATGCTCT
>CAUQVM010000038.1:0-13752 GCA_963521575.1 uncultured Rothia sp.
CACGCTCAATCGGCTGAACCGGACGGAACGAACCATCCGGCCAACCCGTCGTAATCCGCTGATCAGCCAGCCACGCAATCTCACGATAGAACTGGCTACCGGTCGACACGTCACTAAACGGCGATGATACCGCAGGGGCCGAATAGGCCGGTGAACCCGCATAACGGTAGAAGAACGCCGCCGTCGCGTCACGGTTCACAGCATCGTTCGGGCGGAAGGTACCATCGGACCAGCCGGTCGTAATACCGCGGGCGCGCATCCACTCAATCTCCTTGAAGAACGGGTGATCACGCGGCACGTCCTTGAAGCTCGGGGTGCTCGGCGCCGTAAACTGCGGCGAACCCGCCATACGATAGAAGAAGGCGGCCATGGCGCCGCGTTCTATCGAACCATTCGGGCGGACGTACCGTCCGGGTAGCCGGTCGTAATGCGGCGCTGAGCGAGCCAGTTAATATCGTTCGCAAATGGATAATCCGCCGGCACATCCTTGAAATGTGCGTTCTCGGCAGGAGCCTCGGAAGCCATCGATACACGCAGAACCTGCGCACGGTCACCGGCCGCACCGTTCACTCCCGAGAGGTCACCGGTCGCATTATGCAGGTGCAGGAACAGGGCCGAACCCTTCGCCTCCACGCTACGGTGAGCCGTCAGAGCGGCACCCGGCGCATCCACAAATAGGTTCGGAACGTTCGCTGACTCACCGCTAAACCATAGGTTCGGTGAGGCGTAGTTGAACGGAATCGACTCGGTCGTATCCACCACCGTGGTCGCGGAGAAAGCGCTCGCAGTCGTCACCGAGTATGAAAGCTCGGTCGACTCGGCTTCCGGGTCCAAGCCCAGAATGTTTAGCGGCACGCTCATGACCAGGGTGTTCGAATCCATAATGTTCGTATCCGTGTCACCCCACGCACCGTTCAACGGGTACTCCGCGCCATCCATTGCGTACCACTTGCCGTTGGCCCCGCGCTGTGAAACCCTCACCAGCGGGTAGTCCAGGCCCTTTTCACGCACCGTCTGCAGACGATAGTCGGTTGTGCCGTCCTTATCCACATCAACGAATACGTAGTAGGTGCCGCGCGGGGTCACCTCCTGCCAATTACCCCAGGTCGAGATGCCGAAAGATAGTTGCGCCGCGGAGGTGTCCTGACCAGCAGCCTTCAGCGCTGCCACGTTCGAGGTTGCACCCACATACTGCAGATCCATGCGGGAATCCGAACCCACACCCAGCTTCGCGGTCGGGATACGCCGGCTCGATGCGCCCAACTCAAAGGCGCCCAGTAGCGAGCGGTAGCCGCCCTGGTTCACCGCGGTACCCTCCAGCGACAGGTGCTGTTCCAGTGCACCCACGCCGTTCGAGTCAAAGTGAATATCTGCACCGGCCACGTGCATCGCGGAGACCGGTTTCGGGGCCACATGCAGCGGCATGCGCAGGGTCTTCACCTTCGCCGAGGAATCCTCATCGGTCAGCACCCGGCGGCTTGAAGCGCTCGCAATGTACTGGCGGGCACCCGAAATCATTACCATACCGGTCGCGAAATTCACCGAATCCTGGGTCGGATACATGGACGGATCCATGGTCTTCTCAAGCTTCGACGGGTTGATGCGTACCGTTACCGTAAAGGTTAGGGTCTGACCAGCATTCACCGACACCGATTGCGGGAAGGAGTATTCCACGCCCGGAATGCTCGTGCTGCCATCGTACGAAATGCGGTAGGTATGCGCCACAGAGTCGGTGTTCTCAACGCTCACGCGGTGCTGCAGGGTCTGCACGCCCGCATTCGGGGCGTATTCCAGCACACCGAAGGTGTCAGAGACCTGCTCGGGGCGGGAGGCATTGAACAGCTTGACCTTATCGGCTACCGCCGCAGAGGTGTTGATGCGGCCCGTACCCACGCGGTCCACCGTGTACGGGTTACCCCAGGCATCCTGCATGCGGTGGTCGGCCGTGTTCATGATTGCGGTCTTCACCATACGCGGGCCGTAGTCCGGGTGCGCCTGCATCACCAGCGCGGCCACACCCGCCACAAAAGGTGTGGACATGGACGTACCCGTCTTCACGGTCGCCTCGGTGCCGCCACCGACCAGGATGGAGGAAATATTCGTGCCCGGTGCCGCAACATCGGGCTTCGTGATCCCGTGCGAGCCGTGCATGCCGCGGGCGGTCGAGGTGTTCGCCTGATCCAACTTGCCGTTCTTCACGCGAATTGAATCGCGCAGGTTCTCACCCAGCTGCAGGGTCAGGTTGCCTGAATCGATCAGTGAGGAGAGGCGCTCCACCTGGCTCTTGGCCAAACGCACACCCGGAATAGCGGAGTTGCCGCCAATGGCGGTGTCGCCCACTTCGGTGTCGGAGGCGATGACCACGCCGGTTGCGCCGGCCGCCTGCACGTTATCGAAGCGCACGCGCGAACCGCAGGGGGCGGTGCCGTCGGCCTCAGCCCAGTCGATCAGAGCCCACTTACCCCTCAGGGATGCCGCCTCCTGCTCAGTGAATGCCTCGCACGCAAAGCGGTTGCGGGTTGCGGCGCGTACCACGGTACCGCGTAGCTGCTCCTCGGCGGCCTTCGAATAGTCAAAGCTCACTGAGTAGTCGCCGTAGGTATCCGCCTCGTTTGCGGGGGAGAGCACCTTCACGCGATCCACCAGCTGGGTCGAGCCGATCGAGTTCGCCACCGTCAGACCGTAGCCGCTCGTGCCGGGACCGCCCGAGTTCGAGTAGGTATCGCCCACCGCGTTGTAGTTGTTCGCGTTGCCGGCTGCAATCACCGAGAGGATACCCTCACGGTATAGAGAGCCCACCGCGTAGTTCACGGTCTCGTCAAACACGCCAAACTCATTGCCTAGAGACAGGTTCGCGATATCGGCGCGATCGGCGAAGTCACCGTCATCGTTCGGGTCTAGCACGCGGTCCAGGCCCTTAGGTACGAACGCGGTCGTGCCCTTGCAACCAAAGATACGCAGGCCAATGAGCTGCGCATCCGGGGCGGCACCCGGGCCAATCTTCATATCCTTGAGCTGATCCTCGGTGAGCTTAGAGTAATCGCCGCGGAAGGTTGAGCCGTCCGCGTTCACACCGTAACCGGCCGCGGTGCCAGCCACGTGGCTACCGTGGCCGCCGCAGTCCAGCGGGTTAGCGTCCGGGTGGGGCGTGGAGGTTTCCTTCTTCGAGGAGTTGTAGGCGTCGCTCACCAGGTCGTAGCCGCCCAGGAATTTCTGCGGGTCGTAGGTACCCTCTGGGATCGTGTCGGAGGCTTTGGCCTTCTCGTAGGCTTCCTGCGTGCCGGGGCCGCCCAAGTCGGCGTGAGTATAGTCAATGCCGGTATCGAGTACCACAATCTTCACGCCCTTACCGGTGTACCCGGTCGAGGCGGGATTCGCGCCGGTCTGCGCGTGGTGCTGAGCCCACACCGAGAGGGTGTCGGTATCGAGCAATGAACCGGTGTTCTGCGGCTCCATGTCCTCAATAACGCTGATGCGCTCCACATCCGGGCGGTTTGCCAGGGCGCGGATCTGCTCCACGTTGCCATAGAGTGCCACGCTGCGCATTGTGTTGTGCGTGGTGTAGAGGACCTGCGCGCCCGCCTGCTGCGCCGCAGAGGCGCCCTGCTGCTGCACGCTCGCACGAATCGCCTGCACCTGGGCCTGCGCGTTCACCGGGGCTGGTCTGCGCGTACGCGCCTTGGCCCTTAAAACGCACGAACACGGCGCGCTCGCCGCTCGCACCGTCCAGGCTGGGGGAGAGGACCTCCTCGGGGGTCTGTGCTTCGACTGAGGTGCGCGGGGCGTCCACGTCAGCACCGCGGATTGCGCTCGGTGCCCCGGAGGCAACCGTGCCGACTGACAGAGAAGTCAGCCCCAGCGTCAAACCCAGCGCCAGAGCGCCGCAGCCGCGCGCCAGCCGCCGCAGGCGCATTGACGCTGTGGCTCCGGGGGGGGGGGTAGCTTCAGGGAAGAATGCCACTGAATGCTCCTTGATTCTATTAATGTGTGTTTCTTGATGTGGTCTTAGAACTCGCCCGAACCCTGGAGCTCAAGCACGCCCTGTATCAACCTTTCACTATTGTCTCAAGGAGTCAGTGTTTCACCTAGTCAGCGCTTCTGAACACCCCATAAACACTGAGGGGGCCACCCCGCGCACTCACCGCGCGGGATGACCCCCTCAACAGGTTATCCCCAGATCCGATACCGGGCTAAGACCTTACCAACCGTAGCCTAGGCCTCCGGGCTCTCCTTCAGCACACCCGTGCTGTAGCGGTACACAAACGCCGCCATTGCGTCGCGGTGCACCGGCTCCGTCGGACGGAACGAACCGTCCGGCCAGCCGGTCGTCACACCCTGCTCAGCCAACCAGCTAATCTCACGGTAGAACTGCTTATCGGCCGGAACATCCGTAAAATGAGCCTGCGTCGGCGCCTCGTAGGCGGGCGACCCCGCGTAACGGTAGAAGAACGCCGCCATCGCATCGCGGTTCACCGAGGCGTCCGGGCGGTAGGTGCCATCCGGCCAGCCGGTTGTAATGCCCTGAGCCTTCATCCACTCAATCTCCTTGTAGTACGGGTGGTTGAGCGGAACATCGGAGAAGCTCGGCGTACTCGGGGCGGTGTACTGCGGCGAACCACTCATACGGTAGAAATAAGCCGCCATGGTGGCACGATCCATATTCTGCAGCGGGCGGAACGTACCATCAGGGTAACTGCGGTCAATCTGACGGGCCGCGATCCACGTGATCTCGCGGTAGAACTGGTTATCCTTCGGAACATCCTTGAAGCGGGCATCATGAATCGTGCGCGGTACATCCACCACCTGCGCGCGATCACCGGAAGCCATCCCGTTCGCGGTCTTACGGACGCTCAGATCGCCAGTACCGTTGTGCAGGTGCAGGAATAGCGCCTGACGATCGGCGTTATTGTTCCGGCGGTGCACCGTCAGCTGCCCGCCGTCACGGTCCACGAACAGGCCCGGAACGTCCGCACCCTCACCCGTGAACCACAGACCCGGTTTGAACGGCGAAAATTCAATCAATCCGGTCGTATCAACGTAAGGGTTGCCCTCATTCTGCCAGGTGTCGGTCTGCACCGTGTACTTAATGGTCTGCGTCCTCTCAGCGGTCAGACCCAGATCCTTCAGCGGCACGCCCAGAATCATGGTGTTGGTGTCCATAATGTTGGTGTCGGTGTCGCCCCAGGCGCTGTTCAGCGGGTAGCGTGCCACCAGAGTGGAGGCATTACCGGAGATAGACCAGACCTTCACCAGCGGGTAGTCCAGGCCCTTCTCGCGGGTCACCTCCAGCATGTAATCGGCCTTTGAATCGCCCGTGGTGTCAATCTGCACCTGCACCTGGCGACCCCAGTGCATGCTATCCCAGTTGCTCCAGGTGGAGATGCCGAAGAACAGCGAACCATCGTTCGGGTTCTTGCCCGCAGCCTTCAGGGCCGGAGCATCCGAGGCAGCACCCACATACTGCAGGTCCACCGACTGGTTCGACGGTAGCTTCAGCTGGCCGGTCGGAATACGCGGGCTAGTCTCACCCAACTCAAAAGCGCCCAGCAGAGACCGGTAACCGCCCTGGTTCAGGGTCGTACCGCGCAGGGTCACCGTGGACTCCTTATCGGCAACACCCTTGTAATCAACACGAGACGCATCCACACGCATCTTCGAGACGGGCTTGGGAGCCACATGCAGGGACTGGCGGATCGCCTCGTGACCATTCTCAGAGAAAATCAGGCGACCCGAAGCGCTCGCAATGTACTGGCGCTTACCGGCAATCAGAGTCTGACCGTTTGTCCAGTCCTGAGCAACCTGATCGGCGCTCATCGCCGGGTCCATGGTCTTTTTCAGCTGGGCCGGGTCAATACGCACGGTCACGGTCACGTTCTTACGCTCGCCGGCGCCCACGCTCACCTGCTCCGGGAAGGAATAGTCCACACCGGGAATAGCGGTGCTGCCCTCGTAACTCAGCGTGTAGGTGTGGGCCTGCGAGTCGGTGTTATCCAGCACAATATCGCGCTGAACCGTCTGCACACCCGCATCCGGGGTGTACTCCAGCACGCCGAACGCGGTGGATACGCGCTCGGGGGTCTTCGCATCGTAGGCCAGGACCTTCGCATCTACTGCCGCGCGAGCATTCACCATGCCCGTGCCCACGCGATCCACCGCGTAGGCGTTACCCTTATCGTTCTTAATCGTGGTGGAGGAACCGTTCATCAGCGCAGCCTTCACCATCTGCGGGGAATAATCCTGGTGCGCCTGCATCACGAGTGCCGCGATGCCAGCCACGTGCGGAGTCGCCATCGACGTGCCCGTAAAAGACACACCCTTTGCGCCGGTACCCACCGCGGCGGACATAATCTCGGTACCCGGGGCGGCCAGGTCGGGCTTAATAAAGCCCTCCGAACCGTGCTGGCCTCGCGCGCTCGAGGTGTTCAGATCAAAAGCGTGCGAGTGAGGACCGCGACCCGAAGCCTTGTAGTCCTGGTTTAGCTCAACGGTCACCGGACCGGCTGCCAGAGCCTTTTCCAGATCCTTTGTTGAAGAAGCAGTTAGACGCAGACCCGGAATGGTTGTATTACCACCGATGCCAATCGAGTAGCGCTCATCGTGGCCGGCCAAGACCACACCCACGCCGCCGGCGGCTTGAACATTATCGAAACGAGTCTTTGAACCGCACGGGAACGTCAAATTGTCCTGATCCCAGTCGAAGTAAACCCACTTACCCTTCAGGGCCTTCGCCTCATCAGCGGTGAACGCCTCGCAGGCGTAACGGTTACGCTTCGGCGCAGCAACAACCTCGCCGCGCAACTGATCAGCGGTCGCCTTCGAATAATCGAAGTTTACCGAATAGTCACCCTGCAACCACTCCAGACCAGTCTTCGTGGTCACGCGGGCACGGTCAATCGGCTGAGTGGAGCCGTAAGCATTCGCCACCGAGAGCGCCGATGCGGCGTTTGCGGGGCTACCCGAATCGGAGTAGGTATCACCCACACCGTTGTAGTTATTGGCGTTACCGGCAGCCGCCACGGTGAACACGCCCTGGCGGGCCATCGTGTCAATCATGTACGACTCGGGGTCGTCACCGGGGGCGAACTCGCCACCCAGGGAAAGGTTGACCACGTCGGCTCGGTCGGAGAAGTCGCCATCACCGTTGGGGTCCATAACGGTATCCAGGGCTTTCATAACCATCTGCGAGTTGCCGTAGCAACCGAACACGCGAATGGCAAGAATCTGTGCCTCCGGGGCAGTACCCGGACCAATGGATAGGTTCTTGAGCTGGTCTTCGGTCAGCTTTGTGTAGTCACCGCGGAAGGTCGTGCCGTCCGGATTCACACCGTAGCCGGCAGCCGAACCGGCCACGTGCGTGCCGTGGCCGCCCGAACCGAAGCCGTCGGGGCGGCAATCCAGCGGGTTATTATCCGGCTGCGGAGTCGACTTCTCAGCCACCGACGCATTGTAGTCATCACCAACCAGGTCCACGCCGCCAATGAACTTGGCGCGGTCAATCAGGCCGGAATCAGCGGACGGAAGCTCCGTCATAGCCTTGGCCTTCAGGTAGGTATCCACCGTTCCGGGGCCGCCAAAGTCGGCATGGGTGTAGTCCACACCCGAGTCGACCACGGCAATCTTCACGCCCTTGCCCGTGTACCCGGTATTTTCACGGGTCCAGGTGGCCAGGGTTTTCGTGTCGATTGCGCTACCGGAGTTCATACGTTCCTTAGCGATAATCGGTGAGATGCGCTCCACGTCGGGCCGCTTGGCCAGAGCGCGAATCTGCTCGGCATCACCTACAATGGCGGCACCGCGCATGGCGTTATGCGTGGTGTACATGAGCTTGGCCCCTGAGGCGGCAGTCACCGCGTTTGCCTGCGATTGCACCTGGGCGGCAATGGCCTGCACCTGTGTCTGGCGGTTCTCGGGTGCCTGATGGCGTGAGAGCACGGCGGCGGGCTGGGTCTGCTCGTATGCGCCCTTGCCCTTGAACTGAACGTAGACGGCGACGGTGCCTTCGGCTTTCTGCAGGCCGGGGCTAATGCGCGAGGCGGGGCTAACAGCCTCACTGCTGGAGGTGCCGCCTTCAACATGCGGAGCAGTCTGTGCATTTGCCGCACTGAAGCTGGCGGGCACGCCTAGGGCGAGGGTGAGGGCAACGCTCAGTCCGGTGGCGCCAAGGGCGCGGGCGGTGCTGGGTCGTCTGCGACCCGGCTCGCGGTGTGCGTGTGGCGAGGTCATAAATCCTCCTTCGGATTTCTATCGATACTGTCGTGTGTGGATACGCAGGTTATGCGCTTGCTTGGGTGCCCGGAAGCACACCTGAGTGTGTGGTTGTGTGTCGGTGAAAGGAGGGCCCCCGCCATACATTCTTAGTTGAGAATGTATGGCGGGGATAACTAAGGAAACCTCAAAGAAGGTGACACTTAGCGTCCGATCCGGTTAGCCACCTTCTCGCTATAGCGATAGATGAAGGCGGCCATTGCATCGCGGGCAATGGGGGTTACCGGGCGGTAGGTGCCGTCAGGCCAGCCGGTGCTAATGCCGGTTGAAGCCAACCAGGTAATCTCGCGGTAGAACTGGCTGTCTGCGGCCACATCCGTAAAGGGGCTAGTCGCGGGCAAATCCACGTGCGGGGAACCGGCAGCGCGGTAGAAGAACGCCGCCATGGCATCGCGATTGACCGAGGCGTTCGGGCGGAAGGTGCCGTCAGGCCAGCCGGTGGTGATACCGCGGGCCTTCATCCACTCAATCTCCTTGTAGAAGGGATGGGTGGTGGGCACGTCCGAGAAGCTGGGGGTGCTCGGTGCAGTGAACTGCGGGGAGCCCTCCATACGGTAGAAGAACGCCGCCATGGCGCCGCGTTCTACCGAGGCCAGCGGGCGGTAGGTGCCGTCCGGGTAGCCGGTGGTAATACGGCGCTGTGCCAACCATGAAATTTCGGTGTAGAACTGGTCGCCGGGCTTTACATCGCTAAAGCGCGGCGGGGTAACGGTCTCGTCCTGCTGCTCCTTAATGGTCAGCACTTCGGCGCGGTCACCCTGGGCACCGTTCAGGCCGCTCAGGTCACCGGTACCGTTGTGCAGGTGCAGTAGCAGTGCCTTGGCGGGGGTGCCGGATTCACCGAGTGCCGGGATTGCATCACCGGAGCGGTGTGCCACCAGGTTGGTGCCGGAGCCATCGGGGAAGAGGCCGGGTACAGTGGAAGAATCGCCGCTGAACCAGAGCTTAGGGTTGAAGGGGCGGTACTTAATCCAGCCGGTTTCGCTGACGTTACCCCACTCGTACTGGGTGGTGGCGCTGACGCGGTACTGGATATCCGGGTTATTGGCGCTGTTCAGGCCCAGGTCCTTGAGCGGTACACCCATGATGAGGGTATTGGTATCCATCATATTGGTGTCGGTGTCGCCCCAGGCGCCGTTGAGCGGGTAGTAGGCCAGCTCGGTTAGGGTACCGTTTTTGTAGCCGTAGAGACGTACGAGCGGGAAATCCAGGCCCTTGGCGCGATCCGTGACCAGCTTATAGTCGGCGCGGTTATTGCCGTCGGTGTCGATATCCACGGTGAAGGTGTTCTCGTAGGAGACGACGTCCCAGTTGGCCCAGGTGGAGATGCCGAAGCGCAAGGTGCCCTCGTCGGCGTTACCGCCGGCTGCCTTCAGAGCGGGGGCATCCGAGGAGGCACCCACGTACTGCAGATTGGCCTTCATATTGCTGCTGAGCGACAGGGAAGTGGGGGCGACCCGCGCCACGCTGGCACCGTGCTCAAAGGCTCCGAGCAGGGAACGGTAGCCGCCCTGGTTGACCTCGGTGCCCTTAATCGCGACCTTAGCCTGCTGCCAGTCGGTATTGGCTTGCTGCCCCGTATCGGTGGCGGGCTTGGCTGTGAAGGTTACGGTGCGGTCGGTAGCGTGCATGGTGCTGACGGGCTTGGGGGCCACATGGATGGGCACGCGTAGCTGCTGGCCGCCGTCTTCGGTGAGGATGAGTCGGCCGGAGGCGCTGGCAATGTACTGGCGGTATTTGGCGGGTACGGTTTCCGCACCGGTGTAGTAGTTGGTGGCGTTCTGAGTGATATCCATGGCCGCATCGCGGGTCTTTTCGAGCTTAGACGGGTCGATGCGCACGCTTAGGATGAAGGTTTTGGTTTCCCCGGCTGCGAGGGAGATGGAGTCCGGGAACGAGTACTCTACTCCGGGAATATTGGTGCTGGAGGCGTAGGAAAGAGCGTAGGTGCGTGCCACCGAGTCGGTGTTCTCGACCGTCACCTCGCGGGTGAGGGTTTGAATCCCGGCGTCAGGGGCGTATTCCAGCACACCGAAGCTGACCGAGACAGTGCCGTTTCTATCCGTACCGTAGGCCAGGGATTTTGAGCGTACCGCGGCGAGGGTGTCCACGCGTCCGGCACCCACGCGGTCTACCGCGTACACGGCGCCGGAGCTGGTCTTCACGTCGTGGGTCGCGGTGTTCATGAGCGCGGCTTTGACCTGAGCGGGGGTGTAGTTCGGGTGGCTCTGCACGACCAGGGCGGCTGAACCGGCCACGTAGGGGGCGGCCATGGAGGTGCCGCTGAAGGTTACGGAGTTGCTACCGGTGGCTACCGCGGCGGAGGTGATGTAAGAGCCGGGAGCAGCAATATCGGGCTTGGTGTAGCCGTAGCTACCGTGGTAGCCGCGGGCGCTCATGGGGTTGAGCTGGTCTTTCAGGCCGGTATCCACGCGTAGGGAGGCCTTCAGATCGGTTCCCAGGCGAACGGTCAGGGGTTTTCCGGCCTTCTCCGCGGCGGCAATCTGCTCGCGTACGCCGGTTACCGCGGAGGCTGCCAGGCGGAAGCCGGGCAGGGAGTCATTACCCGCAATACCCAGAGCGGGCTCTTCGTCGTGGCCGGCCAGCAATACGCCCTTGGCACCGGCGGCGGCCAGGTTGTCGAAGCGGGCCTTGGAACCGCAGGTGAGGTTACCGTCGGCTTCGGCCCAGTCAATGAGCACCCACTTGTCTTTTAGGACCTTTGCTTCGTCATTGGTGAAGGCTTCGCAGGCGTAGCGGTTGCGCTCCGGGGCAGCCACGACCTCGCCGCGCAACTGCTCGGGACGAGCATCCACCCAGGGGTAGGAGACGGTGTAGTCGCCGCGCACCTTGCGGGTCTGTCCGGTGGCGGGGTCGGTCAGCTCGGCGGCATCCACGGCGCGGGTCGAGCCGTAGGCATTGGCTACGGTAATGGCGCTGGATGCGGTGGCCGGCTGCCCGGAGTTGGAGTAGGTGTCGCCGCGCAGGCTGTAGTCGTTGGCATTGCCCGCTGAGATAACGGAGAGTACGCCGGCGCGGGTGAGGGCGTCCACGGCGTAGGCCTCGGGGTCGTCCTGGGGCGAGAATTCACCGCCGAGAGACATATTGACCACGTTCACGCGGTCGGAGAAGTCGCCATCACCGTTGGGGTCAAGGGCGCGGTCGAGAGCGGCGGCGACCACGTTGGTGCTGCCGCTGCAACCGAAGACGCGGAAGGCGTAGATTTCGGCATCGGGAGCCACGCCGGGACCGATTTTCATGGCCTTGAGTTGCTCTTCAGTGAGTTTGCTGTAGTCGCCGGTGAAGGTGCTGCCATCGGCATTGACGCCGTAGCCTGCGGCGGTGCCGGCCACGTGGGTGCCGTGGCCGCCGGTGACACAGTCAAGTGGGTTCCCGTCGGGCACAGCGGTATTGGTGCCGTCGTAAGCATCGCCAACGAGGTCGTAACCACCAGCAACTTTAGCGCGGTTAATGAGCCCGGAGTTAGCGTCGGGTAGCTCGGTGAGCTGGGAGGCTTTCTCGTAGTCCTCGCTGGTGCCGAGTCCGCCGAAATCGGTGTGGGTGTAGTCAATGCCGGAGTCGATGACGGCAATCTTTACGCCCTTGCCGGTGTATCCGCCGGCCCCGGCGGGGTTGGTGGTGCTGGTCCAGGTGGCGTGGGAGCCTGCATCGATGGCGGCTCCCGCATTCTGGCGGTACTTGGGGCGGATGGGTGCAATCTTTTCAACATCGGGTCGGGCGGCGAGAGCCTTAATGGCGTCGGCGTCGCCGCGCACCGCAACACCGCGCACCGCGTTGTGGGTGGTGTAGAGGACTTCGGTGCCGGACTGGTTGCCTACCTGTTGCCCCTGCTGGGCGACCTGGTTAGCGATGCTCTGGACCTGAGCGCTACGGTCGACGGGGGATTGTACTCCGGCGAGTACGCCGGCGGTCTGGGTCTGTTCGAAGGCGCCCTTGCCCTTGAATCGAACGAAGGCGCTAATGGTGCCGTGGGCTTCTTTCATGCTGTCGCTGAGGACCTGCTGCTTGAGGAAGTCGGGGTCTTCGGCAGCGTGGGCGGTGGTGCCTAGGAGGGCCAGGGGGCTCAGCGCCATGCTGAGGCTGAGGACGCCGCTACAGATTCTGCGGCGCTTGCGCTGGTTTGGGTCGCGCGGTGTGGGGGAGTCGGTGTGTGTCACGTTGCTCCTTGGGTTGGCTCCCGGTGTTGTTTCTGGGAGGTAGCTTATGTATGGTGCGGGGCGTTCCCGCAGAGTGCACCTGAAGGTAAACTGCCAGATATGGATCAGAATACACCTTTATTGGGTTGAAGGGTGATTTTTTGACGGACTAATCCGCATATTGGGGATTCGTGCCCGTATCGTGATGCCGTTTTGTCCGCAATTGACTCCGCCCTCAGGGCTATCTTCCGGATAGTTTTTGAATGCTAATCTGCCGTATGAGTGCGCCGCTAGAAAGAGGAACGGAGAGATTCCGGTACGGAACCAACAATTTAGATACCATCCGACGGGGGTTAATCTTTCATTTACCTGCCGCAGATAAGGTGGAACCAACATGACCCGCAAGGCGCCCCGCATCCCGTGATCAGCGCATCGGCAGATAAGGAAAAAAAGACAATGTCGCAGTACCCCGAACAGTATGGCCAGTACTCTCAGCAGGCCCCCTACAATCAGCAGGCCCAGGGCTATCAGGGGTACGGCCAGGCACCCAACACCGTCCCGGCGTCCAAGGACGACCGGAATATGTCGGTCGTGGCGCACCTGTCCTCTGCCGTGCTGGCGCTGCTGTCCTTCGCAACGCTGAGTATTATTGCCCCGCTGATTATGTGGTTCATCTACAAGGACAAGCCTGGCTACGGCTTTACCAAGGAAGCAGCCCGCCGCGCCTTCAACTTCAACTTCTCCCTGTGGGTCATTAGCGCCGCAAGTTGGCTGCTGATTGTTCTGACCTTCGGTATTCTGGGCATTATTCTGTGGGTTGTGCCGCTTGTGGTGACCATCCTGATGATTATCTTCCACTCACTGGCCGCATTGGCCGCACACCGCGGTGAGCAGTACACCTACCCGATGACCTTCATTGAGCTGATCAAGTAGCCCCCAGTCTCGCCTCAACCTCTATCGCGACGCCCCCGCCCGAACTACTGGACGGGGGCGTCGCTTTGTGAGCACTCACCGCCTGCATACCTGCCCGTAGTGCGAGGGGTTCGGTCTTAGTCTTCGGCAGGGCTAACTTGCTGTGCGGGCGGCTTTTTGTGCGAATCGTAGGACTTAGGACGTGAGCACGGTATCATTGGAAGATGTGTGCCTACCCGCGTAACGAAGCGGTAGGTCACCGCCGCGCCGTGAAATCCGGTGCGTCTCTTCGAGGCTTTCAAGGAGCACAAAATGTCAGCTGTCGTGATTGTGGGCGCCCAGTGGGGCGATGAGGGTAAGGGCAAGGCAACCGACCTGCTCGGCCCCCGCGTAGACTACGTGGTCAAGCCCAACGGCG
>CAUQVM010000039.1:0-13488 GCA_963521575.1 uncultured Rothia sp.
GTTCCTGATAGTCGTAACGGGTCTTCACGGTCGTACTATCACTCGCAGGCAGTGCGGTATTCCGAGGAATGATGATGGCATTGTACTCGTTGTCTGTACCCACCTGGAAGACCCGCACACCCAGTCCCTGACTCGTGACGTCCCGAACCCGTACCGGCGTACCCAGGTACCCTTCAACATCGGAACGGCACCCAAATAGCCTGCGGCTTCTCGGCCTTCGGGGGCGAGGAGAAGGGCCTGCACCGCTGCGCCCAGGGCCACCGCCTCATCAGGGTTAATACTCGTATCGGGTTCCTTGCCGCTCAAAGCCCTTAGCATGGAGCGCACAGCGGGTACGCGGGTCGAGCCACCCACAAGAAGCACCCGAGAAATATCTGACCAGTCCAGGTAAGCTGATTCGAGGGTATCCTTCACTAGGTCGCTCGTGCGGCGAATCAGCGGAGCGATCCTGTGTTCAAAGGCCTCCTGCTCAATCGTAACGCGGTAGGAGGTCGAGCCCACAGCCACCTGTACGCTGGCGTTAGGGGCCGCCGATAGGGTCTTTTTCACCTGTTCCGCCTGCTCGCGCAGGACGTTAAGGGTATCGGGGTCATCCAGGCAACTAGCTCCTCCCTGCGCCCTCACCTGCTCGTCCAGCATAAGCTGCAATTCGCTATCAAAGTCGTAGCCACCCAGGCGCCGGTCACCGTCCGTTGCAAGCACGGTAAACTCACCGCCGGACACCCGCAGAATCGTAACGTCAAACGTGCCGCCACCCAGGTCGTAAACCAGCACGGTCTCGTGCGCGTTACCCCGTTGAGACACACCGTAGGCGAGTGCCGCCGCGGTCGGTTCGTTCAGTACGCCCAGCACGTTGAGTCCGGCAATCTCACCGGCATGGCGCGTGGCAATGCGACGCGCATCATCAAAGTAGGCGGGCACGGTGATAACCGCGTCGGTGACGGGTGCGTGCGCCTCATTCTCAACGTCTTCTTTGAGACGGCGCAAAATCATCGCCGAGATTTCTTCAGAGGTGTAGCGGGCCCCGGAAGCGGAGTCAAAACGCCAGCTAGTCTCGCCCATGTAGCGCTTGACGTGGTGCGCCACATCAGACCCGACCCGACCGGCGTGTTGCTTGGCTTGTATCCCCACCAGGGGTTCGTCCCCCGCCCCGTAATCCTGCAACAAAACCACGGAGGGCGTCGTACTGGCTCCGTCGCGGTTACGCACAATCCGTGGGATTCCGTTCGGTCCCACCACGGCAGCGGCTGAGTTTGTTGTTCCCAGGTCAATTCCGATGGCGATTCCCATCGTTACCCTCCATATATTTCTCAGTGTTATTCCGGAACCCTGTATTCTGCAGAAGTCCGTACCCTGTGGTCTACGGTACCGGCGCTATTCCGGTGCTAGCACTCCGATTTTTACGCAAACTGGTACAGGTTAGTTGCAATCCGGGGTTAGAACGCCGTGTACGATTCCCTGCTCATGAAGGCACCGTGCCCGGTCTATAGTCCCAGCAGGTCACCCCTTTCTCAGTGGCACCGCAGACGATATTGCCGCTATACACGCTCGTGTTATATAGAAGAACCGCATCTGTCTGGGTGAAGGTCTCGAGTGTTTCATGACTCGGGCCTGTCAGAGTGATATCTCCGTTGGTAAAGTTCAACCACCAGAGCGGCATACCCTCGGCATCCGAACCGTAAGGTTTATCGTCGTAGTAATTTACGATGCCGCATCCGAATTCCCCGTTGACATTTTGGCAAATGATATTACCCGACGGAGAGCGAAAAATCGGAGCACTCCCGCCGCTACGGGTTGTCGAGGAAGTCAGCTTAACCGCATCCGAGGGGATGCGTTTCTCCCCTGCCCCGGGGTAGGCATCGGCCGGAACCTTTGCATACTTGCCATTGCTGACCGACGACGGATTAACGCCGCGAAACAGGTTCTCAATGAACCCTCCGCCGCTCCCGTCGGGGTGGGTGTACCCCCACATATTTCCACAGCCGGTTAACAAGCAGGCCACGACGACGGCCAAGGTGACTCCCACACCGCGGGCTCCCCCGCGACGCCGTCCCATCTTTTGAGCACCCATACCGGTGTTCCTTCCTCACGACGATTTCTTACCCGTTCGGGTTCTTGCCCTTCTGGATTCTTATTTTCCGAACCCGAGATGCGGCTATCAGCCCCAGGGCAGTACCGCGCGGCGGGCCTCAAGTAGGGCATCGTGTGCCTCGGGGTCTTGGCCCATCTGCTCTTCAAGGTTTTTGTACTGCTCGAGCAACATGGCCTCGATATTATTCTTCTCTCGCGTTCCAAAGAGCGGCGTAGGTAATAGCTCTTGCAGACGCTGAAGCACCGCGTTAGAGGTAAGGAAAGTCCCCGAAAGCGTGTAGAGGTACTGCTGTGCGTACCCCACTCGGAGTACGGTCACCGGTAAGCCCCACTCATAGTGGACGGTAAATGCCAGCTTCTCCGTTAGGTCGGCCACCTCATGTTCAGAGGCACCATGCTGTACCTTTGCCGGGCGAGTCTCGCCCCCGGAACCGTGGGGTACGGTCGCAACGGCGCGGAGGTAGTGCTCGCTCAGGGCAATAGGCTGCTCGTACAGCTTGCCGTCCGTACGGTAGGTTGCGGTAGAGTAGGGGGCCTGCTCGTACCGTTCGTCGTATTTGAGAGCACCGGTTTCAAGAACGATGACCCGCGGGTTGTACTTGCTGAGTCGGCTGAGAAGGTCCTCGATGGCCTCGTCTCGTTGGGTGTCGGGCACCTGCCCGTACACCAGCACCAGGTGATGGTCCGAGTCATCACCCTCGTCACCAGACAGAAGCATATGGCGGATTGTCAGGGGCAGGGCATCCTCCCGATTGTAGATATTCGGAACCATCTGGTTCACGCGGAAGGACCTCTCCTCCCGACTCATCAAAACGAAGGAGCGGAGGGCCTGACAGCTCGTCCACCGGGTATCCTTTGGGCCTCGAGAGTAGTCCACCAGCCCCGGGTAAACGCCGAAGACCACAGTGCATTCGGCAGCCTCGGCCCGTTCCCTAACCTGCTCCTGCACCTCTTGCTGCTGTTGTTCTTGTTTCCGGGTATTGAGGGGACGCGATTGCACGCTGATACCCGGGTTGGAGGTGAGCTCAAACCACTGATATCGGGGATCGTTCCCCAGTTCCAAGGATCGATAGCCCGCCACCGTGTAGGCCTCAAACTGAATCGCCATGCGAACCGCGATATTGTGGTCCCAGACGATACCCTGCACGGCATCGACATCCAAGGGGAGCTCTTCAACCTGAGGGTATTCTTGAGCCGCTTGGGCCCGGTTCTCCCGCCAGATTTCAAAGGCATCCGTTGGAGAAGGCCCGGTAGGTTGCGCTGTAGAGCGCCTCTGCGGTTTCGAGATCGTTCATCAGCTCCGCACTGAATGGAAAGTACTCGGTCTCTCGAAGGTGGTTGGCCAGAATCCAGAGCAGGTTCGAGGCGCCCCACACATGGGGCCCCATTCCCAGAAGCTGAGGAACGCCCGCGCGGTAAATGTAGACGTTGAGTGTCCCCTTTGAAGCGAAAATCTCAGCAATCTTCTCGGCCTTTAGCGGACCCCCCCCCACCTCGGGGGTCGCGTGGACAATCTCATTGCCCTCGGTGAGAGGAGTCGTGCCTCGCCCGTTGGCGGGGAACGCAGAGCACTCCTCCCAGAAGACCCGAGGTTTGAAAGACTCGTGTAGAGAAGTGCTGACGACCTCTTCGCGGTGCCCTTTAGCGGTGCCTGGTTCGTTCTTCATGGGCACGGCAAAGGTCGTAAAGGACTCGTAGCCGGGTCCCAATTTCTCGTTAGCGGTACCGGTCATATGTGAGGCCACCACGTACACTTTGGTGCGGTTCTAGGTCTCGGTGGCGCGAAGCTTCGAAGCGAACATCGCTAGTTTGGCGTAGAAGCCAGCGGGGTTAGTGTCTGGAGAATCACCGGTCACCATATACAGGCGCGGGGTGCCATACAGTCTGGAAAGCGCATACTTGTGGTCTACCGGGCCGAAGTCTGAACCCAGCACGAGATGGCATGTGGGCGGGTTCTTTGGGGGCGCGGAGTAATAGGGGGAATAATCGAAGCCCAGGTCAATCACCTGGCATTCGGAAGCGCTCAGATGCAGAGCCTCAACGGCCAGAGAGGCGTTGGTGGGCAGACCCTTGGAATCGTTCAGAGCCACGAAGACCGCAGCGTATCCGGTGCGGGCAGAGTGGGGATTTGCGAGAGTGAAAGTGCCGCATTGGTCGTGGGTGCTGTATCGGGCACGGAAGTAGCGAGAAACGCGCTCTGCGCTTCCGGAATCACCACTGAAGTTCGTCACGAATCGCTCTCCTTATCACGAAGCCAACAGTGGCTTCGTCATATTTTGTATGGTGGGGTTGTTATCGGCGTATTTAATCATGCCACATGTCTTTTGAACAGGTGTCACTGTTCGTCATCTGATCAGTCCGCAGACCCGATTCCACTAATTTTGCAAGCTCTGCCGTCTCCGCGTTCGCAGCATCTGTCTTTCACCAAACCCACCGCGCAAACGTGACCTGTGATCCTAATGCGTGGTTTCACTATATGATTCTGCGGGATGATTTTATAGAAGGGAAAATGAGAAAGATAAACCTGCTGAGTGAGCTACGAAACAGACTTCTACATCCTCTTCCCCGGGGGTCGTATGATTAACATAAGCCAGTTAAGCATTCTCCTCACCAACGAGGGTGGGAGGCGAAGCACCTTCGGGTGCACCCCGTAGCGGAGCATACGCTCCCGAAAGGAGGAAGCGGGTCAACCCGCGTTACCAATGGTCGATGTTCGTCGCCGTAAGCTAGCTATTATTGCCATGAATGTTTCAGTCCTCGCCGCCGCACTCGCCTGGTTGCTGGTGCTGTTCTCGCTTCTGTATTCCAAGCCCGCCGTCCCCTGGGCTCTGGGCGTTGCCATTATTCTGAGCGTTATTGGTGCCTACGCTGTGTACCGCTACTACTCCAAGTACTCGCACGTACTCCCCGTAGAAGATCCCGACGCCCATGATGTACTCGGTCACGATCTGCACTCCACGCACCTGCCGCACCTGCATAACGAGCAAAAGCCGGAAAGTTCCCAGCCCTAAAGACCTAGTAATAAAGAACCGGTAGCATTGGTGCCCCTCCCCTTAGAATGGGTAGAGGGGCACCACCCCTTTAATCACCGTAATCAACTCTGCAGCCCGATCGAGGACAACCATGACCGAAGAAGCGATCAGTGCCCCGCAACAACCGGAGGTACAGCCTCCTCACGTGCAGTCTCCAGAAGATTCCTGCACCCGTTGGTACACCCGCCACGACAGCCCCGTCGGCGCACTCTATATTGCCGTGAGCACCAATGCCTTGGTCGGCCTTTGGTACGAGAATCAAACGCACTTTCCCCTCCCTCACGAATTGGGTGAGCTCATCGACGACCCCGCAGCCTACCTTCGGAATCACGATACGGAAGAAAAGGAGCCTGCCGGTGAGTACGCCGCAGCACAGCTACTGGCAATGGCCGCCACACAGTTGGACGAATATTTTAACCGCGAGCGCACGGTCTTTACCGTGCCGCTAAATCCCGAGGGTACCGATTTCCAGCTGATTGTTTGGGAGCATCTCAAGACGGTGCCAGCCGGGTATACAACCACCTACGGGGCGATTTCGCGAGCGGTGGGTCCCGGCGCACCGGCGCAGGCAGTGGGTCAGGCGGTGGGACGCAATAAGATTTCCATTATGATTCCCTGCCACCGTGTGATTGGGGCCAATGGTAGCTTAACCGGGTACGCCGGCGGTGTGGAGCGTAAGCGTTTTCTGCTGATACTTGAAGAACCTGCGGAGGTACGACAGGCACGTCTCTTCTAATCGAAAAACCCCCAACACATATTCGAATATAGTTACTAGATAACCCCGCGTAAACTACCCTTTAACTAGAATATATTTCTTGGGTTTGGTGATTGAGGCATGCTCCTCCGGGCCACCGCACGGCCATAGGTGACCGTGCGGCATAGACTGCCGTACCGCGCACATTGGATGAGATTCCCACAAGCACGAAGAAGTCCGCTCTGCTTGCGAAGTCCTTCAAGACTCTCGGCGGAACTTTCCTAGGCCCGGTGACTGCCTGTGCCCTCATGTGTGCGGTGGGCATGGTGGATGCCCACCTGCTGGGCTCGCACCGACGCGGCTGCTCCGGTCTCTTCGCGTCATCTCCGCATAGCCGCACCGGATCTGCGGCGTGTGCGCCATCCGGCATACGTACTGCATAGCACCGCCTCCCGGATGTACACAGTGCGGCTCCGGGTTTGGCGGGGCCGTGCGCTACATTCTCAAGCGGATGCAACGCACGGCTCTACTAAGGTTCTTCGGATTTAATGCGCTTAGTGAATAGTCGCAAAGAGGAATATGAGGGAAAGTAGCGGAGGGGTCAGCTGAATCAATGCCGGTTTGCGCTTGGCCGGGGACGTCAAGAACAGGTAGGCACCCGCCACAACCATGGATCCCAGGCCCGCAAACATGAGGGCTACACCCACCTGCGGAGAGCCAAACCAGAAGGCCAGCAGACCGGTTGCGGCCGCCCAGGCCAACATCAGGTTGTATAGACCTTGATTAGCTGCCAGTTCCTTGGTGGACTCGGCAAACTCTTCGGTTAAGCCGAAGATTTCGCGGCCCTTAGGCTTAGTCCAGAGGAATGCCTCAATAATCCAGATGTATACGTGAATCGCAATCGCCACAAAGGCGAATACGGTGGTAGTTGTTGCAAGAGTCTGCATTACTATCCCCTCATGACGTAGGTCGTCTATTAGATGCATTTCAAGTCGATACCTCAATAATATGTGCCCTTAAAATGCACAAACAGTAATTTTACTCCCCTGCAGATAAACTTCCTAGCAAGACTTTCACCGTGTGTTATATCAGAATCCCCTCCACGTGCCTCAGAGGAGGTTTGCGGAGGGGATTCTGATCGGATGAGTAGGCCTAGCCTAGGATGAGCGAGAGCACATAGGTCCAGATGCACAGCAGAACCAGCAGGAAGAGGCTGTACTTGATGGTAATGGAGGTAACCTTGGATTCCTGACCCGCCTGATTCACGGCGGAGACCGCCACCGCAATGGACTGCGGAGAAACAATCTTACCCATCACGCCACCGGAAGTGTTGGCCGCTACGAGTAGGGCGGGGTCTACGCCAATCTGCTGTGCGGTGCTTGACTGCAGACCGGCGAAGAGCACGTTATTGTTTGTCACCGAACCGGTCACGAACACGCCAACCCAGCCAATCACCGGAGAGAGGAGCGGGAAGATTGGGCCGACGGCAGCAACGGCCAAGGCCAAGGATGAGGTCATGCCCGCATAGTTCATTAGGTTTGCCACGGACATCACCAAACAGATCATGAAGATGGGCTTCTTCAGCTGTTTCCAGGAGCCCTTCAGCTCTTCCAGGGTTTCCTTAACAGTAATCCTGGATGTCAGAGCAGAGAGCAATGCAGCCACCAGAATAGCGGTACCGGCAGCACTCAAAATATTCCACTTGAAGACGGCCTGAATGGCTAGGCCCTGGCCATCGCCAATCTGGTGATGAATACCAGGTACGTGGAAGGTCATATTGGCAAAGCCTAGTAGGCCGCCGGCAGCAAAGACGGGCTTCAGTGCGGTGGACCAGAGCAAAATAGCGGCGGAGAGGAACACGAAGGGGCTCCACGCATCGGCAATCTGTCGAATGTTGTAACGCTCCTCCTTCATCGCGGCGAGCTCTTCCAGGCTCGGGGCAGTCTCTTCGCGGTAAATATTCTTCAGTTGCCACTTCTGCAACACGAGCACCATGAAGATCAGGCCCACTAGCGGCGGGATAATGCCGATCAGCTCGGGAGCTTTGAGGACCCACAGCATGAGGGACTGCATACCGGAAATAACCAGACCGGTGGCCAGAGCAAGCGGGCCAACCTCACGAATACCTCGCAGGCCGTCCTGAATAACAACGACGAGCACAGGGACGAGAGCTGCAAAAATCTGCAGGACCAGGATCATCTGGAAGGTGAGATCGTCCAGGTGCACGCTACCAATGTCGGCACCGGTAGTCACGGGGATACCAACCGCACCGTACGCGCCGACGGTAGCGTTTGCAACCAGAGAGAGCATCGCGGCCTTGAGCTGGTTAAAGCCCAGGGAAACCAGGAGCGCTACAGATATAGCAATCGGGATACCGAAACCAGCAGCACCTTCAATAAAACCGCCGAAGCACAGGGCAATTAGTAGCACCTGGATGCGCTGATCCTGAGATACCGAGGATACACTTGCACGCACGATAGCGAATTTACCGCTGCGTACGGTGATGCGGTACAGCCATACGGCCATCAACACAATCCAGGCAATCGGCCAGAGAGCGGAGAGAAAGCCGAAGAGGATGGATCCGGCGGCTGCGGTTGTTGATGCCGCTGTAGCCGTCACCATTCTGTGCGGGGCATCGAACTCGGGGCACAACAAAACGTACCCCGACTGCTCTATTGCAGCCGCGGAGGGGTAAGGGGTGCAACATCTTGTCTGTGTCCTAATGCGCTGAGTTAACCCAAACCGGTTAGAGCAACCCGTTATGTTTCGGGAGCCCTCAAGGGAGCATAATATTTTAATACCGTTTCTTATGTTCACTTAGTGCATTAATATCCTCATAGATGGTATCATCACCGTTTTGCAAATATTTATTACTACTATCGAATCAGGAATGTCCCTCAGGAAGGACACCTCGTACCCTATCGCGGCGAAGCCCCCTCCTAGCAAAAGAGGAGGGGGCTTCACTCCTACGGGTCGCAACATTACGTTATACTAATCGACCGCGTTCAATAGGGAGTCTCACCTTAGAGGCCAATGAGGGATAGCACGTAGACCCACACGCAGGTGATAACCAGCAGGATGGCGCTGTACTTAATAGCCATAGAGGTAATCTTCGATTCCTCACCGGAGCTGTTCACAGCAGCGGCCGCAATAGCGATGGACTGCGGGGAAACGATCTTGGCCATCACACCACCGGCGGTGTTCGAAGCAACCAGCAGGGTCTGGCTGACGCCAATCTGCTGTGCGGTGGTAGCCTGCAGGCCTGCGAAGAGGATGTTGTTGTTCACCACAGATCCGGTCACGAATACGCCGATCCAACCGATGATCGGGGACAGCAGCGGGAAGATTGCGCCCACAGCGGCAACAGCCAGTGCGATGGAGGTAATCATACCCGCGTAGTTCATGACGTTAGCAACGGACATAACCAGGCAGATCATAATGATCGGGGTCTGCAGCTGCTTCCAGGTGGCACGGAGCTCTTCAAAGGACTCAGCCCAGGAAATATTCGAGGTCAGAATGGTGATAATTGCAGCGACCAGAATTGCGGTACCGGATGCACCAATGATGCTCCAGGTGTAGGTTACGTCAATAGCCTTCGGGGAAGCCACGATCGGTGCCGCCTGCTGGATGCTCTGGTGTAGCCACGGAATCGGGAAGGTGATGTTGCTGAAGGCCAGCAGGCCACCCTTAGCGAAGAGCGGCTTGAAGGCGGTGGACCAGAGCAGAATCACGACGGACAGGTAAATGAAGGGGCTCCAGGCCTTGACGATTGCACCACCAGAGTGCTTAACGCTCTGCTGAGCTTCAACTTCCTCAACGCTGGGGGCAGTGGGCTCGCGGAAAATGTGCTTCGGCTGCCACTTCTGCATGATGAGTGCCAGGACGATCAGAGCCAGCAGCGGCGGGATGATGTCAACGAGCTCGGGGTTGCCGAGGCCAGCCAGCAGAACCGACTGACCACCGGAGTAAACAATGCCCACGATGAGGGCGATCAGGCCAACTTCGCGCAGACCGCGCAGACCATCCTGAATGATGACTAGCAGTACCGGAATCAGGGCGGCAATAATCTGGATAACCCATACCAGCTCGGTGGACACAGCATGCAGGTCTACGCCACCGCGGGTAGCTGCGGTGGTTACAGGAATACCAATAGCACCGTACGCACCGGAGCTCACATTAGCGATGAGGGCGAACATTGCGGCCTTGAGCGGGTTAAAGCCCAGGGAAACGAGCAGTGCAGCGCAGATAGCAATCGGAATACCGAAGCCTGCAGCACCTTCGAGGAAGCCACCGAAGCAGAAGGCGATCAGTAGCATCTGGATACGCTGGTCGGTGGAAATGGAGGAGATAGAGGAGCGGACGATTTCAAAGCCACCAGAACGCACGGAGATGCGGTAGAGCCACACCGCCATGAGCACGATCCAGCCGATGGGCCACAGGCCCGAAAGGAAGCCGTAGAGGATGGAGCCTGCACCGGCGGTCAGGGGCATGCCGAAGACGCCGCAACCGATGAGTAGAGCCAGAATGAGAGAGATAACGGCAGATTTAATACCGCTCAGCTTCAGGACGGTCAGGCCCAGAAGAAAGAAGAGAATCGGAACCACTGCGACCAGAGCGGAGAGTGCGCTCGAATGCAGTGGATCGTAGACTTGCTGCCACATGATGCGTTGTGTTCCTTTCCGCACCCGTGCGGGAGCGGGCGTATCTGTACCGCAATACCCATCCAGTGTCGTCGCCGGCATACAGCCGGAGACGTTGCACTTATTTCCCAGTCATGGCAGAAAGATATCCCGTGAAGGTATACGCTTTCACGTGGGTTTGTGTTGGTTTTGCGGCTATGAAATTTGAGGTATCCGAAGCCAGGTTCTAGTTGTAAAATCCTAAATATTCCTTGATGGATCAAGGAATATTACACGTTTTATAACGTGTCATTTGCACCTAAAATGCGGCTCCTCGATAACAAATGTATCACCAAATACCCACATCATCGGGGGTATTCCAAAGTTTAGACGGGAAAATCATATTTGCATCTTCACCTAAACCCACACTTCCCCTCGAACACCTTCAACCCCCTGTAGGGACCCTGCGAAATCCTTCTGAGGGCACAAAAAAGCTCCGGAATAAAATTCTTCCGGAGCTTTATCTGTCGGGTTGACAGGATTTGAACCTGCGACCCCTTGACCCCCAGTCAAGTGCGCTACCAAGCTGCGCCACAACCCGATTCGTTATTCACGATTTATCTTCGAGGTTTCCCCCGAACACTCGAATAACTATACCGGGGTTTTTTATGTCGCGCAAGCCAAATCCGCAATTTTCAGAAAAAAATTCAAAAAATCTTTGGGAACTCGTTCCGAAGGCCACGGATCAGGCCACTAGCAGCGGCCGCCCTTACCCTTCTTTGCCTTGGCGCCCTGACGCTCACCCAGGGAACGACGCTCACGCACGCGCATCGAAATCTCAATCGGCGTGCCGGTGAAGTCGAAGGTCTCACGCAGACGACGCATAATGAATCGGCGGTATCCCGGATCCAAGAAACCGGTCGTGAAGAGCACAAACTTCGGCGGACGCGAAGACACCTGAGTACCGAATAGAATGCGTGGCTGCTTACCGCCGCGCAACGGGTGCGGGTGCGCGGCCACAAGCTCGCCCAGGAAAGCGTTCAAGCGGCCGGTCGGGATGCGTGAATCCCACGACTCCAGCGCATGCTCCAGGGCGGGGACCAGCTTATCTTTGTGCCAACCGGTCTTTGCCGAAATGTTCACGCGCGGGGCCCATTTCACGTGCGCCAGATCGCGCTCAATCTCGCGCTCCAGCATCTCGCGGCGCTCCTCGTCCAGGGTATCCCACTTATTAAAGGCGAGCACCAGGGCACGGCCCGAATCAATTGCGGTCTGCAGAATGCGAACATCCTGCTCGGAAATCGGCTCGGAAACATCCAGCAGAACCACGGCCACCTCGGAACGTTCCAGGGCGGTTTGGGTTCGTAGCGAAGAGTAGAACTCTGCCCCCTTAGCCATGTGCTGGCGGCGGCGAATGCCCGCAGTATCCACGAAGCGCCAGGGGTGACCACCTAGCTCAATAACTTCGTCAATCGGGTCACGGGTCGTACCGGCTAGGTCATTCACCACGGCACGCTCGGATCCAGCCAGCTTGTTCAGCAGCGAGGATTTACCCACGTTCGGGCGGCCAATTAGGGCCACACGGCGGGGACCTCCCAGAGCCTCCGGCTGAGCGAACTGCGAATGCTCCGGCATAACCTCCAAGATTTCATCCAGTGCATCCGCCAAGCCGCGGCCGTGTAAACCCGAAACGGGGAACGGCTGACCCATGCCCAGCGACCAGAGGTGGTAAATCTCCGGCTCCAGATGCGCATCGTCAATCTTATTGGCGATGAGAATAATCGGCTTCTTAACGCGACGCAGCATGCGCACAATCTGCTCATCCGAAGCGGTCACACCCACGCGGGCATCCACCACCAGAACCACCACGTCAGCCTGCTCCACGGCAATCTCAGCCTGATCGGCCACCTGCGCATCAATACCGCGCGCATCAGACTCCCAACCACCGGTATCGACCAGGGTAAAGGTCTTACCCAACCATTCAGCCTTGTAGGAGACACGGTCTCGAGTCACGCCCGGCTTATCCTCCACCACAGCCTCGCGGCGGCCCAGGATACGGTTAATAATGGTTGACTTACCCACATTCGGGCGACCAACAATCGCCACCACCGGGTCAGCCAGCCGTTCTTCTTCGTCCTCAATGTCGAAGCCCCAAGCACCCAGCAGGGCGCGGTCCTCTTCATCCAGGTCGTAGTCCTCAAGACCCTCCAACAGCGCCTGCGCGCGCTGTTCGGCGGTCTCGTCATCAATCTCAGCTAGGCGCTCGGTGACGTCATCCTCACCACCGCCCAGGTACTTCTCTTCGTAATCGTCGCGGATAGCATCTTCAGCCATGCGCATTCCTTTCTCTCCCCGCCTCGCGCCCAACCGTTCGGTCGGCCACGCGAGTACGGCTCAACCTCTTGTGGGGAACGAAGGCTCCGCTCCCCCGGCATTTCCGCTGGGTCTAACCCTCGCGCTGTGCCTTCAGCTGATCATTCACGGCGTTAATCACCGCAGAAACCGTCGCATTAAAATCAAGATCAGAACTGTCAACCAGGGTTACACCCTCAGCAGCCTCCATGAAGTTATTAACCTTCGAGTCCTTCGCATCGCGTTCAGCAATCTGCTTACTCAAATCGCCCGAGGTGCCGGACTTTTCGGAGTTTTCCAGACCGCGGCGCGCCATACGTACCTCTTCCGAAGCAGTTAGCAGGATGCGCGCATCAGCATCGGGCGCCACCACGGTCGTAATATCGCGCCCCTCAGCCACCATGCCGTTGACAGCGTGATCAATCATCCATCGCTGCAAGCCGATGAGATACTCACGTACCGCAGGCACCGAGGCCACGGCTGATACGGCCGATGAGATACGCTCGCTACGAATCTCCTCGCGGATATCGGTCGAGCCCATCAAGATCTCTTCTTCCTTAATATTCATGCCGAATACCAAGGGCATCTCCTGCACGGCCTTCGCGATAGCCTCTGCGTCATTCAGGTCAATACCGAGCTCCAGCACACGGTAGGTGGCAGCGCGGTACATCGCGCCGGTGTCTAGGTAAGCCAGGCCAAA
>CAUQVM010000040.1:0-12746 GCA_963521575.1 uncultured Rothia sp.
GTATGGAGGGGAGGGGCCCTCCCCCGCTGAATACTTCATACTTCAGCGGAGAAGAACCCCTCCCCTTCTACCTGTATAGAACAAAGTCAGAAGAGACTAGACCAGCCCAGTACTAGATAAGCTCAACCGCACCCTGGTTCTTCTTACCTCGGCGAACCATTGCAAAACGGCCATGCAGCAAATCGTCCTTAGAGATGGTGGCGTCCTCACCCTGAACCTTCACACCATTTACCGAAGCACCGCCCTCCTTCAGAATGCGGCGGGCCTCAGAGTTTGACTTCGCAAAGCCCAGCTCGGTCAGCACCGAAATCAGGTCTAGACGATCCTCAGTCAGCTGGGCCGAGGGTAACTCGGCCACCACCGACTCCAGGGTTGCCTCATCCAAAGCAGCAAAATCGCCCTTGCCAAACAGCGCCTCCGATGCGGCCACAGCCTGATCGGTGGCCTCGGTACCGTGCACCAGCGAAGTCACCAGGTACGCCAGAGTCTTCTGCGCCTCACGCTTGAACGGCTCGGTCTCAACCTTCTGCGCAAACTCAGCAATTTCGGCACGAGTCAAGAAGGTGAATACCTTCAGACGATCCACCACATCCGCATCTGCAGTGTTCAGCCAGAACTGGTAGAAAGCGTACGGCGAGCACATCTGCGGATCCAGCCAAATGGCGTTACCCTCGCTCTTGCCAAACTTGGTGCCGTCAGAGTTCGTAATCAGCGGAGTGCCAATCGCATGAACGCCCTTACCCTCCACCTTACGAATCAGCTCAGTACCGCTGGTTAGGTTACCCCACTGATCCGAACCACCGGTCTGCAGGGTGCAACCGTAGCGGCGGTTCAGCTCCAGGAAGTCCAAACCCTGCAGAATCTGGTACGAGAACTCAGTGTACGAAATACCCTCATCGGAGTTCAGGCGCTTAGCCACAATCTCCTTCTTCACCATGGCGCCCACGCGGAAGTGCTTACCAACATCGCGGAGCAACTGCAGGGCGGACATCTGACCGCTCCAATCCAGGTTATTCACCATGCGGGCGGCGTTCTCACCCTCGAAGGAGAGGAAACGCTCAATCTGCGAACGTAGGGACTTCACCCACTCCGCCACAACCTCCGGCGAGTTCAACACTCGCTCAGAAGTCTGACGGGGATCGCCAATCAGACCGGTGAAGCCACCCACCAGGCCCAGCGGCTTGTGACCGGCCAGCTGTAGGCGACGCATCACCAGCAACTGCACCAGGTGACCCAGGTGCAGGGACGCAGCCGTCGGATCATAGCCGGTGTAGAACGTCACGCTCTCCTCGCTCAGCGCCTTCTCCAGAGCGGCCTCATCGGTGCTCACGTGCACCAGACCGCGCCACTTCAGCTCCTGCCAAATATTTTCGAAGGTATCGTCATTATGCTGCGTGTTGAGGATCTCGGCAGACATGCTTCTCCCATTCACAAGGTAACAACGCCCAAAGGCGCTCGAACAAATATGTACTAAGCCTAACACCGCACGGAGCCAAACGCTCAGAATCAGACCAGAGACTTATGCTCACTCCGGTGCTCACTCCGGGTTCCCGGGATAAGCCACCGACCGTAAGCACCCGGTCCGCGCGGTGCAGAATAAGTAAACAACAATGGATGGCTACAGGCCCGCAGGCATCCGCGAACCCACCAGATGCAGGCGCTGGGTAGCGCGGGTCATCGAGACATACACATCACCCACCGCGCCGTCCGCGTCATCAATCAGCTGCTGCGGCTCAACAATCACCACCACATCAAACTCCAGGCCCTTTGCCTCCCAGGGGGTCAACACCAGGACCTGATTCTCCAGCGCCGTCCGAGCGGTACCCGTACGATCCGCGTGAGCACGCGCCACCGCACGAGCCGTTTCAACATACAGGCTCGGCGGGCACACCACACCAATCAGTGCCCCGCCCGAGGAGGCGACTTCCTCGCTAACCACGGCCACAGTCTGCTCAATCACGGACTCAACGGGTACCTCGCGGATGAACGGAGGCCACTGGCCCTCACGCACCGCGCGAGGAGCCGAGACCTCGTAACCGGCAGCCTGAGCCACCGACACGGCTGCCTTCGCAATCTGCGCCGGAGTACGGTAGTTAATTGTCAGTTCATCCAAACTAAAACGCTCACCCACGAACGGCTCCAAAGCCTGAGACCACGACGAAGCTGCGGCGGCCGAAGAAGCCTGCGCAATATCACCCACAATTGTGAACGACTTCATCGGGCAACGACGCATTAGCAGGCGCCACTGCATGGGTGAGAGCTCCTGCGCCTCATCCACCACCACGTGGCCGTATGCCCACGTACGATCAGCCGAAGCAGCAACGGCAGCGGTCATCCGCTCGCCGCGCACCTCGTTCATTGCCGCAATCTGCTCGGGAGTAATCACACCGTCAGCGCCAATATCCTCCAGAGACTGCTGCACATTCTCCAGCGCCTTCGAAGCGTTCTCAAGGTTCGCCCGGTGCTCCGCCGCCGCCCGCGCAGCAGCCGCGGCACCGGTCACCTTCGAAAAATCACCCAGTAGTTCAGCCGCCTCATCCAGCAGGGGTACATCCGCTTCAGTGAAAGGAGCGTCCGCAGAGCGGGCCAGCAGAGTACGCTCTGCCTTCGACAGCTCGCGGGTTGCCGACTCCAGGTAGTGCGGCTTCGAAAACAGCGAGCGCAGTAGCGTCTCGGGCGAAAGCGGCATCCACGCCAGGTTCAGAGCGCGGCGCACGTCCATAGAGGCGCGTACATCATCCTGCAGGTAAGGACGCTCCACCACGCGGCCAGCCGCACGGTTCAGCTGATCGTCCAGCTTAGCAGTAAGCTCCTTCAGCAGAATCTTTACGAAAGTTTCACGGGCATCGTTGTGCGGCTTGCCGGTCGAACAAGCACGCGCACGAGCCGAGCGCACCATCTCCGGAGTTAGCTCGACGTCCGTGCCCTCAACGTTTAGACGTTGAACCTGTTGCGGTACCTTCTGCCGGTCAGCTACCGCACGCTTAATGACCTTCACCATGCGCAAATCGCCCTTTAGGGCAGCTACCGCACGGTCGTTTTCGGGAACAGCGCGCAACCCCGGGTACAGGGTTGCCAGCGAAGCCATCACCACGCCCGTCTCGCCCAACGACGGTAGCACCCGCTCGATGTACCACATAAAGGAATTAGAGGGACCCACCACCAGCACACCGGCCTTCGACAGGCGTTCACGGTTCGTGTACAGCAAGTACGCGGCGCGGTGTAGCGCTACCGCGGTCTTACCCGTACCCGGACCACCCTGGACCACGCGTACGCCCGGAAGCTCCGAGCGGATAATCGCGTCCTGCTCAGCTTGAATCGTTGCCACAATATCGCCCATACGGCCCGTGCGCTTCTTATTCAGCGCAGCCAGCAGGGCACCCTCGCCGTGCAGAGAATCGGAATCTTCCAGCATGTCCGAGTCAAAAACTTCGTCCTCAATATTGACGACGGTGCGGCCTTCCAGCATTAGGTGGCGGCGACGGCGTACGCCCATCGGCTGAAATGCGGTGGCCTGGTAGAACGTACCGGCCTCGGGAGCACGCCAATCCATAAGCAGGCGGCGCTGGTTGCTGTCGGTAATACCGATACGGCCGATATAGCGTACGGCATCTACGCCGTCGCTGTCCAGGCCCAGACGGCCGAAGGTCAGGCGGGAATCCACCGCATTCAGCTGGGCCAGGCGGTCTTCGTAGTGGGTTGCAAATGAGTCACGCTCCGAACGGTTCTGGTGACCGCCCACCGCCTGATTCTTGCGTACATCCTTCAGCTTGCTTTCGGTCTCTTCGCGGAGCTCATCCAGTCGGGTATATACGCGGGACACGTACTCGCGTTCGGCCGCCAGCTGCTCGGCAAAAAGCTGTTCAACCTTTGAAGAATCCAAAGAATCCTGGGGCTGATGGGATAAAGATTCAGACGACACGCAAGCTCCTTCAACCTAGGGTGTCCAGGGGTGGGCGCGCGGATGGCGCCCAAAAATACGGGTCACCATTTTACAGGATGGGTTGAAGCCGCAGAAAATATAACGCTCAGCAGAAGACACTGATACCACAGGGCATTAAACAGCGAGGCGCTCCTTCCAAACGGGTCGGAAAGAGCACCTCGCAGGCCATCTCAAGGGCAGAAAATCTGCTGGGAAGCTGCTTACATTCTTATCAGCAGTTCACTACTCGGAAACCAGGCTTAGGGTTTCCACGCGGTAGCCGTCCAGTACACCGCGGCCACCTAAGCCATCCAGTTCCAGAAGAGCCGCCGCACCGGCAACCTTTAGGTTGGCTCGCTCCACCAGTTTCACCGCTGCCTCCAGGGTCCCGCCGGTGGCCAAAATATCGTCTAGAATCAGCACACGAGTTCCGGGAGCAAAATCGCTACAGTGAATCTCAATCGCTGCCGTGCCGTACTCCAGCGCGTACTCTTCACGGTACGTCTCGCGGGGTAGTTTACCCGCCTTACGCACCGTCATAATGCCCTTGCCCGTAGCGTAGGCTAGGGCAGATGCCAGAAGAAAGCCGCGTGCCTCCACGCCAGCGACCACGTCAAATTCGCCCTCGAAGCGTGCGGCCAGCTCATCAATGCACGCCTTGAACACTTCGGCGTTCGCAAAGAGAGTCGTCACGTCGTAGAAAAGGATACCCTCGTGCGGATAGCCCGGAATCGTGGCGCAGGCGGCGGGAATACGCTGCTCAATGGGGGTAGTCTCAGAAGCGGAAACGCTCATGATCTCTCTTTCGTGAGGGGCGTCGGACCGAACCGGCCCAGATTCTTCGGCGGCATAAACCGCTTAGAGAATTCTACCCTCTTCGAGCATTAATTTTCTTCTGTCATCTCCTCCAGCAGCCGAGCGCGCAAGTTGCGCTTCAGGATCTTGCCCGTGGGGCCCAGCGGCATCTCATCCACCAGTACGTAGCGGCGAGGATATTTATAGGCTGCCAGGCGGGTGCGCGCCAGGGCATCCAGCTCGGCCTGCAACACTCCTCCATCCGCACCCGGGCGCGGAACTACCACCGCGACCACTTCCTCACCTACACGTTCGTTCGGCAGACCAAGCACCGCGATGGACTGCACCTGATCGTGGGTGTACAGCACATCCTCAATTTCACGTGGGTATACCGAGTAGCCGTTGCGTAGGACCATATCCTTGATGCGGTCAACAATAAAGATATTGCCGTCAGCGTCCACGCTCGCTACATCACCGGTCGCAAACCACTCGCCGTCCATAACCGAGGCGGTAGCCTCCGGGTTGTTCCAGTAACCGAGCATTACGTTCTCGCCGCGTACCCATAGTTGCCCGGCCTCGCCCGCAGCCTGCACGATTCCCGCTGCATTCCGTACTTGTACCTGCACACCGGGTAGTACACGCCCCACCGAACCGAGCACCATTCCAAAGGTAGCCTGGTTAAAGGAGACCACAGGCGAGGTTTCGCTCAGCCCGTAGCCCTCGTAGACGGTGCAGTCCGCCAGGCGCTTCCACGCCTCATGCACGGGTGCGGGCAAAGGTGAACCGCCCGAGATACCAAAACGAACTGCACCCCGCAGGCAATCGCGACGCTCCGGTTGCTCCGCCATTAAAGCCGCCAATGATACGTACATGCTCGGCACGGCCGCCAGCACCGATACACCGGCTGACTCCATCAAATCCAGAGCCTGATTCGGAGTAAAGCGCGGCAACAGGGCCACCGTAGCCTGCGCTGCAAATGTGGCGTTCATTGAAACCGTCTGTCCGAAGGCGTGAAAGAGCGGCAGACCGCCAAAGATCATGTCATCAGCGGTAAACCCAAAAACTTCAACGCAACTACGTGCATTCGATAGGATATTTGCGTGGCTGAGGGTGGCACCCTTTGCCCGTCCGGTTGTGCCCGAAGTGTATAGAATAATCGCCGGATCCTGTGCATCCACCGGGACGGGGCTCAGGTGAAGCTCGAGCTCGTCAAAAGGAGCCAAAGCTGAAGCCGATACGCTACCCAAAATCTCGCAGTGCACCGATCCGCTCTTTATCGATACCGTCGAGGAGGCTTCCTCCGCTAGGCGAGTACCCTCGTAGGCAAAGAGAACCTTCGCGCCGCTATCCCGTAGGTGATACTCCAGCTCGGGGCCAGAGAGTAGCGGGTTCAGCGGTACGCAAATCGCACCGTGAGCAACAATGCCGTAGTACAGAGCCGGCATAAGCGGAACATTCGGCATGGACAGGGCCACCCGATCCCCCGGCTCAACGCCCAGGGCTACCAGATGACGCCGGACTCCGGCAGCTGCAGACGCCAGCTCGGCGTAGCTCACCGTCAGCATCCCCTCGTTACTATCGGCTGTGGGTAGCACAAGAGCTGGCCAGGGCGCTGCCTCTGAGGCCACCGCCTCTGCTAGAAGAAACGCAATATTGTGCCGAGCAGAAGAATTTTTGTGCATTAGATAAATCTCAAAAGCAAACTATTAGAAAAGGTGCATCTCAACGGTATATAAGTGCACGTAAAGGGGTTTACCTTGGCCGGTGTTAGACGTGCTCAAAGTGTGGGGTAGGATACGCCCCGAATGTTACTGGGCTACAGACCAGTCGAGGAAGCTCTCTGCTAGCGCAGCTCCGCCGTTGGGGTCTCGGGTAACCACCATGACCGTGTCGTCACCGGCAATCGTGCCCAGAATCGTATCCAACCCGCCCTGATCAATCGAGGAAGCTAAGAACTGTGCGGCTCCCGGAGGGGTACGCAAGACCGTGATATTCGCCGAGCCTTCAGCGGTAATTAGGAGTTCCTTAAATAGGGAAATCATGCGAGCATCAGGCGTGGAGCCGCCGCCGCGACGAGCCGGGTAATTCGGCACAGCATAAATTAGGCCGGCACCCTCATCACGGATGCGCTCGGCTCCAATCTCTACCAGGTCACGGGAAAGGGTTGCCTGGGTTACCTTCATACCATCATCGGTCAGGTACTGCGCCAGTTCAGCCTGGGAACGTACATGCCGGGTCTGCAGAAGCTCAATAATGCGGGCCTGACGCGCGATCTTGGTCGAGGGGAAAGGCATATGATCTCTTCTTCCTACGGTGCCAATCACGAAGCGAGAATATTCTGTTTGTTTCTGTCCGTCGGTGGAACAGAGCAATAATCCTCACTACCCAAGATAATACATATACACATAAATATGCGGGTTAGATATGGATTATTCTCATATTTGACGTAAAATTTGGGGCTTATCTCACCATATGTCGCCCCAAAGTAGCCGGATACGGCGTGTAGATACACGCCCGTACGCATAATCTCCCGTTCCTTGCATAACACAAGAGGAGCCCACCTCCGGCGGGTACGCCATCACGCACCCCGCTGAAAGCGGGCTCCCCCAAGCAGCTAGCGCATATACGCTACCGCGTTGCCTAGTCTTCGTCTTCCACCAGACCGTCCAAATCCTCATACTCAACATTGCGTGAACGGCGGTTCAGCCATACTGCCAGGGCCATACCACCCAGCAGCGCCACAACTGCACCCACAATACTGAAAATACCGCCCAAGCGATCGGCATTCACCTTCGCATCGGTAATCGGCTTCAGGGTACCCTTCTCAGCGGTGTAGACGACTTCCAGTTGGCCTTCCTTCTCCACCAGTAGGCCGTCTACCTCACGCGGGAACTCAGAGGCAACATCGCCGGTCTGCGAGCCTCGGAACTCAACCGAGGCTCCGGAACTGACCTTATACTTGTCCTTTAGATTCGACACATAGGTCTTATCGTTGAGAGAGTCATCCGCCGGAAGGTTGCCCTTATAGCGCGCCACGTTATCCTTGGTAATCAGGTCGGGAGTCAAATCCTGATAGGTTCCCTGAATCACCCAGCTCTTACCGGCATACTCGGCATTCGCATTTACCGAGGCAAAGGCACGAACACCCACCACTGCCAGAATAACGGCAAGAATTACCGCCACAACAGCAGATAGCACCGACAGCCAGTTCACGCCGGGGCGTTCCTCCAGCTCATCCTCGCTCATAGCGAAGAGGGAGGAGTTTCCTTCCTCTCCTTCACTTTCCTCGACTTCGTCGTCCTCGTCATCCTCATCGTCCTCGTCGCCGTCATACTCTTCATACTCGGCGTCGTATTCATCAGAGTCCTCGTAGAGGAAATCATCGGACGAGGTATCCTCAGAACTACTATTCTGCAGGTGCTCATCCCGTTCGTGCGAGTTCTCTCGATTAGCCATAATTTTCTATCTCTCCCTCGGATTATCTACCTTCTAGGGTACCCATATTGGTAAAGGTTCACCAACAAAAAGTACAAGCCCGCGCTCTATATGCTCTCTGACAGGCATGGATATTTTGTGGTCGACACCCGAGAACATTACACACTCCATTGCGCAAGCAAAAATGGAGCAAAATACAGCCGACGGGGCGGAAGCTCTCACTCCCACCCCGTCAGTATTACTCCCGTAGCCTTACAGCTACGCTTCGTCTTTAGACGCGAGCTTCAGCTCCCAACTGCTCGACCGCTGCGGCCACGGCAGCCTCGCGAGCTTCCGAGGCTTCATCGGCAGTCAGCGTACGATCCGCCGCCCGGAAACGCAGGGCAAAAGCCAAGGATTTCTTCGATTCGTCAATACCAATACCGCGGTAATCATCGAATACGCGAATATCCTCCAATAGCTCACCGGCGCCGGAACGCAGTACACGCTCCACCTCGGAAGCAGGCAGGTTGCGGTCCACCAGCAGGGCCACATCCTGGGTTGCTGCCGGATAGGTCCGCACCGGAACAGCCTGATGCACCTCGGCGCGATGCGCAAACAGGGCTGAGAAATCCACCTCAAAGGCGCAGGTGCGCTCGGGCAGATTCAGTTCCTGCAACAGCTTCGGGTGCAGTTCACCGGCAAAACCAACACGCTCACCGTTTGCTTCCAGAACCTCCGCCACGCGACCCGGGTGGAAGGCAGAATGCACGCCGTTGCGCAAGCTGATGGACGCAGACACCACATCGGCTACCAGACGCACAGCGTCCAGAGCATCGCGCCAATCGTAGGGGCGAGCGGTCGCACCGGGCATCGCCTCGTGCTCGGTACCGGTCAGCAAACCGGCAATAAACGAAGGTTGCTCCGGAATACCGGCGTTAAGGTCTGCCAGCACCTCATCAGAGGGGCGCACACCCAGCGGCGGAATGGACTCTGAGCCCAGCTTCTCCCCCGGAATAAACACATGACCCGACTCGAAGATTGCCAGATTCTTGAAGCCGCGGGAAAGGTTGCGCTTGAGTACCTCAACCAGACCCGGCAATAGCGAGCGACGCATCCAACCCTCGGCCGAAGAAATCGGGTTCTCCAAGCGGATCGAAGGCACCTCGGTCACCGGGTTCTCGGGGGTACTCACCCAGGGGGCAGACCACAGGTTATTCGCGTCAGCCGACACGAACGGGTAGGCGAAGACCTCGGTCAGGCCGGCTGCTGCCAGAGCGTTCAGCGCACGGCGTTTGCCCGCCTGCTCCGGAGTGTAGCCGCGGCCAGCGGGCGCCGGCGGCAAGGTTGCGGGAATGTTCTCGTAGCCGTCGATGCGGGCGATTTCCTCGGTTAGGTCTTCCTTCGCACGCAGATCGGTGCGCCAAGACGGCACGGTCACCGCGTAGCCGGTATTGGTACGCTCCACCGAGCAACCAATCTCGCGCAGCCACGACTCAATCTGCTCCGGCGAGTAATCCACGCCAATGCGGCCGGCAGTGTAATCAGCCGGCAGATCAATGACAACCGGCTCATAACCGAGGGACACGTCAGTAACACCCGGCTCAACCTGCGCGCCAGCCAGTTCAACCAGTAGCTCCACCGCACGCTGAGCGGCAGCAGCCTGAATCTGCGGATCAACGCCGCGCTCAAAACGCTTCGATGCCTCAGAAATCAGCTTGTGACGGCGTGCGGTGCGAGCCACCGACACCTCATCAAAGCGAGCAGCCTCAATCAGGATGCGAGTCGTTGAATCGCTTACCTCAGTGGAGGCGCCACCCATCACACCGGCCAAGCCGATCACGCCCGAATCATCGGCAATCACGATGTCCTCGGGGTGCAGAGTACGCTCCACACCATCCAGGGTCACCAGCTTCTCGCCGGCCACTGCGCGGCGCACCACAATCTCACCCTGAACCTTGTCAGCATCGTAGAAGTGCAACGGCTGCCCAGTCTCCAGCATTACGTAGTTAGAGATATCAACCGGCAGCGAGAGCGAACGCACGCCAGCCAGACGCAGACGCGAAAACATCCAGGTCGGAACCGGGGTCTCAGCCTTCACACCGGAAACCTCGCGCATCACGAAGCGCACGCAACCGGGGTTACCGTGGATCGGGGCGTCATCACGCAGGACCACAGGGTGGCCGGCGGAGTTCGCCTCGGGGGCGCGCTCACCGTAGGCGAGCACAAAGTCCTCGAAAGAGGAACCGGTCGCATGGGACCACTCACGCGCAATGCCGCGCAGCGAGAAGGCGTAACCGCGATCCGGAGTAACGTTCACCTCGGCGGCCTGATCGTACAGGCCTAGCAGTTCCATAGCGTCAGTACCAACCTCGGGATCCAAACCGAGGGTCGAGAGCACCAGGATACCGCCGTGATCCTCGCCGATACCCAGCTCGCGGGTCGAGGCAATCATACCGGCAGACTTGTGGCCGTAGGTCTTGCGTGCGGTAATCGCGAAACCGCCGGGCAGTACGGCGCCGGGCAGGGTCACCACGACCTTGTCACCGGGTACGAAGTTGTGGGCGGCGCAGATGATGCCCTGCACCCCGGAGGGCTCAATGCCCTTGCCGGTCAGGGTCTGTTCCTGACCCTCGGGTACAACGCGCACCTGACACCAGTTCACGGTCTTACCGTTGGAGTGGGTCTCCGGCTCCATCGACAGCACCTGGCCGACCACAATCGGGCCCGACATTTCATCGGTGGGGCGGTGAACGTCTTCTTCTTCCAGGCCAACCTTCACCAGGGTGGCCATCAGGTCTTCAGCCGAAGCGTCCTCAGCGACCGGCACGAACTCGCGCAGCCATGACAGGGGAATACGCATAATTTAGATCTCCATCCCGAACTGCTCAGAGAAACGGATGTCGCCCTCGACCATGTCGTGCATGTCGGCGACGTTGTTACGGAACATGAGGGTACGCTCAATACCCATACCGAAGGCGAAGCCCGAGTACTCCTCGGGGTCGACGCCGGCGGCGCGTAGAACGTTGGGGTTTACCATGCCGCAGCCACCCCACTCGATCCACTGGGGGCCGCCCTTGGCGTTGGGGTGCCACAGGTCCAGCTCAGCGGAGGGCTCAGTGAAGGGGAAGAAATTCGGGCGCAGGCGAATCTTGGCCTCTTCGCCGAACATGGCGCGGGCCATGTACTCCAGGGTTCCCTTCAGATCTGCCATGGTCAGGCCCTTGTCTACGGCCAGGCCCTCAATCTGGTGGAAGACCGGAGTATGAGTGGCGTCCAGCTCATCGGTACGGTACACCTGGCCGGGGCACACAATATACAGGGGTAGTTCCCGTGAGAGCAACGAACGCATCTGCACCGGGGAGGTGTGGGTGCGCAACAGCAGGTGAGCGTTCTTCGGCTCAACGTAGAAGGTGTCCTGCATTTCGCGAGCCGGATGGTCCGGCTTAATGTTCAGGGCATCAAAGTTGTACCACTCGGACTCCAGCTCAGGGCCGTCGGCAACCTCCCAGCCCATGCCGACGAAGATGTCGGTTAGACGCTCCTGCATCAGGGCAATGGGGTGGCGGCCGCCCAGGGAACGGCGGGGCGAGGCTGCTGAGACATCCACGGCCTCCTCAGCTAGGATACGTGCCTCACGCTCAGCTTCCAGCTCCTTGGTACGTGCCTCAATCACCTCAGTCAGAGCCGCGCGGGCCTGACCCAGTAGCTTGCCCACCGGGCCCTTGTGCTGGTTCTGGAGGTCACGCATCTGGCGGTTGGCAACGCTGATGACGCCCTTCTCGCCGAAGAAGCTCAGGCGCACCTCCTTGAGGCTGTCGAAGTCATTCGCCTTCTCGCGGATTTCCTGCTTGGCGCGCTCACGCTCAGCTTCGAAAGCCTCACGGACGGCGTCCAAGCCATTCTCAGGGTTTTCTTCTAGAACCTTCGCGATGTGGGCGAGAACCTGAGCGGGGCTCCTGAGGCCCTCGTGTTCCTGCACGGAATCGGTCATTGTCACTCTTCTCTGCGTACCACCGGCGCCATGGGGCCGGTTGGCGTGTATCACCATGGGTATTGCACCGTAGAGACGGGTGCGGCGTATCTTGTCCGCGACCCGGGTACAGCTACGGAGCGCATAATCCTATCCATTTTAGACCAGAGCCCTACCCGGAGCACAGCAGAACGCCCGGATGGACTATCCGGGCGTTCTAGAAGGCATATTATGGCGCTTTTTCCCCTGGCGGGGCGGGGGAAACGGATACAGCGGCCCTCCGCATCCTACTTCAGGAAATGCTTGACGGCGGGGTCAAAGGAGGCGCGAATCCACAGCACATTGGCAATAAACCAGGCCGCGTACAGAGGTACGAAAGCGTAGCGCTGGGCGTCGATAATGTTGCCGATCATTGACAGAATCGCCACAAAAGCACCCAGAATCGCAAAGACCAGACCGACCTTCAGGCCCAGACGCTTACTCTTCTGAATTGTAAAGTACACCCACAGGTACACAATTGCAGAGCCAATCAGCAAGAATAGGCCACCGGCCACACCAAATTCGGGCAGGCCCTGCAGGGGGATAGGTTCCCCGGGGCCAGCGAAGAAATAATACCGTGAATGAAACAGAGCAGGGCCGAGA
>CAUQVM010000041.1:0-12481 GCA_963521575.1 uncultured Rothia sp.
AGGCGTTCACGGGCTTCTTCAATGGGGAGGTTTTCAGAAAGCTTAGTCATAGTTCCAGTGTACCGGCTCACGTGCAGGCGGCGCAGGCTATTCCACCACGCGCCCCACCGACGGCGGTAGGGCGGCGCGTAGCTTTGTGAGCATCTCCTCATACTCGGCGGTCGGGTCGGAATCAGCCACGATAGCGCCACCCGCGGCCAGGGTCACTGTGCCGTCATCGTGCGCCACGAGCGTACGAATCACAATCGACAGGTCTGCCGCGCCATCCGCCGACACAAAGCCCAGAGCCCCCGAATACACGCCGCGAGCGCGATTCTCCAGACCCTCAATAATCTGCATGGTCGAGGGCTTCGGCGCACCCGTCATCGAACCGCCCGGGAAGCACGCCCGCGCGGCAGCCACCGCGCTCACACCCTCACGTAGACGCGAACTGACCGTGGACACCAGCTGATGTACCGTCGAGTAGCTCTCCACACCCATGAGTACCGGCACACGCACCGTGTGCGGCTCGGAAACCATAGATAGGTCATTGCGTAGTAGGTCCACAATCATGAGATTCTCGGCGCGGGTCTTCTCATCGCTGCGCAACCAGGCTGCGGCGGCCTCATCTTCCTCCGGGGTGGCGCCGCGCGGCACCGTACCCTTAATCGGCTTGGTTTGCGCGTTGCGGTGCGTATCCACGCTCAAAAAGCGCTCCGGGGAGGAGGAGAGCACCGAAAAATCACCGCACCGCAGGTACGCCGCATAGGGTGCCGCATTGTGGGTGCGCTGGCGGCGGTAGAGCTCGAAGAAGAGCTCGGGGCTCGGATTGGGGATGCGCGCACTCGTCTGCACGGTCAGGCACACCTCGTAGCTGTTACCCTCGTAGATTTCGTGCTGACTAGCGCGAATGGAATCCATGTAGGCTTCCGCTGGGGGTGCGGGGAAGAGCAGGGGCTCGGTGAGCTCGGGGGTATTTTCGGAGGCGCATTCCCCTGCCGTGCTCAGCAGTTGCTCCGCCGCCTCACACCAGGGGGCGTCACCCACCAACCAGCTCCGCGCCGAACGACCCGGGCGGGCATGCTCGTGCACCAGGTAGCGTACCGCCGGCAGCCACAGCGAGTCGGGAGTGGGGGCCTCGTGCGCAGGCAGGTAGCCGGGCACCGGGTGGCCGTGCTCCAAGCCCATAGCGGCACGCGCCTCGTAGCCGAAATAGCCCACGTAGCCGCCGTGCAGGCCCTCCGGTAGGTCGGCGGCCGCGGTATCCTCAGGGCGCACGCGGGGTGCGGAGACGAGCGTTGCCTCCAGCTGTTCGAAGGGGCCTTCCGTGCCAGACTCAGCCGCCGCACGCGCCGACTCCACGCGCAGGGGCGCCAGCTCGGCCGGCACCGCTCCCACGTAGGAGACCGTGGACATGGGCGATTCCTCGCGAGCCGAGTCCAGCCAGAAGGAATACTCGACGCCACCGGTCAGCAGCGGGTACGCCTCCTCGCAGTTCACCGCGAAAGGAAGCGAGCGCACGGCAAGCTCCCGCGTCTGCGCATCCCACGGGATGCTCTGCAGGGCATGAGGGGAAGCAGAAGCGGGAGCGTTCGGGGTGGTCATCTTAGGGTCCGCGGAAGATTCAGTCACGGACTCCATTGTAGAGGTCGTCCTAGTGGATGACGGCGGGTTCCTGACCGTTTTCACTGGTCATAGGCAGGCCGGCTGCAGCCCAGGCACCGGTGCCGCCAGCAATATTGTGGGCGGCATAGCCGCATCCATGCAGGAAGGTTGCGGCGCGGTTGGAGCGGCCGCCGCCCAGGCAGATGACGTAGAAGTCCTCGCCGGGGGCGGGTAGCTCGGCCAGGCGGTCGGCGAGGGTGCTGAGGGTGATGTGTTGCGCGCCGGTGGCGTGGCCAGCCTCCCACTCGTGGTCTTCACGCACATCAATAATGGTGGCGCCGACGGGTACATCGCGGGGGTCGACCTGGAGTACGGAACCCGGAAGCACGTTAGTCATAATTCTCTCCTGGAGTTTATTGAAGGGCGGGCGGGGTACGGCGGAGTACCCCGGAACTGCCCGGTACAGGTTTGTAGCTCCACTCTACAGCGCTACGGGCGGCGGATGCGCTGTGCCCTCCGTATTTTCCGCCGGGCTTCTCAGAACGTGTGCCTCAGCGCCTTTCTGTCTGGAGACGCTACGTGGCGACAACAGAGCATATTCGCCCAAACATCCTCCGTATTTTTCGGTTTTTATACATGAAATATAAGTTCACAGTACGAAATACGGGAGTAGTCGGCGTATACATATGCACTGGTCACAGTATAGAATTGATGGCATATTATCCGGGTCACATAGATTCCCGGATGCGATAGAAAAAGGTTGCATCATGTCTACCACCACTTCACCCGGTGCCGAAGCACAGGAGGCTAAGACCTTCTTCGGCCACCCGCGCATGCTCGCGAACCTATTCACCGTAGAAATGTGGGAGCGTTTCTCCTTCTACGGCATGCAGGGCATCATGATCTACTACCTGTACTACACCGCTGATAAGGGCGGCCTGGGCCTAGACCAGTCCCTCGCCACCGGCGTTATCGGCGCGTACGGTGCAGTCGTGTACCTCATGACCATCCTGGGCGGCATCCTCGGTGACCGCCTCCTTGGTCCCGAGCGTACCCTCTTCTACTCCGCCATCGGCATTATGGCGGGCCATATCTCCCTCTCCCTCATCCCCGGCGTGCCGGGCGTGGTGGTTGGTCTACTCCTGGTGGCCATCGGCTCGGGCGGCCTGAAGAGTAACGCCTCCGTGCTGGTTGGCTCACTCTACGGTGACCACGACTCCCGCCGCGATGCGGGCTTCACCATCTTCTACATTGGCGTGAACACCGGTGCACTCCTCGGCCCGCTCCTGACCGGTTGGGGCTGGACTGCCGGTGGCTTCCACCTGGGCTTCGGCCTGGCTGCCATCGGTATGGCCGCCGGCCTGACCCAGTACGCGCTGACCCGCAAGAACCTACCCGAGTCCGTACACCACGTGGGCGCCCCCTTCACCGCCGCTCAGAAGCGTAACTTCTTCCTAGCACTGGGCGCCATCGTCATTGTTCTTGCCATCATGCTGGCAACCGGCCTGATGACCGCAGCCAACCTCAAGAACTGGGTCATGGTCTTCATCTTCATCGGTGCTATCGCCCTGTTCGCACAGATGCTGACCGCCAAGGATGTCACCGCTGATGAGCGTTCCCGCGTCGCCGCGTTCATTCCCCTGTGGATCGCTAACGCCGTGTTCTGGGCCCTGTACCAGCAGCAGTTCACCGTGATGGCCGTGTACTCGGATGAGCGCCTCGACTGGAACATCCTGGGTATGCAGTTGAGCCCGAACCTGGTCAACTCCATCAACCCGGTCTTCATTATCATCTTCGGCATGATGTTCTCCGCCCTGTGGACCAAGTGGGGTGACCGCCAGCCGGTGACCACCGTGAAGTTCTCCGCGGCGCTGGTTATTATTGGCCTGGCATTCTGGATCTTCCTGGCTCAGGCGGGCGTTCAGAGCGTGAACGTCGGCTGGATTGTGCTGATTCTGTTTGTCTGCACCATCGCCGAGCTGATTATTTCGCCGGTCGGTACTTCGCTGGCGACTAAGCTCGCGCCGAAGGCTCACCGCGTGAACATGATGGCGCTGTACTTCACCTCCGTGGCAATGGGTACCGCCCTTTCCGGTTGGCTGGCCCAGTTCTACAGCATGGAGACCGAGGTTCCCTACTTCACCTGGATGGGTATTATCACCATCGCGACCGGTATTCTGCTGTTCCTGGTGCACAAGCCCGTACAGAAGATGATGCGCGGCGTAAAGTAGCTGCGAAGGCGTTAGCTTGCCACTCCGATTCGCTGCCAATACACGGTGTGCGTTCACTAGACTAAGGGCCCCGACTCCTTGAATTCTCAAGGGCTCGGGGCCCTACTGTATGCGTTTTAGCAATCGGAACTCCCAGAAGATTCAGGGGAAGGTTGAGGAAGGGCGTTCCGGGAGTTTTCTTAATGAGACAATCCGCGCGGATTGTCTTATTAAGAACCTCGCCCAAGCACAACCAACAAACAACACTCAGGAGAAGGAAGCATGCCCTCAACCATTACCTGGCCCGCTCTCGGATGGGAGCCGCAAGCCCCATGGGTTCATCACGATGATTAACTCTTCCCGCCGCGTTTGAAGACCTTGCAGCCTTCATGAACCGCCGCGATATTGATCCCCTCGCGCAGGCGGCTATTGCGCACGCCCAATTTGAGACGATTCACCCATTCACCGACGGCAACGGCCGGACCGGACACTCACTCATCTCCTCACTCCTCCGCGCCCTCGACGATTTTGCGGCACGAGCAGGACGGCGTGGATAGCTGCGCCTCCGGGTTTGATGATCCGCACGAGAACTCTTCCACAGCGGGCGGGGTTCCCACACCCGGGTCTGTGACGTTTTATGTCTCCAGATGACTCCGCATGACGAAAAACCAGGTCAAAAATGGACGCATTACGCCACAAACGGACATCTATTAGACACCCCTTCAAATGCAGGTCTAAGGTGAATCCAGAACGGCCGGGTAACCCACCCGCCCATAAGAACGCAACCCCAGCCTGAGGAGAGAACCATGGCACTGTACCTGGTAGAACTGACCCCCGCCACCGCATCCAAGGACAAGGCAACCGCCCTCATTGAAACCGTTAACGCATCCCTGACCAAGGGTGCGGAGCTCATCGAAACCCAGGTCTCCGCAGACCACAAGATCGTCTTCGTCATCATTGAGTCCGAGAACACCGCGTTCGGTCCCGACCTGGCGGCAGCCATTGGCGACCGCGCCACCGTTGCCGGCCCCGACGCCGTGCGCCTGGTCGGTGCAGAGCTCGAGGACATTAAGAAGTTCAAGAAGGACGCCGACTACCTGGTCGAGTGGGACATCCCCGCGGAAATCACCATGGAACAGTACCTGACCCGCAAGAAGGCCAACGCCCCCAAGTACGCCGAGGTTCCCGAGGTGTCCTTCCTGCGCACCTACGTTCGCGAAGACACCGCCAAGTGCCTCTGCTTCTACGACGCACCCGATGAAGATGCTGTTGTTCGCGCCCGCAAGGCCGTCAGCACCCCTATCGACCGACTGTTCAAGCTGCACGCGTAGACGCGTCACACCCCGCATAGGAGAAGCCTCATGTCCGAGTTCACCCTCGAGCCCCTCTACGACTACCCCCAGCGCGAGCAGGTTCTCAACCTCGCCCGCACCCACGCCGAAGCTGTTGACAATGGCGACCGCTCCCCCTTCGAAACCCTCCGCGAAATCGCGAAGGATGGCCTGATTACCCTGGGCCGAGATGGCGGTTCCCTGGTGCCGCAGGTTTCCGTGGCCTTCGACCTGGCCACCGAGGACGCCTCGACTGCGTTCTCTCTGTGGGCTCACCGTTCGACCATTGCGTTCTTTGACGCAACGGGTCGCGAGCTACCCGCTGGCCTGGTAGACGCAACTGTTAGCGGTACCACCGCAATGGCTGCAGCGTACAAGGAGGCGTCGGGCCTGGCACCGATTAAGGTGGAGGGCACCCTCGTGGAGGGCGGTCTGAAGCTGAACGGCTCCATCTCCTGGGCATCGAACCTGTATCCGGGCGGCGTGATTGTGCTTCCCGTGGCTGTGCAGAACGCTCCCGAGGGTCACCCGGATCGCTACATCGTCACCATTCGTCAGGATGTTGAGGGTCTGAGCATCTACTACCACCGCAACCTGCTGGCACTGAACGGCACCGAGTCGGGTACCCTATCCTTCGAGGATGTATTCGTGCCAAGCGAGGATATCCTCAGCGACAATATTGAGGCTTTCCTGCGTGACGTAACCGCACCGTTCCTGCTGGTGCAGTCCTCCTTCTGCCTGGGTCTGGCTGCCGGTGCCCTGCAGGAGGCCGCGAAGCATCTGGATGTCTCGAAGGGTATTTTCCGCTCCGAATTCCCGCTGATTCTCTCGGAGTACGAGAGTCTGCGTGAGGAGCTCATCCGTCTGGCCTCTGAGCCGGAACGCGCAGAGCGTCGCGATTTGCTGAGCCTGCGCCTGGGTGTTTCGCACTTTGCAACCATTGCAACTCACTTTGAGTTGCAGGTTGTTGGAGGTGCCGGCTACGTAGCCCAGTCTCCGACCGCACGCCGTCTGCGTGAGGCGTCCTTCCTGCCGGTTCAGTCCCCGACCGAAGGTCACCTTCGCTACGAGCTGTCGAAGTACGATCATCTGGAGGCTCGTCAGGAAGCCCTCTAAACGATAGGTCTCTAAAATAAGGTTCTTCCACCACCCACCCTATATATGTATTTCTAGACATATATAGGGTGGGTGGTATTTTTTATCCCCTCAACCAAAACAAAAAATAGCCTAAACCGCATATGCAGTTAATTTCAGAGTATCCCTGCTCATATTTCCAGGATCCTGAGTGTAGGCGACCACAACTACCGCGTAAAATAATGTGGAATTTTATACGCTACATTCACCTCAGGAGCTCCCTTGAGCAACTCTAACCCCTTCGGCTTTAACTGGTCGATTCACGGTGATGGCCGAAGCATTAAGCCCGGTTCCTTTGTGGCACCGAGCGAGCGCCTCGCCTGGCCGATTACCATCGGTATCGGTGCACAGCACGTGGTCGCCATGTTCGGTGCCACCTTTCTCGTGCCGATTATTACCGGCTTCCCGCCCGCCACGACCCTGTTCTTCTCGGGTCTCGGTACCGTCCTCTTCCTGCTAATGACCCGTGGCCGCGTGCCCTCCTACCTGGGTTCTTCGTTCGCATTCATCGCACCCCTGGCGGCAGCCACGAACTCGCACGGCCCGGGTGGTGCCCTTGGCGGTATTGTGATGGCGGGTACCGCCCTATTCCTGGTGGGTCTAATCGTGCAGTTTGCCGGCACCGGCTGGCTGACCAGGCTCATGCCGCCAATTGTGACCGGCTCGATTGTGGCCCTTATTGGTTTCAACCTGGCTAAGAGCGCTAAGGACAACTTCATGGTCTCCCCGGTGACCGCTCTGATGACCCTGTGCTCTATCATCCTGATTTCGGTGCTGTTTAAGGGCATTATCGGCCGTCTGTCTATTCTGCTGGGCGTGGGTATCGGCTACATTACCGCCGTAATTCGCGGCGAGGTTGATTTCTCCAAGATTGATGCGGCCGTGCAGGAGCAGGGTGTGGTTGGCCTGCCTCATTTCCAGACCCCCGAGTTCCACTGGGAGCTGGCCGGTCTGTTTATCCCCGTGATTCTGGTGTTGATGGCCGAAAATATTGGTCACGTGAAGTCGGTAGCTCAGATGACCCGTGAAAACCTGGATAACTACTCGGGTCGTGCCCTCATGGCGGACGGCCTGGCCACTACTATTGCTGGCATGGGTGGCGGTTCGGGTACCACCACCTATGCCGAGAATATTGGCGTCATGGCAGCGACCAAGGTGTACTCAACCGCGGCGTACTGGGTGGCGGCAATCTTCGCAATTGTACTGTCGCTCTTCCCGGGCTTCGGTGCAGCTATTGCAACCGTTCCCGCTGGTGTTCTGGGTGGTGCCGCTACCGTCCTGTACGGCATGATTGGCATGCTTGGTGTTCGTATCTGGAGCGAGAACCGCGTGAACTTCTCGAATCAGATTAACCTGACCACCGCTGCCGTAGCGCTGATTGTGGGTATCGCGGACTTCACCTGGGCCTTCGGTGATATGGTCTTCGCCGGTATTGCTCTGGGTACCACGGCGACCCTGATTATTTTCCACCTCATGACCTTCATTGCGAAGTTCACGAAGGCTGCGGGTGACCCGCTGGAACCCTTCGACGCTGAGAAGAGCGTCGAGGGACACTAGGCTCCTGATGCTGACGCCTGTTGGGAGTGATGCTCCTGAGGCGTAAGGTGTACACAAGGTGGCCCGGATGGCTTGGTTTCCATCCGGGCCGCCTTGCGCATATGAGGTATTCGATTAGGTCAGGCGGTACACGGTATTGCGGTTGCCTCGACCGCCTTCACGCACGATTGCGCTCTCTTGAAGAAGTTTCGTGAAGACGTAGTAGCCTTCGTGAGCTTTTTTACCTCAATAAACTGCGTATCGTTGCCGTGAGCGCGCAGTAGTTTGATGGTTTCGATCAACCATTCGGAGGTCCATTCCACGTTGTTCATGCAAAAATTTGAGTCTAGACATAAATTTTTATATCTAGACTCAAATTCTTTATATGTAGACGTAAAAGTTTATGTCTGAGTTATGTCTGCGAAGGCTCGCTCAGCCGCTAGTGCTGGGTGGCTAGGACCGTTCGGCGAGCATCGCCTCAATTGTCTGCGCCACGCCGTCTTCGTTGAAGGCCGGACAGGTGCGCCCCACCTTCTCAATAAGCGCAGTCTGTCCCGAGGCCATGGCAAAGCCCTCGCCAGCCCAGCAGAGCATCTCAGCGTCATTGGGCATATCACCAAAGGCCATCACCTCGTGGGCCTCAATACCGTGGCGCGCCGCAAACTTCGCCAGGATCCGGCCCTTATTCACCTCCTTGGCACCCATCTCGACCAGGGGTTCACCCACCACGCCGCGTGTGACGGCCACAAGCGCACCCACGGCCTGGTGCACACGCGCCTGCAGGATATCGGGGTCTATCCCGGGCACACGAATCAGGTACTTAATGACCGGGGTCGAGCCGATACGTTCAAGCGCATCCGCAATGCGTGACTCAATGACGCGGGCACCCTCAAGTACCTCTCCACCCTCATACGGGCCCTGGATAAAGACGGTATCCACGGTCTCTAGGGTGTAAGTGGCGCTGGGGAAAATCGGTTCGAGGAGCTCGTGCGTGCGGGCAATGACCGCAGGATCGGCACCGTTAACTTCCTCCACCTCGTCGGCACCCAGGTGGTAGACCACGGCCCCATTCGAGCAAATAGCGTAGGAATCAAAGTCGGTCTGCTCGCGCAAAGGTGTGAGCCAGCGGCTGGGTCGGCCGGTGACAAAAACAATCTCAATTCCGGCGGCGCGGGCGGCTTCGAGGGCGTGCAGGGTCCGCGGGCGGAAGCGGAAGTCGTGCCCGATCAGGGTTCCGTCCAGGTCGCTGGCAATGAGTTTAATCAAGGGGGTTATGCCCTTCGGATTGAAGATGTAGGACTGGTGATATGCGGGTAATAGCTATTCAGCCGGTGCCGCATAGGTGACGGTCAGGAAGGCGCGGCCCAGGCCGTGCCCGAGCAGGTTGAAGTTCACGACAGCCGGGGTGGCGTTCTCATCAACATCAAGCTTCTCTACGTCCACAGCGGTGACGCAGAAGATGTAGCGGTGCGGGCCGTGGCCGGCCGGAGGTGCCGCGCCCAAGAACCCGGGTACACCGGCATCATTGCGGTGGGCGAGCGCACCAGCCGGAGTTTCTGCACCGGCTTCGAGGGAAGTCACCCCGGCGGGAATATTGGAGAGGGTCCAGTGCCAGAAGCCGGAGGGGACGGGTGCATCCGGGTCGTAGCAGGTCAGCACAAAGGACTTGGTGCTTTCGGGGAAGCCGCTCCAGGACAGCTGCGGGGAGCGGTCCTGCCCACCGGGCAGTCCGAAGAGGGCCGAAAGCATCCAGTCGGGTGCGGTACCGCCGTCCTGAATGTCGGTGGAGGTCAGGGTGAATTCGGGTAGGTCGGGTAGGCCGGCGTAGGGTTCACGGGGCAGGGGTGCTGTTCCAAGGTTGGTCATGGTGTTCCTCAACGGTGAGATATGCGGTGGGTATGGCGACGCCGGCGGATAGGTAAGCTATCCGCCGGCGGGGCGTAAAATCTTAGCCGTTTAGAACGGCAACGAGTTCATCGCGGGTGGGCGGGTTAGCGCCAGCGCGGGAGACGGTAATGCCGGCCGCGGTGGCGGAGAAGCGTAGTAGCTCGGTAATGTCTTCGGCGGTCAGAGCAGCAATCTTCTTGCGAGCATCTGCACCACAAATGCCACGGTCAAGCAGGCCCGCAATGAGGGCTGCCATAAGGGAGTCACCGGCGCCGACGGTGTCCGCGACCTGCACGCGGTGTGCGGGCTGGCTGATGCCCTCGGGGTAGGTCTTGGAGTAGGCGATGGGGCCGTCCTCACCGCGGGTAATGACCATTAGCTCGGCGCCGAGGTCAATCCAGGCACGGGCGGTATCTGCCAGGAAGCGCTCGGGGTAGAGCCACTGTAGGTCTTCGTCGGAGGCTTTGACAACGCTGGAGAGGGAAACGAACTTCTCGGCCCAGGCACGTGCCTCGTCAACGTTATGGATGAGGGTGGGGCGGCAGTTCGGGTCGTAGCTGAGCAGGGCGGTGTCGCGGGCTGCTTCAAAGGCTGCGGCAACCACGCGGGCGCCGGGTTCGAGCATGGCGGCGATGGAGCCGGTGTGGACTGCGTCGGAGGTGCGCGCGAGTTCAGCGAGCTGTTCGGCGATGGTTTCGAGGGACCATTCAATGTCGAATTCGTACTCCGCGGCACCATCTGCACCGATAGTGGCCTGGGCGACGGAGGTTCGCTCGGCGGTAGATTCGAAGGGAAGCACCACGGAGGAGGCTTCCAGGTGCTCGTTAATGCTCTTGCCGTAGGTATCGTCCCCGTAATGACCCACGAAATTGGTGGGGTGGCCGAGGCGGCGGGCGCCAACGGCGACGTTCATGGGGGATCCGCCGGGGTAGGCGTGGGTTTCTCCGTCGTGCTGGTGGACGACATCTACGAGTGCTTCACCGATTACAGTCAACATGGCTTCAATTTTACCCGGGAACGACCTCGCGTGGAGTGCGTTTTTGTGGGTATTTAAAGTGGTTTTTCTTTCCCTCTTGAGGGGTTGTGTTGGCTTATCGGCGGTGGGCGCTTATCCCCTTCCATCTCTTCTGACTTTTACCCTGAATATCCCTGAATTTTCGCCGTTCCGAGTAGGAGTACAGGTTAGACTTAAATTGATGCCGAGTCCCCAGAGACTCGACTAGGTGTTGACGCGACAGCATCGTCGCGCCTACCCTCCGACAACGAAGTTAGGAAGAAGGTCATCTGTGACGACTGCAAACGCAACCTGGGTTACCCGTGAGGCCACTGCTGAGGAACTGATCCCTCTCATTGGCAAGCTGCACCGTGAAAACGGCGTGGTGCTGAGCATTCATGGCCGTAGCCTGGTCAATAAGTCCGTCATTGAGTTGCTAAAGCTGCATGATTTCGCCTCCCAGATTGACGGCGTGCCGCTGAACCCCGCACATTCCCTTGAGCTGGTGCGTGCCCTGGCTGATTTGAACTTGGGCGCCTGCTCGGTGAACATCGCCGCTCTGCACCACGCGCACCACGACGCCGGCTTGCCGGAGCTGTCCATGTGGCTGCCCGAGCAGCTGGGTGATTCCGTGAACCATCAGGGCGACAAGCCCAAGGAGCAGGATGTAGTGCTCTACGGCTTCGGTCGCATCGGCCGCTTGCTGGCCCGTATCCTACTGGAACGCGCCTCCTCGCTGGGTGCTGGCCTGAACCTGCGTGCTGTGGTGGTGCGTAAGAACGGTGAGCACGATCTGCTCAAGCGCGCCTCTCTGTTGGAGCGCGACTCGGTACACGGCCCCTTCAAGGGCGTTATCGAGGTGGATGAAGAGAACAGCACCATCATTGCCAACGGTGTGCCGGTTCGCTTCATCTACTCCTCGGACCCGACCACCGTGGACTACACCGAGTACGGCATTGAGAATGCCCTGCTGGTGGATAACACCGGCCGCTGGCGTGATATTCCGGGGCTGGAACAGCACCTGAACCGCCCCGGTATTTCACGTGTTCTGCTGACCGCGCCGGGTAAGGGCGATATGAAGAACATTGTCTTCGGCGTGAACGATAACATTATTACCGACGAGGATCAGATCCTGTCGGCAGCCTCTTGCACCACCAACGCTATTACCCCGGCCCTGAAGGTTCTGGATGACGCCTACGGTGTGGAGCGCGGCCACGTCGAGACCGTGCACGCATTCACTAACGATCAGAACCTGATTGATAACTTCCACAAGGGCGATCGTCGTGGCCGTTCCGCCGTGCTGAACATGGTAATTACCGAGACCGGTGCCGCCAAGGCCGTGTCGAAGGCTCTGCCGCAGCTGGAGGGCAAGCTGACCGGTAATGCGATTCGCGTTCCCACCCCGGATGTCTCCATGGCAATCCTGAACGTAAAACTGTCCAAGCCGGCCGGCTCAAAGGAGGAGCTGAACGAGCTCTTCCGCCGCGAGTCTATTGACGGCAAGTTGCGTCGCCAGGTGGGCTACTCCGATTCTCACGAGGCGGTATCCAACGACTTTGTGGGTTCGCGCACTGCGGGCATTGTGGATTCGCTAGCCACCGTGGTAACCGATGATTCGGCGATTGTCTATCTCTGGTACGACAACGAGTTCGGCTACTCCTGCCAGGTAATTCGTGTGCTGGAACGTATGGGCGGCTACAATGTGCCGTTCTACCCCTCCAAGTAGCGGGTTCAGCTAAGTAGCGAATCGGATAAAACCCGCCGGTGCCCATCACCATATGGTGATGGGCACCGGCGGGTTTTAT
>CAUQVM010000042.1:0-12344 GCA_963521575.1 uncultured Rothia sp.
CCCGAGAGGGTGGGTTCCCCTGCAGGAGCAGAGGAAGGGTATAGCGTACCCACCCCCTACCTGTAGGAACGAGGACGATACCCGTCTTTCCAAGCGGAACCAAGCGGAGCACGCTTCCCGTGCGGAACCTGAGAGAGCAAAAGAGGCGCCGCCTCCCGCACGGGAGACAGCGCCTCTTTCCTTAGAACCGGGTCAGCCAGAAGAGCTTAGCCCTCCACGCCGCACTCGGCCAGGATCAACTCACGCACGCGGGCGGCGTCAGCCTGACCGCGGGTAGCCTTCATGACCTGACCGACGATAGCGCCGGCTGCCTGAATCTTACCGGCACGAATCTTGTCGGCAACGTCGGGCATTGCTGCCAGTGCTTCCTGAACGGCTACGGTGAGCGCGCTGTCATCGGAAACCACCGCCAGTCCACGTGCCTCGACAATTTCGGCAGGGGTGCCTTCGCCGGCGAGGACGAACTCGAGCACCTGGCGGGCAATCTTGTCATTAATCTTACCTTCGCCGATGAGAGCCTCAAGGGCGACCACGGTTGCGGGTTCCACACCGAGGGCGGTGAGCTCAACCTCAGCCTGCTTGGCGCGGCGAGCAATCTCACCCATCCACCATTTGCGGGCTGCGGCCGCGGTGGCACCTGCGGCAACGGTCTCCTCGATCACGTCGAGTGCGCCGGCGTTGACCACGTCGCGGAATTCTTCATCGGAGTAGCCCCATTCGCCCTTGAGTCGACGGCGGCGCTCGGCCGGCGGCTCGGGGAGCTCGGCGCGCAGACGCTCAATCCACTCGCTATTGGTCACGACCGGGACGAGGTCCGGCTCGGGGAAGTAGCGGTAGTCGTCGGCGTCAGACTTGGGGCGACCCGAGGAGGTCTCGCGGGTATCTTCGTGCCAGTGGCGGGTCTCCTGGGTGACCTTCTCGCCACGCTCGAGGATCGCTGTGTGGCGGCGAATCTCGTAGCGCACGGCGCGCTCGACCGAACGCAGGGAGTTTACGTTCTTGGTCTCGGAGCGGGTACCGAACTTCTCTGCGCCCTTGGGCATGAGGGAGACGTTGGCGTCGCAACGCACGTTACCGCGCTCCATGCGAGCGTCGGAAATACCCAGGGAACGCACGATATCGCGGATGGCGGCCACGTAGGCGCGGGCCAGCTCGGGCGCGCGCTCACCGGCACCGACAATGGGGCGGGTCACGATCTCAATGAGCGGCACGCCGGCGCGGTTGTAGTCGACCAGGGAGAAGCTTGCACCCTGAATGCGGCCGGCGGCGCCACCAACGTGGGTCAGTTTGCCAGCGTCCTCCTCCATGTGGGCGCGCTCAATCTCGACGGTGAAGATGGTGCCGTCTTCGAGCTCAACGTCCAGGGAGCCATTCTCGGCGATGGGGCCGCCCGCCTGGGAGGTCTGGAAGTTCTTCGGCGAGTCCGGGTAGAAGTAGTTCTTGCGGGCGAAGTAGGACTTGTCCGCAATATCGCAACCCAGCGCCAGACCAAGCTTAATGGCGGATTCGACGGCGGTCTTGTTCACCATCGGGAGCGCGCCGGGCAGGCCGAGCGAGACGGGGGTGATATTGGTGTTCGGAGTATCGCCGAACTCGTTGGGTGCGGAGTCGAACATCTTGGTCTTGGTGTTCAACTCGACGTGTACCTCGAAGCCGAGGACCGGGTCGTACTTTTCGATGGCTTCTTCGAAGCTGAGGACTTCTTCACTCATTACTTGGTTCCCCCAAAGTCAAAGTCGCGGATCAGGGTTTCGGTGTCGGGCAGGCCCTTGTAGAAAGGTGCGCCCCACTTTTCGGTCAGCAGTGCTTCCAAGGCTGCACCGACGCGGTAGAGGCGTGCATCCTCGCGTGCGGGTGCGGTGAACTGGATACCGACGGGCAGGTTGTTGTCCTCGGAAAGGCCGCCGGGCAGGGAGAGCGCAGGCACACCGGCCAGGTTGACGGGCACGGTGGCGACGTCGCCCAGGTACATAGCCATGGGGTCGCCTTCGATCTTTTCGCCAAGCTTGAATGCGGTGGAGGGCGCGGTCGGGGAGATCAGCACATCGCACTGCTCGAAGGCGGCGGCGTAGTCGCGCTGAATGAGGGTGCGTACGCGTAGCGCGGCACCGTAGTAGGCGTCGAAGTTGCCTGCGGACAGGGCGTAGGTGCCGAGGATAATGCGACGCTTGACCTCGTGACCGAAACCTGCGGAGCGGGTTGCGGCCATGACGCGCTCGATGGTGACGGGGCCGTCCTCGGGTACGACGCGCAGGCCGTAGCGCACACCGTCGTAGCGTGCGAGGTTGGAGGAGACCTCGGAGGACATGATCATGTAGTAGGCGCTAATGGCCTCGGTGACTGAGGGCAGGGAGACCTCAATGATTTCTGCGCCGGCTGCGCGCAGTTCCTCAACGGACTCGCGGAAGCGTGCGAGCACACCGGGTTCGAAGCCTTCGCCGTCGCCGCCCCCGAGTTCCTTGATGACGCCGACGCGCAGGCCGGACAGGTCGCCCTTGCGTGCGGCCTCGGAACCTGCCTTGGCTTCTTCAACAAAGTTGCCGGGGGCGTCGGGTAGGGAGGTGGCGTCCTGCGGGTCGTGGCCGGCAATAGCCTCGTGCAGCAGGGCGGTGTCGAGCACGGTACGGGCACAGGGGCCGACCTGGTCGAGGGAGGAGGCCATTGCGATAACGCCATAGCGGGAGACGGAGCCGTAGGTGGGCTTGACGCCAACGCTACCGGTCAGCGCTGCGGGCTGGCGGATGGACCCGCCGGTGTCAGTACCCAGCGCCAGGGGTGCCTGGAAGGCGGTGACGGCCGTTGCGGAGCCACCACCGGAGCCGCCGGGGGTACGGTCGAGGGCCCAGGGGTTACGGACTACGCCGAAGGCCGAGTGCTCATTGGAGGAGCCCATGGCGAATTCGTCGAGGTTGGTCTTGCCGAGGATCGGCATGCGGGCCTCGCGTACCTTACGGGTAACGGTACCGTCGTAGGGGCTCATCCAGCCTTCGAGCATGCGCGATGCCGCGGTGGTGGGCTGTCCTTTGGTGACAATGAGGTCCTTGAGGGCGATGGGAACACCGGCCAGCGGGGGCAGTTCCTTGCCAGCCGCACGGTCTGCGTCGACGGTTGCCGCAGTGGCGAGGGCCTCTTCGGCGTTGAGGTGTAGGAAGGCGTTGAGGCCGCTCTTGCCATCGGCGCGGTTCTCGCTCAGGGGTGCGCCGTCGGTTGCGGCGATACGGTCCAGGTGCGCCTGGGTGAGCTCAACGGAGGTGATTTCGCCGGCAGCCAGCTTGGCGGCTGCTTCTGCGGCGGTAAGCTGAATCAATTCGTTCACTGAGGTGTTCTCCTCTTAGTCTTCGTCGAGGATTGCCGGCACGCGGAACTTGCTGTCCTGTGCGTCGGGGGCGCCGGAGAGCGCCTCGTCCTGGGTGAGGGTGGTGACAGGGACGTCTTCGCGGAAGACGTTCTCGAGGGGGATCGGGTGGCTGGTCGCGGGGATATCAGCAGTTGCTTTCTGCGACATGGTCTCAACGGATGTGACGATGACATCAAGCTCAGAGGTCATCGCGGTGAGTTCTTCATCGGTCATCTCAATGAGTGCCAGCGATGCCAGGTGCTTGACCTGTTCAAAGGTGATGGCAGACATGGTTCTCCCGTAGTTTTGTTTTTATGTCCTTCTCTAGTGTAGTGGAGGTTGGGTTTTCCGTCTTGCCCGGAGGCTTTAAGCCTACGGTGCGGGAGGAACCCTGCGGCTACTCGAGGACTATTGTGCAGGGTGCGGATTAAAACTCAACGCCCCGCTCCTTATCTAAAAGGGGAGCGGGGCGTTGGGATATTAGCGCTAGAACACTCGCTTAAGGATTAGTCCTTAGGCGGGGATGTTCAGAACCTGACCGGGGAAAATCAGGTCAACGTTGTAGACAATGTCGGTGTTCGCATCTGCGATGGCCTGGTAGCCACCTGCAACACCAAGCTTTGCAGCAATCAGCGAGAGGGTGTCACCGGGATGCACGGTGTAGGTGCCAGCGGCAACCTTGGGGGTTACCACGGTGGGTGCCTCAGCTACGGGAGCTGCGGGAGCCTCAACAGCGGGTGCTTCCTCGGCCGGTGCAACCTCAGCCTCGGGAGCGGTGTAGGTCTGCTGGGTCTGCGACTGTGCAGCCACGGGGGCGGGTGCAGGGGTGGAGGTGCCTGCGCCGGGATCGGAGTAGGTGGGTGCTGCGCCGGTCTTGCCGTAGAGGCCAAGCCTAGCGGAGCAGGCCGGCCATGCGCCCCAGCCCTGGATTGCAAGCAGGCGCTCAGCTGCCTCAATCTGCTGTGCACGGCTAGCGTTCGCAGGAGAGCCGGACATGCCGACACCGTTCCAAGACTGCTGGGTGAACTGCAGACCGCCGTAGAAGCCGTTGCCGGTGTTGATGTCCCAGTTGCCGCCGGACTCGCACTGTGCCAGTGCGTCCCAGGTGGCGCCGTCAGCTGCGTTGGCAGCAGGCATCGACATGGTAGCTGCTGCAACGCCACCGATGGCGAGAGCTGCTGCGGAACGACGAATGGTGGAATTGTTCTTCATAATGCTCCTTGGGGCCGCCAGCGCTCGTTCCGTCCCCGGAACTCTAGCGCGCCGCCGCTCACCCTTTGATAACGATATGGGTTAGTCAAAATTACTTGGCTCTACCATGTGAGCGGCTCTCCACCGATTTTATGTTGCTTTGGATGATTCTCTACTTGCGTAGCGAATCGAGCGACATATCCTCGATCGGGACGTGAGGTAGAACCGGGCATTGTTTCAAGCATTCCAAGCCTGAAATCAAACGGGCGATCCTCTTGCGAAAATCTTTATGGTCTCCAAGATAGCCGAGGTTGAGGCGGTTTCCAACCCAATTTTAGCTTCACAGCGAACATCCCCGGTTCTCCCAGGGTTCTTTCAGGTTCTTAGGGAAGCCGACTTTCACCCTGTGGTGGAACTCATATTCACACGTCCGATACCCCTTGGTTTTTGGGGTTTTCTAGGGGTTTAAGTTGGTTTCACTCTTTCGCAAGAGAGGATCATCACAGGTTCCATCACTCCTTCCTGCCGCATTTTGAATGGTGTGTAAATATTTTTTAAATATTTTTTCGCTTTCGGAGTGTTTTTGTGCTCCAGACCCCTTAAACCTGTGGTAATTACAAATACCAAAATCTGGCATTCGGGCCCCGAAGAGTGCGCTTCGGAGCCCGAACGGTCTATAGGCATACGGATTCCCCTCGCCCTACGGCACAGCGGGGGGCGATTATCCTTACTCCCCCGCCGCGCCGACCGCACCCGGCCCGCCGGACAGCAGAGCCGTAAAGCCCTTCTCATCCAGAATGCGCAGTCCCAAAGCCTCAGCCTTTTCCAGCTTCGAGCCAGCATTTGCACCGGCCACCACAAAATGAGTCTTCTTCGAGACCGACCCGGAAGCCTTGCCACCCCGAGAGATAATGGCTTCCTTCGCCCCATCGCGGGTATACCCGCTGAGCGTTCCGGTTACGACTACGGTCAGCCCCTCCAGAGTGCGCTCTACCGACTCATCGCGGCTATCTTCCATCCGCACACCGGCAGCAGCCCACGAGTCAACCACCTCGGCATGCCAATCCTCAGCAAACCACTCCAGCACAGAGTCGGCAATCGTAGTACCCACCCCGTCCACCGAGGCCAGACGCTCACGATCCGCCTCGCGAATAGCCTGCATCGAACCAAACTCGGTCGCGAGCGCACGCGCAGCCGTCGGGCCCACGTGACGGATCGACAGAGCCACCAACACGCGCCACAGCGGCTGCTCTTTAGCCTTCTCTAGCTCGGCAAAGAGATTCAGGGTATTCTTTGTCGGCTTCGGCTCGGGGCGAGCCTTGGTCGGCTTCGTATAGAAGTAGGGCACGCGCTCCATTTTTCCGGTACCCACACCCTTGACCTTCTTCTCGCGTTCAATGGTCACGTCACGCAGGTCTTCGGGCTTCAGATTGAAAAGATGCGCCTCGGTCGTTAGCGGAGGAGTATCCGGGGTCGCGGGGACGGTGAGAGCCTTAGCCGCCTCATAGCCGAGAGCCTCAATGTCGAAGGCACCTCGGCTGGCCGCGTAGTACACGCGCTCGGTTAGCTGTTCCGGGCAGGAACGGGGGTTGGTGCAGCGCAGATCCACATCCCCCTTTTTGCCGGGGGCCAGAGGCGAACCGCACGAGGGGCACTCGGCGGGCATGACGAACTCGCGCTCAGTACCGTTGCGCAGGGCCACGACCGGTGCCACAATCTCGGGGATCACGTCACCGGCTTTGCGCAGCACCACGGTGTCACCAATGAGTACGCCCTTGGCCTTGACCACGTCGCGGTTGTGCAAGGTTGCGCGTTCCACGGTCGAGCCGGAGACGAAGACGGGTTCCATGACGCCGTAAGGGGTCACGCGGCCGGTGCGACCCACGTCTACGCGAATATCCAGTAGCTTAGTGTGCACCTCCTCGGGCGGGTACTTGTAGGCCACCGCCCAGCGCGGCACGCGGGAGGTGTATCCCAGCTGCGCCTGAGTGGCGAAGTCATTGATTTTAATGACAATGCCGTCGATCTCGTGCACGAGCGAGTGGCGCCGCTCGCCGTATCGTTCAATAAAGTGGAAGATACCGTCCACCGAGTCGATCAGTTCGCTGTAGGGGCTCACGGGTAGCCCCCAGGAGGCCAGCAGGTCGTAGGTTTCGAACTGGGTGGCAATATCCAAGCCAGTGCGAGAGCCAATACCGTGTACGTACATACTCAGGGGGCGGGAGGCGGTGACCGCCGCATCTTTCTGGCGCAGTGAGCCAGCGGCCGCGTTACGGGGATTGGCGAAGGGGTTCTTGCCCGCGGCAATCATGGATTCGTTGAGCTTTTCGAAGTCGGCAGAGGAGATGAATACCTCACCGCGAATCTCAATTTCTTCGGTGTGGTTCTCGCCGGCCAGTTGCTGCGGGATGCTGGCAATGGTGCGCACATTGTGGGTGACGTCCTCGCCGGTGGTGCCGTCGCCGCGGGTTGCCGCGCGCACGAGGCTTCCATGGCGGTAGAGCAGGTTTACGGCCAGGCCGTCAATCTTCAGTTCGGTCAGCCACTGCGGTGCACTGCCGTCAAGATTGCGAGCGTTCTCTTCAGTCTTGAGCAGCCAAGCGCGTAGCTCTTCGAAAGAGAAGACGTCTTCGAGGGAGTACATGCGCTGTAGGTGGGTGACGGGTGCGAAGGCTTCAACGGCCTCACCGCCGACCTCCTGGGTGGGTGAGTCATTGGCGATGAGTTGCGGGTGCTCGGCCTCAATGATTTCGAGGCGGCGGTAGAGTGCGTCGTACTCGGCGTCGGAGAGTACGGGCGCATCCTCGTTGTAGTAGGCTCGGCGGGCGGCACGAATCGTATCGGTCAGCTCGGCGTACTCGGCGCGCAGGGTATCGCTTAGTTCCGTGGAGTTCTCGATGGATGCGGTAGTGGGGGCATTATTCTCAGTCACCCGTCCACTCTAGCGTTTTTACCGCGCCTCTCCCCCATGGATGGTTATACCCGCCATTCCTCGTGCTCGTTGTGTCTCGCACCCGGCAGGGTAGAGTTCACCCCCGTCTCCTGCCGGCGTATGTTGTAGTTTCGACAGGAGGCGGGGGCTCCTCAAGGTATGCGGTTATTTTTCGATAGCGTCAGCAACAATCACCGTAATATTGTCGCGCCCGCCCGAACGTAGCGCCTCATGCTGTAGCACGTCCGCGGCATCCTGCGGGTGACGAATTGAGGTGAGCACGCGGGCCATATACTCGTGCGAGAGTTCACCCGATAGGCCGTCCGAGCAGAGCATCAGGCGGTCACCGGCACGAGCGGGCAGAACCCAGAAATCAGGCTCCCAGTAGTTACCGGTGCCGAGTGCGCGCGTAATAACGTTGCGACGAGGGTGGGTCAGCGCCTCCAGGGCGGTAATCTGACCCTCATCCACCAGGTACTGCACCTCGGAATGGTCGGTCGTAACCTGTTCCAGAGAGGCCGCGCCTTCTGCGCCGGATAGCTTCTCCACGCTCGAGTGGTGGATACCCTCCTCCTCACGCATCAGACGGTAAGTGCGAGAGTCACCGATATTGAAGATAACCCACAGGTTCTGCTGACCAATGCGGGTCAGCCAGGCACCCGTGACGGTGGTTCCGCCCGAGCGGGAAAGAGCTTCCTTGATTTCCTCGTTGGTTTCACCGAGGATATCGTGCAGACGGTTAAGCGACCGTACAATCTCGTTATTGAGCTCGAGGTTCACGCGGCGACGACGCGCAGGGTCGGCTTCGTCAATCGCGGCGATGCGCTCGGCATACGCGGCCTGCTCGCTCTCGCTGCGGCCGCCAGGCAGGGTAAAAAAGGGCGCGTGAGCGAGCTGGCGCACGCATAGGCGCGATGCAACCTCGCCGGCTTCATGGCCTCCCATGCCATCAGCGACCACGCAAAGAGAACCGGCGACGACCATAGAATCTTCATTATTGTCGCGATGGGCACCGCGGTGGGTGGCACCGCCGGTACGTAGTTTCAGTTCAGTCATGAGAGATCGATCTCCATTGTGTAGTTCACGCGGCGGGTCACCGCCACGGGGTCTACGTTACCAAAGCTTCGGACATTTCGTGTTCCCTGAGAGGTGAGAGTGTAAAGATTTCCCACCTGTCGGAGCGTGTTTGCTGTCTCATTGTCGGTGAGCACGGTACCCGGCTCAGCCAGGGACACCAGGCGAGAGGCCAGGTTTACACTGGAGCCGTACACATCGCCGCGGTTGGCTAGAACTTCACCCCAGATGAAAGCGACGCGCGCTTCCGGCAGCTGCAGGTCAGCACTAATTTTCTCGGAGAGCTGTAAGCTGATTTCGGCGATGGCATCGGGGGTCTCCGTCAGGAAAAATACCTCATCGCCGAGGGTTTTAATAATGCGACCACCCAGCGGCGCAATAACATCCAGGCAATCCTGCTCAAAGTGATTAATAAGCTGGGAGAGCGCGGCGGCGTCCAGATTTCGCACCAGGGAGGTGTAGGAAACCAAGTCCACGAAGCCCACACCGCGTACAAGCGGCAGGCGGGCAATACCGGAGCTAGTGAAGTTATTCTCGCGCAAGCCCAGGCGCAAAATCCCGGCGTACATTTGGCGGCGGTAGGCGTAGACCGCGAGGCGTTCGAGCACGTCCAGGTAGCGCGGGAAATCCAGCAGGAGCTTGCGACGAGCCGCGTTATCGTCCATGTTCTCGGTAACCATAATGTTGTGCACGAGCGCCTCAATCTGCCAGGCAACTGTGCGGTCGGTCAGCTGGCCCTCCGCACGCACGAGTGAGGCCACGTACTCCATGCGGATAGTGCCTTCCTCATCCAGGCGCCGCAAATCGGCAAGCATCTGCACATCGGCATCGGTGAAGTAGGGAACGCGCGGGGCAATATCGGGAAAACCCATATTGCGCCAGATACGACAGGCCGTTTCAAGGGAAATCCCGGCGCATTCGGCCGCCTCAGAGGGGTCGTATCGGCGACCCTGCCCCAGGAGAGATGCTTCAAGGGTGTGAATCCCGGCTTTGGATTCCTCGTCGCGGTAAATATTATTCTGGGCAAGGTTTTGCAGGATTTTGAGGTTGAGCATCTGGGTTTCGGGGCCCATGGTGGCGCCCGATTCCTTCGGAGAGGGTGCAGGTCGGTATTGGTCTGCCGCGCTCATTGCCGTTACCGCGTCCTTTCTTCTCTACCGGATAATGTGCGTGCTAGCTACTCCGCGCCTCCGGTGGGGACGCATGTGAAACGCCAATAGTGAGGCCACTGCACCACCACGAGAGTGAGTATTAGTGGAGTAGTTCACAGTTAAGAATACTCCAGTCCGCATTTTTCGGCAGAAAATTCACTGTGGGAGTTTCTTCTCCCCGGCATAATGCACCTATTGTCACCCGAAATCAGCCCGGGTCACCATCCAATAATGATCCGGCAGTCCCTTGACTTGGGGGCGACGCTTCTACCGTACGGGCAGGGTTTAACGCTTTCCGGTACGTAGAGTGTAATGCTCCCGGTACGCCTCCCCCACCTCGCGACCAAAACGTTGCGGATCGGGCACGTAGCGCAGGCAATGATGTACCCCCTGGCAGCTCACATAGAACGAACCGTAGCCCAGCATCTGCCCCAGGCCACGATCGCTCACCCACTGTTGCCCCAGACCGTCCAGGTAGAGGGATTCGTCCTCCGCCCGGGTCATCACGCCGCGACGAATCACGATACGGTGGGTGGTCAGAAAATAGCAGGTTGTCAACCAACGCCAGCTTGTGCGCACCGCCCCCAGTAGGAAGGCGAGGGCGCAGAGGGCGCCCAGGCACCAGAGCAGGGGTGAGGTGTGGGCCGTGGAGGCAAAGGCAGCCGCGGCGATACCCCCCAGCAGATAGAGGAGGGCGGGCACGAGCGCCCCGGGGTGTTGTCGGGTTGCAATAATGACGTACTCGCCGGGGTTGAGTTGTCCGCGCAGGCGCATGGCGTTCCTTCGCTCTGAGGTGATTTGGGTCTGTGTGGGGAGGGCAGTCGACCGCTGGCATAGTCCGGAAGTGGATGCAGGTACAATCCGACCAGAGGTACAATCCGGCCGCGGACACAGGGTGACTACGCAACCGGATTGAGGCGCCCTCTTCTAGTGTGCCTGTTGAAAGTTACCATAGCTACCATCAGACGGTCGCAGGTGCTCAATATCGCCCACCGCGTAGGCGGTTAGCGTTCCATCCTCGTGGCGAATCAGGATACGCCCCTGCGCGTCCATATCCTCCGCTATGCCCTCTGCGGATGTGCCGTCGGGCAGGCTCATGTTCACGCGCGCACCGAAGGTGGCGCTCGCCGCACGGGCCGCATCAAGCAGGCTGGGTGCACCGGTGAGCGGGTCGGGCGCCTCGGGGTCGCCACCGGCGCGCAGGAAGGCGCGGTAACGACGCGCAAAGATGGCGAGGAGCCGTTCGAGCACCTCGGTGGAGTCTACCGGGTGCCCCGTGCACAGGCGCAGGCTCGTTGCGGTGGGCACGGGTAGCTGCTCGGCGGTCATATTGGTATTCTGACCGATACCAACCACAATGCTGCGCTGCCCTTGGCCGGATCCGCCCTCGGGGACGAGCTGGGCGAGCACACCGCATCCCTTCGCGTTGGGGTTCTCGGCAGCACCGGAAGCGTGCGGGGGGCGGGCAATAACGTCATTGGGCCATTTCAGGGAAGCGTCTACCCCGTACTGTAGCCAGATGTCCATGACGCTCAGCCCGGCCACAAGGGTGAGCCAGTGGTAGCTCTCGTCGGGTAGTGCACGGTGTTCGGGATCTTCTGAGCCGTGCGGCCGCACCACAATGCTGGTGGCCAGACAGGCACCGGGCGGTGCGGTCCAGGGACGAGCAAGCCGACCGCGGCCATCGCTCTGGTGCAGCGTGGAGAAAACGGAGAGTTCCCCGAGGGCCTGACGGTCAGCATCGGCGCCGTTCATGAGAATCTCCCGGGCACGCGCGGTAGTTGAATCTACGCTATCGTAGAGGTGCGCACCCGCGTACCCGTGGTCTAGAGCTACCGCACGCACACGTGGCGCGTCCAGGGTTAGTCCCCGGAGGCTGGAGGTCGGCTCCACCGCCCTGTTTCCAGCTGTTTTATCTGCCATTTTCTCTTCCTTATCGCTCTGCCGCTCCCACTATCGGCACATTTTACCCATATATTTTTATCGGTATGCAGTATCTTCCCGACGCTTCAAACCGCGGGACCGCCTCTCAACATACCAAGTTTTGGCCGCCCGCTGTCACAGGTACCGCTCAGACGGTACATTAGAGGTGCGGGTGCACGAAGCACCAAAACCGTCGCGGGGTTCGCCCCGCCCTCCGTGAAAGAAGGCCACGATGGCTCACTACGCAATTACCTACGTTTACGCCGCCCCCGAGGAGCAGGCCAAGTACCGCCCGGCTCACCGCGAGTACCTGTCCTCGCAGATTGAGGCGGGCAAGCTCCTTGTCTCCGGTCCCCTGCTGGATGGTGAGACCCCCACCGGCGCACTGCTGATTGCTCGCGTCGACTCGATCGATGAGGCCGAGAAGCTGGTGGCTAATGATCCAATGAATATTGGCGGTGCCGTCCTCTCCCACACTGTAACCGAGTGGAACCCGGTGTTGGGCACCATCTAAGGCTAAAACCACCCTACCCGGGCTCCCCCGATGGCCAACCGACGATGGTATACGCCTCCGGGGGAGCCTTCGTGCATAATAGTGCATCTATGGGCGTAATAGGGCTCGGCTACCTGGCATCCGTGCCCGGGTTCGCACTATAGTTTAAGAATATGCACGATGTTCGAGTCATTCCTTGGCACCGTCTCCGCCGGGAACGGGTCGAACGTATCATCACCGCAC
>CAUQVM010000043.1:0-11881 GCA_963521575.1 uncultured Rothia sp.
TTGAGATTTTCAAGGACCGTCGAGATAGCGATGACCCTGAGACTCTCACTGCTGCGGCAAATGACGAGTTGGAAAAAGGGAAGAGTGAGCGGTCGATGAAAATCACCCTCTACGAGACAGACACTCGCCGTCTCGGGGAGGCATTCAACATTGGTGACACGGTTACTATTGACGCCGCCGCACACGTTACCCCGTACAGTGCGCAGGTCGTTGAGGCAAAAACTTCATGGGAGAACAACACTCGCACCGTCGAGCTCACGATCGGTGCTCTTGATACGACCCTCCGTCAGGCAGAAATTGAGCGGCTCCGTAATGAGGTTGCCGCGCTAGCGACCGTCTAAAAGAAAGGATTTCATGCTATGAGTACAGATGCTGAGACGTCGTTCCCGGTGGTTAATCAGCCGCTGACAGCTGAGCAGTGGTCCTCCGTGACTTACGGATTCGGTAACGGATCCTATGACGAGGGCACCGGTGACTACCGGGTCGGTACTGATAACGCGTCTGACAGCGTTTGGGTTGAACCTCCGTCAGGAACGGGTTTTGCCCATGCGACGGTGGCAGGTTTTTATCATCGCCTCTATAAGCGGATTAGCTTCCCGTGCCCGCCGGTGACGGCCAAGACTACTTATTATTTGACGCTCTGTTATGACCCTGCTCGTCAGAGCTCGATGCCGCTGAAGCTGGAGCTGGTGACCCGGCTGGATTTCAGTGGAGGCAAGCAGCATCTCGTGCTGTGTGAGTGGGATCGTGAGCCGAACCAGCTGGTGGCTCAGATGCCGATTCGCCTCAAGAAGCCTAGGATTGCTCCCAGTCTGGATGTTCAGGACGTCGAGAATTTGCCGCCGGCAGAGTCTCAGGTCTTCGCCACGCTGGTTTATGTGAATTCCGAGAGAAGCTTTTATCGTTGCTCAATCTTGGAGGGGCGAAAGGCATGGGCGCGTGTCGCTGGTTCCCGGCAATCGGGTATTCAGATGATGCCCGGATGGGCGTACAGCGAGTCATCCCCTAACACGTCTGGGATCATTACGACCCCAATCGCTGACGGTTTTAAGTGCGATTTCTCGGGCACCTTCGGCCGTGTCGCTTACACCTACGTTGTCGGTGAATCATGGCATACCATGGGCACGTTTGTGCCTGAAGCGCTCCGTACAAAGCGGTACAAAGAGACGATTTTCCCAGTGCTGTACAACACTCGAGCGAATGGCGTGAGGCAACTCCTTTGCCGTGTTCAGTTCGGCTCAGGGAACATTGACATTCGGAGCGTGTCTGGGCAGGTCACTATAGAACAATATGGTGAGTTGCATATTCCAGCGATCAGCTGGATTGCGGATAAGTCTAATGTTCTCGATTGGTAAGGAATACCGGTGCATACTATCACAGCGAAAATGCTAGACCCTGGAGGTGGACCTCTACAGGGCAAAGTGACGTTCAGCCTCGCACATGTTCCCGTGATTGGAGATGGTAGCGAGGTTTACGGTGGGAGCGTCACGTTCCCTGCGGATCGTGGCGGGTCTGTCCGTGCGCGGTTGCGCGAGGGAGAGTACACGGTCACGTTCAATCTTTGGGAGCCGGCATCGGGGCGCGTTGTTGCCCTACCGCCGACGCAGATCAGCGTGACCGGTGATGACACTCTCCCTAACCTGATGCGGCGTGCCGAGACTCCTGCCGCTGGGGTTGCCGCTGTACGCGCCCATGGTGAGCTCGTCGTTGACGAGGATACGCATAACCTACTCATAGGAGATAGCTAATGGGGAAGAAAATTTCAATCGTCATTCTCAATGATGATGGTGAGCTCGAAGGCCGGGCAAAAGATCATGTGCAGCGGATGATCGCTGAAGCTGTCGCCGAGGCAAGGGCAGAATTTGCCTCGCAGATTGAAGGGAAACTCGACGCCGCAATCTTTGCGCAGTACATGGCGACAGGCCGCACCAGGTAAAGGGGAATAATGGCTACCTACATTAAGGTTCGAGCAAATTTCAAGACGATGTTGGCGTCTGAGTCGGTTGTGACTGGCACTGTCGAGTTCACGCCCGCTGTTGCAGTTGCGGCCGGCGGCACGGTCTTCGCCCCTGCCAGGGTTACTGGGCATCTTGTTGCCGGCGGCGTGTTGGCTGATAGCCCGTACGCTGACTCGGTGAATACGGGCGTTAGCTTGGTCTCGCTACCGGGCGGTGTGCTGTATACGGCTGTCGCCTATCTGCGTGCGGCTGATGGCACCGGCATCCCAGCAATTACATGGCACTTGAACGCGATCAGCGGCCGTGACATTAACCTTGCGGATGTGCCGCTACCGGGCAATGAGAAGCCGGCACCGCTTCAGCCTACTCCGCAACCTGCCCCGCAGCCGGCCACGCCTGGGCGGCGCACCACATTCCGTGTTGATGATGCCGGTAACGGCCTTGCCCGTCTTGTAGAGATCGAGGAGAACTAATATGTCTGAGAAGACCCTAATCGACCGCATCGTCCTAGCAGACGAGCAGGGGCACCTGCAGGGAAAACCCCTGGAGGGTGTGACTGAGGCTATCAGCCAGGCTATCACTGCACGCATGTCTGATATCCCTGCGCCGGCACCGTCTGTGCCCCCCGTAGAGGTTATCGCAGGAGGTGCACTACCGACGCTAGGGGATGGTGAGCAAGAGCGCGCTTTCATGGTCACTGCACAGGTGAGCCTGCCCGAGAATATTACGTGGTTGGGGGCGGAGCCTACCAGCTCGTTCCGTGGCCTGATTGTGTTGCGCCGTGTTTCTGACGGGACGATCCTGGGCGTATCTCGTTCAACCTCGGCGGGTGGTAGCGGCGGGACCCCGGTTGCGCCGCCTACTCCGCAACCTGCGCCGGCGGCTCTAGCTCGGCCGACCGTAACTACTGCTGCCGCTTCTGGTGGTTCTGTCCGCGCAGAGTGGAGCGCGGTGCCGGGTGCTGATTCGTACGAGGTTCAGGTAGATACTGCCGCGCCGGCTACCGCCACCTCCCCCTACATGTTTACCCCCACTGCGGCATCGGGTACCGTCAAGGTTCGTGCTGTTCGTGGCTCCGAGCGCGGCCCCTGGGGTATTGGCCTGTACACTGCCACGGCTTCCCTCACCGAGTCGGCCATTACTGGCTATGTGACAACCTGGGCGCATAACGGGTGGATTGATCCTGGCAAGAGCCTATCCCAGTACTTTAAGGCTGAAGGGCCTAAGGCGATTGGTTGGGAGTATCCGCGCAACTCCCTGACGTGGGAGCCGGTGCCGGCCTCGGACACGGCCCACTACAAGCAGCAGCCGGCGGATAGAATCCTGGTCGGCCAGGGCGTCAAGATCGAGTCAGAAGGCGACAAGGTTACGGTGAACACGGCCAAGCCGATGGGCCCGGGCGACGCGATCGGTCTGGATACCGGCGATGGTCTTTACGGCAAGATGCGATTCAAGGTCATCGACCGCGCCGGTACCCCCACCTATATGTGTGACCAGCATCCTCCGGTGCCCGAGGGCGCCGGCAACTATGCTAGTGGCCGCTGGGACTCTGCACCTGTGCAGGCAGGCGATAAACTCGAAATTGTGCACGGCCCTGACGATTACATGATTGGCACCGTCATTCGGGCTAATGGTGACCGTGTGAAGGTCTACGGCTTCAAGGTGAGTGACTGGTCGAAGACTCGCCTCATCTGGCACGGCTGGCACTGGGAATCCGGCACCGCCACCCTCTCTAAGAAGGCGGCGTAGCGTCCACACTCTTTACCATTCTCGCTACAGAAGATGGAGCCAGGGCTGAAAGCCCGACACCGGCTCCGTCCCCAGTGGCCCCAACCCCTACCACTACGGTGCCGTACAAGCTCGGTGCTGATACCAACATCATCATCGACGCCAACAGTTACTACGCCGCCTGGACCTACCCAGGAATCCAGGAAATCGGCGAGCTCAAGAAGCTCATCAGCGGGGCAGGGGCTACCGTCACCAACACCGCTATCGCAGGGCAAACATGGACCAATATGCGCGTCAATAACGAGGACGTCCTCGCCGCTTTCAAGCCCGGCAAGCGGAACATCCTCATCTGCGGCGAAACCCGCAACTGGGTAGCCTCCCATGGAGGATGCACCGTGGATGAGGTCGCGATGGAGGCCTCTCTCTACATCGCAACTACCCGCGCCGCCGTCCAAGCACGGTACGGGCAGGACTTTGACCGAGTTATCCTCTGCGGCACCATCCCCAACAGCACATTCATGGACGAGCCCTGGAAGGACGACATCCCCGGCCTGAACCGAGTGCTGTCCGGCTTTGACGATATGGCGCGTGCAGACCCCGGCGCCCTAGGCGCTGACGTGTTCGCTGACTTCCGCAGCAAGACCCGCTGGTTCTCAGGTGACGGCACAACCCGCGCCCCCTTTGCACAATCCCAAGAAACTGTCAAGGAGCCTATCAGCGGGACCGACTGGGTCCACCCCACAGGAGAAGCACGCGAAGCATTCGCCGAGGCAATCGCTGACGCGCTCAAGAAATTGGAGACTTAAAGATGAACTTTGGGGAGATACCTCCAGAGTCATGGGCTCTTGCTGGTGTCGTCCTCGGCACGCTCATCCCCGCCGCGTTCGGGTTTATAAATGGGAGGCAACAGGCCAAGCAAGAGTCGAATAAGGCACTCATCGAAGCGCTGGAGCGACGTATCGCTGACCTTGAGGCTCATCTAAACCATGAGACCGAGGCGCGGCGAAGCTTGGAAAAGGAGATCCGCCAGCGTGAGGTTGAGGCCCATATGACGGCTGATAAGGCGCGCCTGGTGGTGAGTGTAGCTTTGGCGCATATTAACCGTCTGAATGGGCATATCGTTTCGGGTTCTCCTCCTCCGCCTCCTCCGCTGCCTACAGAGGTTGCGGAGTGGGTTGAGAAGGAGCTCTGGACAGCTCGCCTGATGAGCCAGGTGGATAACCCGCCGGCAGGCTAGCCGGCAAGCACAAATTGTTGAGGCAGGCACCCCTAATAACAGGGGTACCTGCCTCTCTTTATTAAGGAGTAAGACGATGAGGTATCTCGTCGAAGTTATTGAGGCAGAGCAGCCGCTTCAGAGTCAGCCGGCTCAGCCGCCGGTACCTGCTAAGACTGTTCACCGTACTGTGAATGTTGTGGATGCTGGTGCTGATCCGACTGGTGCTGCGGATTCGACCGAGGCGATTAACGCGACTATTCGCCGTGTGTATGAGGCCGGCGGCGGCACCGTGCATCTGCCGGCAGGCGCATACCGCGTGTCCGCGCCGTTTATTGAGCTACTTGGTGGTGTGCATCTGCAGGGTGCGGGGCGCGAGTCTACCGTGATTTTTGCGGATACTGGTGCCGGCTCTGAGCAGAAGACTGCTGTCATTCGTGCTGGCACTTGGCATGCCCCGCGTGTCGGCACGGATAACCTGTTGATGGGTGTCTCGGATTTGTGGATCAAGAGCTCGCATCCTCGCCCGTCTCATGTCTCGTCGGCTACCCCGACAGCCGGCCAGGATGGGATGCACCCGAATATTGGCGGCAACTTGCTGAATACTGAGCTGGGAGATGGGCCGCCGGAGCCTGACGGTGCTCACCGTATCGAGAATGTCCTCATCTGGGACACTTCGTTCGGTGTGGCGGTGCTAGGTCTGGATGATCAGGGGTGCCAGCTGCGGAATATCCGTGTCCGCCGCACGCTGGGCCCCGGCGTAGTGGTGGGTAAGTCACCGGACTATCTGGCCTCGGTGACGGCTGGCCGCCGTGAGATTGGCGCAGCAGACAACATTCTGGATGGTGTGGACGTGTCGGGCGCGAACCTTGCCGGTGGCGCTAGCGCAGGCATCGAAATCTACGCGACCAACACCACACTCATCGGCTGTAAGAGTTGGTATAACCGCCGCAACATCCACGGTGTCGAGGGTAAGCCGGCGGGCATCTGGGACACCTCCAGTAACCATAAGTTCACTGCCGCTGGCGCGGGTTTCTTTATCCGCGGCGGCCGCAACATCCTCACCGCCTGTACCGCCCAGGAGAATGGCGGCCACGGCGTCGTGCTGGTTGGCCATTCCTCGCAGGTTACCGGGTGCCGTTCTGCGTCGAGCTCCTGGCATGACTGCGTAGACGGCGAGGCCCAGCCCTCCGAGGGGGCTGATTTCTTCGTCACGAACTGGGCTCACCACCTCATCCTCTCGAACAACATTGCGCAGGCAGAGTACAAGGGCAAGAACGCGAAGTACGGATTCGCGATTGAGAAGTGGGCTCACGACATTCGCGGCGGCTCGAACTTGACCGTGGACATTCCCACCGCTCACCGCGCCACTGACATGGGCGTTGGCGTGAGCATGGAAATCAATACTGACACTATCAGCTAGGAGACATTATGAAGTACACCGATATTACCGAGTACAATGCCGCTTCGTTCACCCCGGCAAGCCGCACCATCGCCGATATTGATACCATCGTCATCCATCATTGGGGTGTTGACGGTCAGCGCTTCGAGGATGTGTGCAATTTCTTTGTGGGTGGCCCCGGCACCAGTGCTCACTTTGTCGTTGAGGCTGGCCGCTGCGCCCAGCTCGTCGATATTAAGGACGTTGCTTGGCATGCGGGTAACTGGGCTGCGAACCAGCGCTCGATTGGCATTGAGTGCCGCCCCGAGATGAGCAACGAAGATTTCGAGACTGTAGCTCAGGTGATTGCCGACCTGGAGACCTTCTACAACAAGTCCTTCTACGTGCATGGTCACCGCGATTTCTTCAATACGGCGTGTCCCGGCCGCTGGTACGACCAGCTCGACCGCCTCATCGACCGCGTGAACGCGATCAAGGAGCGCAAGGAGGGGCAGGGCGAGTCTGTCCCCGCGCCTCTGGGTAAGGCGGAGGTTTCGGCTCTGCGTGCGTCTTGGGAGAAGTTGCAGAATGCTGTGGATGAGTTGGGTAAGGAGATTGATAATGCGTAATCTGGCTCCTCGTCAGCGTGCTGTGCTCCGTAAGGGGCTGTACGCTATCGCACCGGCGCTGTCTGCGGTGCTGGTTGTCTTTGGTGTCTGGACGAATGAGCAGGCGACTGTTGTGACTGGTGCTGTGACTACTATTCTCACGACGGCGCTCGCGTTCTTCAACACCGACCCGGCGCTGTATGATGGTGCGGCAAACGATGCTAAAAATCGTGAGTAAGTCGTGACCTGGGTAGCTAATATACCCTGAGTTCCGCGGAATATCAGGGAAGTATAGCAGGCTAGTGAACAACTCTTTTGGTTGATTTACGTGCCCTTCCCCCCCTCTCTCCACGAGTTAGGAACTCTTTATACTGAAGGCACCCCGGTAAGCCTCACTGGCTTACGCGGGGTGCCTTATAGGAGATTTTATACAACCTCGTTTTGTCTTATTGCGGCTTTCTTTCCGCACTCGCGGAGAGCGGTCACCGCGAACAGACAGAAGTGTAGAAATTCTTTACCCGGTCTGTCGCGCGCGGCGCACCCGTTCACGCACCGCATCCTGAGTGGTGTCATTAATTTCACCGACGAGCTCCTCCAGCACATCTTCGAGGAAGACCACGCCAAGGGTCTGACTATTGCTATCGGTCACCTGGGCGATATGGGTTCGACTACGTTGCATGGAGGCGAGCGCATCGTCAATATCGGTGTTTGGTGAGAGCGTATCGAGCGAGCGTAGCTTATACCAGGGGAAGGGTTCCTCAAAATGCTCGGGTGCGATGGCGAGGGCATCCTTAATGTGCAGGTATCCCATGTAAGTTCCATCAGCATCCGTAATCACAAAGCGTGAGTATCCGCTGCGGGCTACGGCGCGTTCCAGCTCTGCGGGGGTACTGCCGAAGGGCAGAGTCACAAGTTTGTCGCCGGGTACAATAATTTCTGCGACGTCTTTCTCTGTAAATTCCAGGGCGCTTTCAATGACTCCGGCATCATCTTCCACGGTGCCTTCGGCGGTGGAGGTGGCGACAATAGTCTGTAGCTCACCCAGCGTAAAGGTGGAGGCCACCTCGTCTTTAGCTTCTACCTTCATAAGCTTTAGAAGCGCGTTGGAGAGGTTATTCAACAGCGCCACCACGGGGGCAAAGAATTTGGAGACGGTTACCAGGATGGGGACGACCCAGAGGGCCACACCGCGGGCGGCAAGGGTGACGGCCGCGTTTTTGGGGACCATTTCGCCGAAGATAACGTGCAGGTAGGTTACCAGGACGAGGGTGATACCGAAGGCCAACACGTCAACCGCTGCGTTAGGTAGGCCTATCAGGTGTAGGGGAACCTCCAGCAGGTGGTGCAGAGCCGGTTCCGAGACGTTTAGAATCAGCAGGGAGCAGATGGTAATACCCAGCTGGCAGGTGGCCAGCATGAGGGATACGTTCTCGAGAGCGTAGATGACGGTTTGGGCTCGTTTATTGCCTTCTTCGGCGAGCGGGTCAATCTGCGCACGGCGGGTGGACATAATGGCAAATTCGCCGGCTACGAAGAATGCGTTTCCGGCGAGCAGAATGATGAGCAGTGCGATGGCTACCCAGTCGTTCATGCGCGGACTCCCTTCGTGGTTGCGGCGGATACGCCCGTTACGTTAGCGGGGGCGGGAGTGAAGCGGATGCGGTCTACGCGTCGTCCCTCAAGGGTGTCGACGCGCAGGGTGCCGCCGGGCACCGGTACGCTATCACCGATTTCGGGGATGCGGCCGAGACGGTCCATCATGAAGCCGCCGACGGTCTCGTATTCGGGGCTTTCCTCAATGTCGAGACCATCGATGAGTGCGTTAATTTCGTCAGGGCGGCGCAGGCCGGAGAAGACCCAGTCGCCGTTGCCGTAGCGCAGGGGGCGTTCGGTGCGGCCGCGGTCGTGTTCGTCGGAGACTTCTCCAACGATTTCTTCGACAAGGTCTTCGAGGGTGGCGATACCTGCGGTTCCACCGTATTCGTCGAGCACGACAGCTAGCTGTAGTGCGCCCTGGCGTAGCTGGGTGAGTAGAGCGTCCAGGTGTAGGGTTTCGGGGACCTGCAGAACTTCTTCGGCGAGTGCGCCGGCTTCGAGGGTGGCGCGGACGTCAGCGGGTACGCCGACGGCTTTCTTCACGTGAACAACGCCCACAATATTGTCGCGATCGCCTCGGTAGAGGGGGAATCGGGAGTGTCCGGTGGATCGGGCGAGGTCGATAATTTCGGCCGCCGGGGCAGTGTCTTCGAGCATGGTGACCTGCCCGCGCGGAGTCATGACTTCGGAGGCTGTTAGCTCAGAGAAGCGGAGGGTGCGGTCGACGAATCGGGCCGCGGCGGAGTCGAGGGTTCCTTCTTCGGCGGATCGGCGCACCATGGAGGAGAGTTCATCGGGGGTGCGTGCCGCGGAGAGTTCTTCCTTTGCTTCCATACCGAATCGACCCAGAATCCAGTTGGCAGAGCCGTTCATAATATGCACGAGGGGCGAGATAATGCGGGTAAAGGCCAGCTGGGCCGGGGCGAGGCGGCGGGCGATCGCATAGGGTTCGGCAATGGCCATACCTTTGGGGAGTAGCTCTCCCATCACCATGGAGAGCAGAGTTGCAATGAGCATTGCGAGGACGAGGGTCAGCATATCGGTCACACCGCCGGGCAGGCCCAGTGCGCTAATGGCTCCGGTGGTGAGGGTTTTAATGGCCGCGTCAAGGGTGTAACCGGTCAGTAGCGTGGTGATGGTGATGCCAATTTGACAGCTTGAGAGCTGGGTCGACAGGGTCTTGAGGCAGTGGAGTACCGCATCTGCGGCTTTATCGCCGGAGTCTTTAACCTGTTGCACGGTGGCGGTTTCGAGGGCTACGAGGGAGAACTCTACAGCCACGAAGAAGCCGGTTCCTAGAATCAGAAGAAGGCCGATGAGGAAGAGTATTAGATCCATTCGTTCACCGCCTTAGGGCGGCGGGTTAGGGTGTCCGTATGTTGGGAGATGGCACGGTACGCGGTGCGTAGGGTGCCGGGGTTAGTATGTACGTTCGTACTCGAAGGGTCATCCATACCCCATATTCTAGCGAAGGTTGGATGAGATTCTTTCGGGGTGGGAAGACTTCTTCTATGCCTTCAGCATCAAGTAAACGGGAGTATGTGAGAGTCCTCTAACCCTTGAATAGCGTTTAGTGAAAAATTGCATTGTCTACATACTGCTGTCAGGTGGAAAGTTCACCGTGCTTCTCTCTACACTTATACATAGGAGCATGAGCGTGTCGCATATCAGCGGATGAACCCCGAAGTTCACGGCACGCTAGGTAGGCTGAGTGCGCACACCCCGCGCCCGAGGCCTCCCCTGCAGGCGATACGCACAAGCTCAGCGTGATGATTCGCCCCTCGAAGACGCGGGTCGTCTAAGCCGGGCGAGTCCCGGACGCGACGGATAAATTCACACTAATTGGAAGAAGCGTTTGACGTGCCAAATCTGCCAGAACATTTGGTCCCGGAGGAATTTGCCGGTAACGAATGGTTCGTTGAAGAACAGTACGAGCGTTACCAGAAGGACAAGAACCTCGTGGACCCTTCATGGTGGCCCATTTTTGAGACCATCGACAAGGCGCTGGGAGGCGCCGGTACCGCTAGTGCAGCTCCTACTGCGGCACCCGCCGCACCGGCTGCACCTGCCGCACCTGTAGCAACTCCCGCCCCCGCGGCACCGAAGCCTGCGGCTGCACCTGCTAACCCCACCCCTCCCGCTGCTACCAAGAAGGCTGAACCTGTGGAACCTGCTGAAGACAAGATTGTCCCCCTCCGCGGCCCTGCTAAGGCAGTCGTCACGACCATGGAAGAGTCGCTGACTGTCCCCACCGCAACCACCGTTCGTGCGGTCCCCGCAAAGCTGCTCATTGAGAACCGTGCTGCCATCAACAAGTACCTGGCAAGCACCCGCGGCGGCAAGGTCTCCTTCACCCACATCATTGGTTACGCTGTGATTCGCGCAGTGGCAGCGATGCCTTCGATGAACGTGACCTACGGTGTGGACGAGAAGGGCAAGCCCGTTGCAATCCACAACGCACACGTGAACTTTGGTCTGGCTATTGACCTGCCCCGCCCCGATGGTTCCCGTAACCTGGTCGTTCCGAACCTCAAGGGTGCTGAGCAGCTGAGCTTCCGCGAGTTCTGGGATGCGTACAACGACATCGTTAAGCGTGGCCGTAACGGCGCGCTGACCATTGAGGACTTCCGTGGCACCACTGTTTCGCTGACCAACCCCGGTGGTATTGGTACCGTCCACTCGGTGCCCCGTCTTTCCAAGGGCCAGGCTGCCATCATCGGTGTGGGTGCGCTGGAGTACCCGGCTGAGTTCCGCGGCCTGTCCGAGAAGCTCATCACCCAGCAGGGTCTGTCCAAGATCATCACCCTGACCAGCACTTACGACCACCGCGTCATTCAGGGTGCAGGTTCCGGTGAGTTCCTGAAGCTGGTTGAGCACTACCTGCTCGGCGGCGACGACTTCTACGACGCAATCTTCCGCGACCTGAAGGTTCCTTTCGAGCCGGTTCGTTGGGCACGCGACAACCACGTCGATGACGCTCACGAGATTTCCAAGGTTGCACGTATCCAGCAGCTCATTCACGCGTACCGCGTGCACGGCCACCTGACCGCAGCAACCAACCCCGTTGGTTACAAGATGCGTTCGCACCCGGACCTGAAGCTGGAGAACTACGGCCTGACCCTGTGGGATCTGGACCGCGTCTACCCGACCGGTGGCTTCGGCGGTTCCGAGCGTCTGCCGCTGCGCACCATCCTGGAGCGTCTGCACGAGGCATACTCCGGCTCTCTGTCCGTTGAGTACATGTACTCTGAGGACCCCGAGGTTCGCGCATGGTTCCAGGAGCGCCTGGAGCGCGGCGTTGCTAAGCCCACCCGCGAGGAGCAGCTGCGTGTTCTCTCCAAGCTGGTTGAGGCTGAGGCATTTGAGAACTTCCTGCAGACCAAGTACCTGGGTC
>CAUQVM010000044.1:0-11661 GCA_963521575.1 uncultured Rothia sp.
CCGCACCGCCTCCACCCCGGACGCTGCCGACCTGCCGCTACTCCTGGTTGCCTGCAGCGGCGGCCCCGACTCCCTCGCCCTGGCCGCTATTGCCGCGCACTTCGCCCGCCGCGGCGACGTGCGCGTAGGCGCCATCATCGTCGACCACGACCTACAAGAAGGCTCCGCCGAGGTTGCCGCGCAGACCGCGCAGACCCTCACCGACCTGGGGCTTCACCCCATCATCACCGAAAAAGTACAGGTTCCCGTCGGCAACATGGGCCCCGAAATGGCGGCACGCACCGCCCGCTACAGCGCCTTCACGAAAGCCGTCGAAGCCACCGGCGCCCGTGCCGTACTGCTCGGCCACACCCTCGACGACCAGGCAGAAACCGTGCTGCTCGGCCTAAGCCGCGGCTCCGGCACGCGCTCCCTGGCGGGCATGCCGCCCGTGCGCGTCGAAGAGGGCGTCACCTACCTGCGTCCCTTCCTCGGCCTGCGCCGCACTGAGATGCTCGACATCTGCGCCGCCGAAGCTCTCAGCCCCTGGGCCGATCCGACCAACGAGGATGAGCGCCTTATGCGCGCCCGCATCCGCCACAGCGTGCTGCTCTACCTGGAGGAGCACCTCGGCGGTGACGTTGCCCGTTCCCTCGCCCGCACCGCCGCTGTGGCCGGCCCCGATGCAGACTACCTCGACGACCGGGCCCGCGAGGCCTACGAGAGGGTGCTTCTGCCCGTCGGAACCGCTGTGCGTGGCATTGAACGTGAAGACGCCGTGCTGCTGGACCGTGCGCAGGTGGCGGCGCTACATCCCGCGCTACGCCTGCGCGTGCTCGCCATCGCCTGCAAAGCTACCGGGGGAGAGAATCCGGGCTTCGAGCGCCTGCACGCCCTGGATGCCTTCGTCGCCGGGTATGCCACGGCCGGTCCCGTGCAGATGCCCGGGCATGTGAACGCCTACCGCCGCCGCAAGGCCGTCCACCCTGATACCGGAGAACGCGTGGATGCACTCGTACTCGTGCCCACCCGCCGCTAGCCGCATCTGTTCGCTTCGCGCGGCCAAGCCCGCCTGATGAGCCCGACCGAAAGAAGACCGGGGTGGTGAGGTGCGCCGCAGTACATTTTTAAGTCATACTTAAAGCGAACACCATCCACTTTTCCGCCGTGGACCCGTCACGACTCTGTTTGCGTGCACACACCGGCGGAAACGCAGTAGCGTTTAACAATACAAAGGAATACACTGTGCAGGCCATCGACGTGCAGGACGATATTAAGAACGTACTCTTCACTAAGGAAGAGATTAATGCGAAGGTTGCCGAACTGGCAGCGCGCATCGACGAAGACTACGCAGGCAAGGATGTGCTGCTGGTGGGCGTACTCAAGGGCGCCATTATGATCATGGCAGACCTCTCCCGTGCGCTGAAGGGCCACTACACCATGGACTGGATGGCTGTCTCCTCGTACGGCTCCGGCACCAAGTCCTCCGGTGTGGTGCGTATCCTCAAGGACCTGGATACCGATCTGGCCGGCCGCAACGTCCTAATCATCGAAGACATCATCGACTCCGGCCTGACCCTGGCCTGGCTACAGCAGAACCTGATTTCCCGCGGTGCTGCCTCGGTCGAGATCTGCACCCTGCTCCGCAAGCCCAAGGTCGTCAAGGCCGATGTCGAGGTCAAGTACGTCGGCTGGGATATTGAGCCCGAGTTTGTGGTTGGCTACGGCCTGGACTTTGCCGAGAAGTACCGCAACCTGGATTGCGTTGCGACCCTGCACCCGCACGTCTACTCCTAAGTTGCACCTTCCGCGTTAGCATACGCCCCGCTTCCTCCAGTTTGTGAGGAGAGCGGGGCGTTATCGTATCTGATTCTCTCAACCGTGGCGCCTTCAACACGCCCTGCTACGGCGGAAAATGCGTCACGGATTCTGCTCACCGTCGCGTATCCTTTAGCCTGCAGGTGAAATACCCGGTCGGTATCTACCCTAGCGCCGCTGTAGGGTACATTTAAGGTTGCATCATTAGGCGTTCCGGCAGATAATTGCCGCACCGCCTAATGGGTTACAGCCGCAACGTAAGGACAAAGCATTGGCGCAACCCCCCAATACTCCGCAGAAGGGCACGGAGAGCTTTCTGAAAAAGCTCATTAACGGCCCATGGTTCTGGCCGGGCGCGTTCCTGGTGATCGTGCTGGCATTTTTCGTGAGCTCCCTCTTCACCCAGACCTCGCGTCAGGTGGATACCAACGTGGGTATTCAGCTACTCAACGAGAACAAGGTCAAGAGCGCGAAAATCTATGACGGCGACCAACGCGTGGAGCTACAGCTCAAGGAAGACTATAAGCCGAAGGACACTGAAAACTACGGTAAGTCGGTGAGCTTCTACTACGTACAGCCCCGCGCACATGACGTGGTAAAAGCCATGGACTCCGCACAGATGGAAAGCTACACGGACCAACCTGTGGAGCACAGCTTCCTCGGCTCTCTCGTGTCCCTGCTGCTCCCGATTCTGCTCTTTGGTCTGCTGTTCTGGTTCCTCATGGGTCGTATGAGCGGTGGCTCCTCCGTAATGAGCTTCTCCAAGTCCCGCGCGAAGAAGTTCACTAAGGACAAGCCAGAGGTGCGTTTCAGCGACGTTGCCGGCGTGGATGAGGCCCTCGCTGAGCTGGAGGAAGTCCGCGAATTCCTGGCCGAGCCCGAAAAGTTCACCCGCCTGGGCGCTAAGATTCCCAAGGGTGTACTGCTGTACGGTCCTCCCGGCACTGGTAAGACCCTGCTCGCCAAGGCTGTGGCGGGCGAGGCCGGCGTACCTTTCTACTCGATTTCCGGTTCCGATTTCGTGGAGATGTTCGTGGGTGTGGGTGCATCCCGTGTGCGCGACCTCTTTAAGGAAGCCAAGAGCGACCCCGCCGCTATCGTCTTTGTGGACGAGATTGACGCGGTGGGCCGCCGCCGCGGCGTTGGTATGGGCGGCGGTAACGACGAGCGCGAGCAGACCCTGAACCAGCTACTGGTTGAGATGGACGGCTTCGACGGCAACTCGAACGTCATCGTTATTGCGGCCACCAACCGCCCGGATGTGCTCGACCCCGCCCTGCTCCGCCCGGGTCGTTTCGACCGCCAGATTGGTGTGGACGCCCCCGACATGCAGGGACGTGAACACATCCTGCGCGTGCACGCGGCCGGTAAGCCGCTAGCTAACACTGTGGACCTGGCCCAGGTGGCTAAGCGCACCCCCGGTTTCACCGGTGCGGACCTGGCCAACGTCATGAACGAGGCGGCCCTGCTGACCGCCCGCGATAACGGCAACGTGATTGATGACCGAGCCATCGATGAGGCAATTGACCGCGTTATGGCTGGCCCGCAGCGTTCCTCGCGCATTATGAAGGAGCATGAGCGTAAGGTCACCGCCTACCACGAGGGTGGTCACGCCCTGGTCGCAGCAGCCCTGCGCAACTCCGCACCCGTCACCAAGATTACGATTCTTCCGCGTGGCCGTGCCCTGGGGTACACCATGGTCATGCCGCAGGATGATAAGTACTCCACGACCCGTCACGAGCTACTGGACCAGATGGCCTACGCGATGGGTGGCCGCGCGGCCGAGGAAATCGTTTTCCACGACCCCTCAACCGGTGCATCCAACGATATTCAGAAAGCGACCGATATCGCCCGCAAGATGGTCACCGACTACGGTATGAGCTCGCTGATTGGTTCCGTGAAGCTCGGTGGCGAGGATACCGAACCCTTCCTTGGCGGCGGCGGTGCAACGACCCGCAACTACTCCGACGAGACCGCAGCAAAGGTGGACGCTGAGATTCGCGCCCTGCTGGAGCAGGCTCATGACGAGGCCTATGCAATTCTGCTGGAGAACCGTGAAGTGCTGGATCGCTTGGCCTTCGCCCTGCTTGAGAAGGAAACTCTGCTCGAACACGAGATCGCCGAGATTTTCAAGGACGTGCGCAAGCGTCCCGAGCGTGCGCACTGGTACTCCAAGCCGACCCGCCAGCGAACCAATATTCCACCGGTAAAGGCTCCGAGTGAGCTGGCCCAGGAGGCTCGGAAGCCCCGGAACGCACCGGTAGCACCGGTTGCCCAGGGGCCGGCTGGCCCGCCGCGGCAGGGCGCACCGGTAGCACCGGGTCAGCCTCCGGCACCTCAGGGACCGCAAGCACCGAGTCATCAAGGACCGCAAGCACCCCAGAGCCCGGCTCATCAGGTACCTCAGGGATCGCAGGCACCGACTCATCAGGGGCAGCAAGCCCCCCAGGGGCCGGCACGTCTGGCGGCTAGCCCGGACTCCAACCCGAGCGCGGCCATGCCCCCGCAACAGTACCCGAACTACCCCGTGCATCCGGCGCCTCCGAACCGTCCGGCAGGCCAGAACCCCCAGAATGGAGTAGAGAATGAGCGAGGCTAAAAACGCCGTCGACCAGCCGCGTATTGAAGCAGCTATCCGCGAGATTCTGCTGGCCATCGGCGAAGACCCGGACCGAGACGGTCTGCAGCAGACCCCGGACCGTGTAGCGCGCGCCTACGCTGAGTTCTTCTCGGGTCTGCATCAGGACGCCGGTGAGATCCTGGGCACGACTTTCGACATTGCGCACTCTGAGATGGTGCTCGTCAAGGACATCCCGTTCTACTCGACCTGTGAACACCACCTGGTGCCCTTCCACGGTGTGGCACATGTGGGCTACATCCCGGGCTCGGACGGCAAGGTCACCGGTCTGAGCAAGTTGGCTCGCGTGGTGGACCTGTACGCCCGCCGCCCGCAGGTGCAGGAGCGCCTGACTACCCAGGTGGTGGAGGCGCTGGAGGAGCACCTCAACCCGCGCGGTGCCATCGTGGTAATTGAGGCCGAGCACATGTGTATGTCAATGCGCGGTGTGCGCAAGCCGGGCGCAAAGACCGTGACCAGCGCGGTACGCGGTGCACTCATGAACACCGCAACCCGTGCAGAAGCGATGAGCTTGATCTTCTCCAAGCACTAGTCGCCACTTTCGCACAGGCAACCTGAGTTGCAGGCGCGAAGAAGGGGCGGAGGTAAAAACCTCCGCCCCTTCTCGTATGCGGTAGTGTTCTGCACGGCACCGCGGCACCGGTTGCGGTGTGGCAACCTCAGCGGCTCGACCTCAGCTGGTCTAGCGCGGGTTCGCGGTGAGGCCCTCGTTCTTATTGATACCCGATAGCGCCAGGGTCACAACCAGACCCACGGCAATAAAGCCGCAACCGGTTGCGGAACCGAAAGCGATCCAGCGTACGGCCGGAGCGTTCTCAGCCAGAACGATAACAAACAGCGAAGCAATCGCCACCAGGGACAGGATCCAAGCGCCGGTCTTCATATTCACGATGAGTCACTTCCTAGAGTATGTATGTGTATGAGGTGCCCAACCCACACCACTGTGACGCAGGCAGAGCATACCCTCCCAGGATACCCCTAAATCAGTATGAGGAATGCAAGTATTGCATGCCGTGTTCCTCGAAGCATCCTCATCACCGCGGTAAACATGGGAGCACCGCAGATTCGGTACGATTAAAACCATGACCGAATCCACCCGTGTAGCACCCCTGCCCTGCGATGCGCTCGCCGCCGAACGCACCCTCGTTATGGGTATCCTGAACGTCACCCCCGACTCTTTCAGCGACGGCGGACAGCATTACGCCGCAACCGACGCTATTGCCCGCGCCGCCCGCATGATTGCTGAGGGCGCCTCCATTATCGATATTGGTGGCGAGTCCACCCGCCCCGGTGCGGTGCGCATCAGCGTGCAGGAAGAGCAACGCCGCATCCTGCCCGTTATCGAGGCCGTCGCCCGGATGGGTACCACCATTAGCGTTGACACCATGAATCCGCAGACCGCCCGTGCCGCTATTGCCGCGGGCGCACACATGATCAACGATGTTTCGGGCCTGAACGTGAGCGATGAAATGATTGAGGCTGCCGCCGAGCTGCAGGTGCCCTACATCCTGATGCACGCCCGCGGCACCTCCCAGACCATGAATGGCATGGCCGAGTACCCGCGCGGCACCGTCACCGAGGTCGTAGACGAGCTGTGCGGCCTGCGTGAGCGCCTGCTGGCCGGCGGTGTGCTAGCACAGAACTTAATTCTTGATCCGGGCTTGGGCTTCGCCAAGGGTGGCGTGCAGGACTGGGAGCTATTGGCCGCCATCGATGAGTTGCAGGGTCTGGGGCATCGCCTACTTATCGCCGGCTCCCGCAAGCGTTTTATTGCCAACGCCCTGGTGGCGGCGGATGCAGCCCTGGCGGAGCGTCTCAAGGCGAGCGGCTTCACCACCACGGAGGCGGCGCAGGCTGAGCGCGAGCTACTGCAATCGCTGACGGAGCCTCGACCTGCCCAGCAGCGTGCCGCCGCATCCGCAGCGGTGACTGCCCTGGTGGCGGCACGCGGCGTGTGGGCGGTGCGCGTGCACGACGTACCCGCCAGTGTGGATGCGGTGACCGTTGCCACCGCGCTACGAAGCGTTGGGCATCCGCGCCGTTGAGTACCCCGTAGCCTCAGCTTGGTGCCCCCATCCGCTACCCTATTCGAGACCTACCCGATTGTTACTTTGAGGAGACCCATGACTAACGCCCCCCACGCGTATGCGACCCGCGATCGCATTCACCTGACTGGAATCACCGCCACCGGTTATCATGGTGTGCTCGACTTTGAGAAACGTGACGGCCAGCCTTTTGTGGTTGATGCAACCCTGTACAGTGATTTTTCGGCTGCTGCCGCTACGGATGACCTGCGGCTGACCACGAACTACGCCCTGGTGGTGGATCTCATTCATCGCGAGGTGACCACCGGTTCCCTGGACCTGATTGAGACCCTGGCGGTGCGTATCGCCGAGGGTATTCTGGAGGTTTTCGAGCGAGTTGAGGCGGTGGAGATCACCGTCTCTAAGCCGCAGGCGCCTATTGAGCTACCCTTCGGTAATGTAGCGGTGAGTGTGTTCCGCGAGCGTGAGACTGAGGAGGAGGCACGCTAGTGGTGCCAGATGAGACGACCGGGCGGATGATTGGCCAGACAGTCGCGCCGCATCGCGCGGTGCTGGCCTTGGGATCGAATCTGGGCGAAAGCGAAGACACCATTGAGCGCGCAGTGGCCGACCTGGTAGCCGGGGGCGTAAACCTGCGGGGGGCCTCCGGGCTGTACCGTACCGCGCCGGTGGGTGGGCCTGCAAACCAGCCTGACTTTGTGAACGCGGTAATTGAGGTGGTCACCGAGCTGGGGCCGTACGAGCTATTGGCGCTGTGCCATGCCGTGGAGGCGGCGCATCACCGCGAGCGTCTGGTCCGATGGGGCCCACGCACTCTCGATATTGACATCATTGACTATGACGGTGTGGTGTCAGAGGATCCGACGCTGATTCTGCCGCATCCGCGGGCGCAGGAGCGTGCGTTCGTGTTAGTGCCGTGGGTGCATCTGAACCCGCAGGCACAGATGACGGTGACGCGCCGCGCCGCGCCGTCGGGGGATCGTCCCGATGAGGTGCCCATGCCGTTGAGCCGCCGGGTGCGACCTGTTGCGGAAGTGATGCGTGAGGTGGTCGCCGCAGCGGGAGACGACGCTATCCACTATATGCGCGATATGACGGTACCTCTCTGCCGCTAAATGTGGCACTCTGGTAGTAAGAGGAAACCACCGAAAGGAAACACCATGAAGCCCATTCGTTATCGGGCAGTGTTGTGGGTTGCGCTCATTGCGCTGGTTGCGACCCAGCTGGTGAATAATATTCTGATTGCCACCGGCCACAGCGAGTTGCACTTTTCGTGGATGCTCGGGCTAGCCTGCTTGCTCGTGGCTGCCGGTGCGGTGTGGCTGGGGGTTCAGGTGGCGCGGTACCGGCGCATCCAGACGCGTGAGAAGGTGCCGCATATGGGCCCGATATTGGCGGCACGCGCCCTGGCCTATGCGCAGGGGGCGATTTTGGCCGGGGCCCTGCTATCGGGGGCGTATTTCGGTATTTTCTTCTATCAGCTGGCGATGTTGCCGGCGCGCGGCCTGTCGGTGCTATTTTGGCAGGTGGTGGTGAATCTTATTGGTAGTATAACGCTACTGGTGGCGGGCCTGTGCGCTCAGCACTGTTGTCGTATTCCACCCGGTGAGGGCGATGATGATACCTCCTCGGGTGCCGTGGAGACGCGAGAGGGAGGAACCTATGTCGGCTCCTAAACCGAACAATTATTCTCAGAATCAGGCGCCCCAGCCAGCCGCCCGCCCGACCGCTGTTCCCCTGGGTCTGCCCGGTGTGGGCCGCCCGGCGCCCAGCCCGGCCAGCGGTCACTCGGGCAGACACTCCGGGGCAGAGCCTCAGTGGATTCAGGCTGCCTCCAGCTACCTGACGGTGCGTCTGGTACACACCCTAGCCGTCTTCGCGGTGCCTCTGCTCCTCGGAACAGCTCTGGATATTTTTGCCCTCGCAACCGGAGGACCCCTGGAGCTTCGTCTGGCGGGTGCCGCTCTGATTCTTGTGGCGTTACTATGGGGTGGCTGGTGGCTACTGACCACCCCGCGCCGCACCCGTGCCCTGGCCTACGCCCTGGAGGCAAACCACCTCATGACCCGCCGAGGCCTGATTTTCCGCGGAATTACCTCCATCCCTTACGGCCGCATCCAGTACGTTGACGTGGATTCCGGTCCGTTGGAGCGCGCCTGCGGAGTCTCCCGGCTGACGGTGCGCACCGCTGGCGCATCATCGGGGACGGTAGTGCTATACGGCATCCCGACCGGCACAGTGGACGGAGTGCGCGCCGAACTGGTGCACCGCGCTGACGAGCGAATGGCGGCCCTGTAATGAGCGCCCCCGTTAGTCCCGGCGGAGCGCCAGAGGGATCCCGCTCGTGGTGGCGTGCCGACCTCCGCACCTTCGTTATGAACCTGTGGGCTCTAATTCTGCTGGTTTTCTACAGCCTGCAGGGCCTGATTTTTCAAATGCTCTTCACCCCACCGTGGGAGTGGGGCGAGCTCATCCGAACCGAGGTGAGCGACGGGCGCATAGAGACAATCTTCTCGAACCTATTCATCTTTGTCGTGGGTATTCTGGGTCTGCTCTTCGGATCCCTGAACTGGTGGTTTACCCGCTATAGCCTGGATGATGTGGCGGTGTGTCGCCGTAGCGGTATTTTCTTTAAAAAGAGTCGCACAATCCGTCTGGAGAGCGTGCAGAGCGTGGATATTTCCCGCCCCCTAGTGGCGCGCCTGCTGGGTGTTTCGGAGGTGCGTTTTGAGGTAGCGGACGGTGCAGGTGAGGCCCTGCACATCAAGTACCTCTCGAAGAGGAAGGCGAACCAGCTACGCACCACCGCGATGGAGAGCCTCGCGCTATTACGCGCTCGCGCGGAGGCTACCGCGTCGACAGTTTCCCCGGTAGACTCCCCGGCGCAAGCGGTATCCTCGGCAGCTTTGCCCGGCACGTCCCCGCTTAAGGGGACGGGCGATTCGGCTCAGCGCACGGACGCTTCCCAGGCTACGTCTGAGGGTCGAGTGGTCTTCCGTATCTCAACCGCACGCCTGCTTGCCTCAATTCTGCTGGAGAACCTTCTCTGGTTTATCCCCGTAGCCGCCATTATGGGGGTTAGCGTTATCCTAACGGCTGTTTTCAGCGGGGTGGATCCGTTCTTCCTGCCAACCATGCTCCTGCCGAGCCTTGCCGCGCCCCTCGTCGGCTACCTGAGTGCCCTGTGGGCACGCTTCGATAATGCCGCAAACTTTAGGGTGACCTGGAATGATCGCGGTTCACTGACCCTACGCTACGGGTTTACTGGAACCCACACGCAGAATGTACTGGTGGAGCGAGTGCAAGCGGTCCAGATAGAACAATCCTTGCTCTGGATGGTGTTCGGTTGGTACCGGCTGAAAATGACTATTGCCGGTATCGGTGTGGACGCCCCCAAGGAAGGTGTTATGACGCGCAATATTGCGCTCCCGGTGGGCAATGAAGCAGAGACCATCGCCGTACTGCGCCTACTGATACCCGAGTTGGACGAATCGCAGGCGGCCGTCCTCATGGCGGCTGCACGCGGCTCGCGAAGGAACCCATTACCCGCTATGTCACGGAAAACAGCTGCCCCTCAGATGCTGGGTATTGCCCCCTCGGCGTGCTGGCTTGACCCGCTGACTGCCGAGCGCAGAGCGCTAACGAGCATCCCCTTCACCGAGCGTGCGCCGCGGGCTTCCTCCCGCCCGGATGCGGGCATTGAGGAGCACGCCACCGGCGACATTATCCTGTTACGCGACGGTTTCTTCGTACGCACCCTTTCGGCTATTCCGATGCGACGGGTGCTGAGCGTATCCTGGACCCAGGGGCCGCTCGAGCGAGCCTGCGGATGCGCCACGCTGCACCTTAACACGGTGCCTGGTCCGGTACGTACGGTCGCCCGACACCTGCCGCCGCGTACCGGCTTGGTACTCGCCTCAGCCTTTACGGAGCGCTTGGAAGGGACCCAGGCCTACTACCGCGTGCCGGAGTAGGTGTGCGTTTCGGGGCGGCCCGGTACCTTAGAGCCCCGGTCGATTGTGTTCATCAACCTCGTGGGACTTACAAGGGGAGAATCAGCGAATATACTTGTAAGCGTGGTACAGCATTCAAAACCAGCACGCCTGGGTATTGGCATTATTTCTGCGGGAAGGGTCGGAGCCGTTCTTGGCGCGGCCCTGCGTGCCTGCGAACACACCATTGTCGGTGTGCATGCGGTCTCTGAAGCCTCCCGTGAGCGTGCTGCTCAGCTCCTGCCGGAGGTACCAATCCTTCCGGTGGAGCAGATTGCCGAACGTAGCGAGTTGCTAATTCTTGCCGTTCCCGATGATGAGTTGCCGGGTGTAGTAGCCTACCTTGCCTCCTCGGGGCAGGTAACGGCCGGTCAGTTGCTGGTGCACACCTCTGGCCGCCACGGAACCGAAGTATTGGCTCCTGCTACGGCATTGGGGGCAATAGGCTTGGCCATTCACCCGGCCATGACCTTTACGGGCCTATCCGTGGATTTGCAACGCCTAAACGGTACAAGTTTTGCGGTCACCGGCCCCGCCCCATTCATTCCCATTGCCCAGGCGTTGGTGGTGGAAATGGGCGGCGAGCCGGTGCATGTGGCCGAGGCTGATCGCCCTCTGTATCATGCGGCGCTCGCGCATGCGGCGAACCACCTTGTGACAATTCTGGGTCAGTCTCAGCAGATGCTTGCCTCCATTGGTATTGAGGACCCTGCCCGATATATGGGCCCGCTGGTTCGTGCCGCGGTGGATAACGCGCTCGCGAGCGGTGAAAATGCTCTAACCGGCCCCGTGGCGCGCAGGGACGTCGGCACGGTCTTAGCCCATGTGCAAGCGCTGAATGAGTACTCACAGAGTGAAAAAACAGGTGATATTACGGACTCTTATACCGCTCTGGCGCACGCGACCGCAAAAAGAGCGCATAATAGAGGTTTGTTAAACGATGAACAGCTGGGACTGATTAAGGGTCTTCTGGACTCATCTGCGGATGCTGGCCAGGCCGATGATACCGATTCAGTCCCCGAAAACAAGGAGTTCTCGTCATGACTGAGACTTCGATACCCCGCGTCGTGACTACCATCACGGAATTCCGCAAGGCAATTGCGGCCTCTCTTGCAGCCGCACAGGAGGAGCTGACCCGCGCCGCCCGTTCCGAGGCGGAGCAGAACGGCACCGACGTTCAGTACCGGGA
>CAUQVM010000045.1:0-11481 GCA_963521575.1 uncultured Rothia sp.
CCCGGTCGTCCTAGACCTCATTGAGCGCCTGGTTGAGGTTGGCCTGGCGGGTCGCTTGGCCGGTACCAGATTCTACCTACCCGAGGCGGTAGGTAAGCTTGTCATGCCCTTGAATACCCGAAGCGCCCGCCAGTCTCTGGACGGACTGGGCCGCTACAATACCTCTACCGTCGAGCTGGGTGCCACCGGCATTATTCGCCTTTTCTGCTTCTGGAATGAGGGCGTGGACATTGACCTGTCGCTCATGATGTACGACGCTGAGGGACAGTACGTGGACAAGATTAGCTACTGGTCACAGACCTCAGAGGATGACCAGGGCGCAATCTACGCCCATCACTCCGGTGACATTACTGACGGCACCGGAGGCGCCTGGGAGTACATTGACGTGGAAGCGCTCAAAGCTACCCGAGCACAGGTGCGTTACCTGGTTCCGGTGGTGCAGCTGTACTCTGGTTTTCGACAGGTGAGCACTCTGGATTGTGTGAACGATCTGCAAACCGGTTTCATGATTGTGCCGGCCGTGGGTGTGGGTGAGGTGCACGAGATCAGCCAGGTGCACACCAAATTTGCTCTGCGTGCTGAAAGCCGTGGCGTGTTGCCGTTTATTGTGGACCTGCAGGGGAGTGAGGACTCCGAATTGGCTAACACTTCGGGCACGGAGGCTGGCACCGTAGCGGTTGTGAAGATCACGGATGTGGCCATGGCGCACGGTATTAATGTGCTGGAATCAGGCGAAAACATTACCGCCCTGCGCGAGTACTTTGATTGGGCGCAACCGACGACGGTACGCGAGTACCTGCAGCTTACCGGAGCGGAGCTTGCCCCGAATGCTGAAGAAGCGCAGGAAGTACTGGAACCGACAGTTCTGTCGCTGTCCACCCTGTATGGAGGCTTTGAGACAGATAAATCAGATGAGGTGCAGGAATCTGTTGCTTCTGAGCACTAAGTAGGTGTAGCAAAGCGAAAAGCCCCGGATAGTTTATATCCGGGGCTTTTCGCTTTTAGTGTGGAACCTGAACCCTACGGGCGATTCTCGGGAGCCAGGGACTCCGCGGTCGCAAAAATTAGGGTCTGCTTCTTACCGCGCGCACCTACTGCGGGGGTTTCCAACAATAGCTCCGCGTTCAAATCCTCAGCGTCCAGCTTGGCGCCAGCCAACAGGCGGCTGGTTGCATCCTGCTTATCCTCACCGGTGATGAGGAAGAAGACGTGGCGCGAGTTATTAATAATAGGCAGGGTGACCGACACACGCTCGGCCGGAGGCTTGGGTGAGTTAGACACCATAACGGTTACGGCTTTACCGCCGGCTACCGGATCTTCCGGTAGTCCGGTACCCAGCAGAACCTGCTTGCGGCCTGGGAACAGGGAGGCGATGTGGCCATCCGGTCCCATGCCCAGCAGGGTGATGTCAAAGACCGGGGCGGGCCACTGGCCACCGCCACCGCAACCTCCACCGCCGCAACCACCGGACGCGGACTCGGCTACCTCAGCGGCTGCATCGAAGTCTTCAAGAGTAGTCTCCTCCAGGGAGTGCGCGGGTGCAGAAGATTCGGGGGTGGAAGAGCCGCAACCTCCGCCACCGCATCCGCAGCCACCACCGGAAGCACCGTGCTCATGGCCAGCGCCACTACCGTGGCCGCCAGCTAGCGGTAGCTCGGTCGCGCCCTCGGGCATCTGCACGGTCACCGCGGGTGCGGCACCGGCGTAATCGCGCATCTCAAAGGCGTAGTGCTCGGCTGCGGCCTCCAGGCCGGTAAAAATATCGGAGGGACCCATACGGTGCACGTTACCCACGGCTAGGCCGTGCGAGAGCAGGGGAGCGAGTAGCGCCTCAATGGCCTGGCCATCGTTACGTTCGGGGCTGCGCTCGGGCACGTAACGTTCGTCAGAGAACCAGAAGTGCACGCGCGACCAGTCAATATCCTTTACCCGCTTATTCTCAGCCCAGGCCTTCAGCGTTGCGATGCCCATAATGCCGCCGGTGAGCGAAACGTGGGCTATCGTGCGTTCGGTGAGAACGTGCTCAATAATATCGAGGATGCGAGTCACCGCGTCGGTGGCCAGCGCTTCTCGGGTGGGGTGAGCTACGAGAATCGGGGTGGAGGCACCCATATTCTGAATTTTAGGCATCAAAGACCTCCGGGTATTCTTCCAAGTCCAGGGTATCTTCGGGCTGGCAGGTATCGTCAACCATGGTCACGGTGGACAGCGCCTGCTTCAGAACATCACCGTAAATGTCATCCGGATCCAAACGGCGAAGCTCCTCGGAGAGACACTCAGCCAGGGTACGCACTGGCAGAGCGATCTGCTGCTCAGGCGCATAGGGGGTGGTGATCGTTGCAACGGATACACCGGGACGGAACATGGTCACCGAGCCGTCTTCACGTTCTATGCTCACACGGTACAGGCCACGGTTGGCTGCGCCAATGGTGGCTAGGTGCACGGGTGCGTCGAGCTTCCAGCCCAGCCATGCACCGATCAGAACCACCGAGGGAGATTTACCGGAGCCCCACACGACCACGCGGCGTACGGGTGATGCGGGCACTTGCTCCAGCAGAGCCGTCAGCTGGGTACGCCACAGGGTCAGGCGGGTCCAGGCCAGGTCGGTGTCACCGGCGTGGTAGACCTCGCTTAGGTGCTTGAGAGCTTCCTTCGGGTATTCTGCACGCGCTGAATCGGTGATGCGACGCTGGGCGATACGACCAATCGAGTGCTGGGCGGGATCCTCAGGCACCGAGTGAGGCCACCACACCACGATGGGTGAGTCGGGTAGCAACAAGCCGGAGATGAGCGCCTCGGTCGGGCGGGAGGCGCTACCCCATCCGCGCAGAACGATCATCTCAGATGAGCCCGTGTCGCCACCCAGGTGGATTTCGGCGTCGAGCTGGTCGGGGTCGAGCGGGTCATGCGAAATGTGCACAATCACGCGGCTCGGGTGTTCGTGAGATGCACGAATCGCCGCGCGCATAGCCTCTCGGGAGTGACCCTTTTCGGCCAGCACTACGAGGGTGAGAACGCGTCCGCTACTGAGGCTACCATTAGCTGCGCGCATCTGGTTTAGTTCCTTGTTGATAGCGGACACGGTGGTGTGGTTCAGATGCGAGATCACGGGCGCCTCCAAGCGCGGTTGTCGCGTTCGAGCATGACATCGGCCGAACGCGGGCCCCACGAGCCGGACTCGTAGGGTTCGGGCTTAATCTTATTTTCTTCCCAGTACTCTTCGAAGGGGTCGAGAATCTTCCAGGAGAGCTCAACCTCTTCGTGGCGGGGGAACAGCGGCGGTTCACCGAGCAGAACATCCAGGATGAGTCGCTCGTACGCTTCGGGGGATTCCTCGGTGAAGGAATGGCCGTAGCCGAAATCCATGTTAACGTCACGGATTTCCATCTGAGTGCCGGGAACCTTCGCGGAGAATCGGATGGTCATTCCCTCGTCGGGCTGCACGCGAATTACGATGGCATTCTGGCCGACCTGCGGGTTATCTTTCTCACCGAAGAGGCGATCGGAGGACTTCTTGAAAATCACGGCAATCTCGGTAACGCGGCGGCCCAGACGCTTACCGGCGCGTAGGTAGAAGGGGGTACCTTCCCAGCGGCGGTTGGCAATGGAGACCTTCAGAGCAGCAAAAGTTTCGGTACGCGAGTCAGCGGGGATATCCTTTTCATCGAAGAAGCCGTTGACGTGTTCGCCACCCTGGTAACCTGCCGCGTACTGGCCGAGGGCAAAGGAGTTGGGCAGGTCGTCGATGCGCACAGCCTCAAGCACCTTCGCCTTTTCGGCTTGAAGGTGCTTAGCGTCCAGGCTCAGCGGCTCCTCCATGGCGGTCAGGGCGAGTAGCTGCAATAGGTGGTTCTGGATTACGTCGCGGGCCGCACCCACGCCATCATAGTAGCCGGCACGGGAGCCGATACCAATATCCTCAGCCATGGTAATCTGCACGTGGTCCACATAGTGGGAATTCCAGAGTGGCTCAAACATCTGATTGGAGAAACGCATCGCCAGAACATTCTGCACGGTCTCCTTGCCCAGGTAATGATCGATGCGGAACACGGCGTCGGAGGGGAAAACTTCCTCAACGATGGAGTTCAGCTCGCGAGCAGTCTGCAGATTATGCCCAAAAGGCTTCTCAATCACTACGCGACGCCAGCCATCCACGGGGTTAGCGGTGCTGTTATCACGTGAGGCCAGGCCGTGCTGAGCCAGCTTGGTCAGCACATGCTCGAAAGCCTTCGGCGGGATTGACAGGTAGAAGGCGTGGTTGCCGTGGGCGCCGCGCTCATCGAGCTCCGAGAGGGTGCTCTTCAGCTTCTCAAAGGCCGCGTCATCATCAAAGGCGCCCTCAACAAAACGCATACCCTGCTGGAACTGGTTCCACACATCTTCACGGAAGGGAGTGCGTGCGTTAGACTCGACAGATTCACGCACGTAAGCGCGGAAATCGTCATCACTCCAGGGGCGTCGACCAAAACCAACTAGGCCGAAGCTCGGCGGGAGCAGGCCACGGTTCATGAGGTCATATACTGCAGGAAGCAGCTTCTTACGAGCCAGGTCGCCGGTCACGCCGAAGAAAACAAGCGCGGACGGCCCCGCAATGCGGGTGAGGCGGCGGTCGCGAGTATCCCGTAGCGGGTTCGCTTCATGACCGATAGTCACAATATATTCCTTTGATTGCCTATAAATGGTTCGTGCGGCGAGCTTCGTACATGTTACGTTGTACCATGTCACGCTTTATCCGGCACCGCAGATGAAGGTGTGTACCCAGTATTGTACCGGGTCTGTCCCCACGATTTCAGGGGTCCTTGCGCTAATCCCCGGACCTGCCGGAGCCTTGGTCGGACCCACCCGACCTGCAGGGGTCGCAGCAATGCGGCATAACGCCCCGAATACCGCGACCCCACCGGTCAGAGAGGGGAAATAGCCTACTTGGTAGCGTCCAGCGCCTTACGCACGGTCTGTAGCAGCTCTTCCCAGGAGACATCAAACTTGGCTAGGCCCTCGGTTTCCAGCTTTTCGACGACCTCGGTGTAGGAGACACCTGCCTCGCCAATAGCATCCAGAACCTTATTCGCCTCAGAGTAAGCCGGGACAATAGTGTTACCGGTAACCTCACCGTGATCAGCCAGAGCGTTCAGGGTAGCCTCGGGCATGGTATTCACAGTATTCGGGGCGACCAAGCCGGTCACATAGAGGGTATCGGGCAGGGCAGGATCCTTCACACCGGTGGAAGCCCACAGAGGACGCTGTACATTCGCACCGTGCGCCTGCAGACGAGCCCAACGCTCGGTAGAGAACATTTCCTCGAAAACCTCATAAGCCAGGCGCGCATTGGCCAGACCCGCCTGACCCTTCAGCTGCACAGCTTCACCGCCAAGGGCCTCCAGACGGGAATCAATTTCGGTATCCACGCGAGAGACAAAGAAAGAGGCCACCGAGTGAATGGTGGACAGATCCTTACCTGCTTCCAGGGCCTTCTCCAGACCAAGCATGTAGGCGTTAATGACCTCGCGGTAGCGGGTCAGTGAGAAGATCAGGGTCACATTTACGCTAATACCAGCGGCCAGAGTCTCAACAATAGGCTTCAGGCCCTCCTGAGTTGCCGGAATTTTAATCATGACGTTCTCACGACCCACACGCTCGTACAACTCACGCGCCATCTTCGCGGTACCCTCGGCATCACGAGCCAAGCGGGGATCCACCTCAATAGAGACGCGACCGTCAAAACCATTGGTGGAGTTGTAAATGGGGGCGAATACGTCGCAAGCGTTGCGCACATCGTCGCAGGTCGCAGCAAACACAGCCTCTTCAACGTCGGCACCCGCTGCAGCCAGCTCACGCATCTGCTCGGCATAAGCGGCACCCTTGGAGAGCGCACCGGCAAAAATAGTCGGGTTGGTGGTCACACCCACCACATTATGGGTCTTGATGAGCTCGGCCAGATTGCCACTGGTCAGACGCTCACGGGAAAGGTCGTCAAGCCAGATGGATACACCGGCATCGGAGAGCTTCTGAGTGGACTCAGACATAGATAAAACCTTCGATTCTTAGCTAGAGAGAAAAAACGGACGCGCGGGGTCCCGGCCGAACGCGCGGGCGGGACCATTCGCGTTACAAACTACCGTGCACGGGCCGCGTCGAATACGGTCGTGGGCGGGGCGGTAACGTCAAGCCTTACTTGGCGGCAGCGATGGACTCCTTGGCGGCAGCCACCACAGCCTGAGCGGTAATACCGAACTCGCGGTACAGGGTCTTCGCATCAGCCGAAGCACCGAAGTGCTCAATCGATACAGCGCGGCCCGCAGAACCGAGCAGATCGTACCAGCTCATGGCTAGGCCCGCCTCAACCGAGACACGGGCCGCCACGGAGGAAGGCAGAACCGACTCACGGTACTCCTCGCTCTGCTCAGCGAACCACTCACGCGAAGGCATGGACACCACGCGGGCGGCAATACCCTGATCAGCCAGGGTTGCTCGAGCCTCAACAGCCAGCTCCACCTCGGAACCGGTAGCAATCAGGATGACGTCCGGGGTGCCCTCAGTATCAGCCATAATGTAGCCACCGCGTGCAGTGCCCTCAGCGGAGGCAAACTTCTCGCCCTCAGCCTCGGGGTGCACGTCCTCACGAACCCACACCGGCAGATTCTGACGCGAAAGCACCAGACCGGAGGGGCGGTCAGACTTCTCCAAGATAGTACGCCATGCCACCGCGGTCTCATTAGCATCCGCAGGGCGAACCACATCAAAACCGGGGATTGCACGCAGCGAAGAAAGATGCTCGATCGGCTGGTGAGTCGGGCCGTCCTCACCCACGCCAATAGAATCGTGGGTCCACACGTACAGCGAGGGAACACCCATCAGAGCCGAAAGACGAACTGCCGGACGCTGGTAATCAGAGAACACGAAGAAAGTACCCGAGAACGCGCGAGTCGGGGAGGAAAGCACAATACCGTTCACAATCGCCGCAGCAGCCTGCTCACGAATACCGAAGTGCAACACACGGCCGTAGGGGTTCGCAGTCCAATCCTCAGTGCTACGCGATGCGGGGTTGAAAGAATCCGCACCCTTAATAGTGGTCAGATTTGAGCCAGCCAGGTCAGCAGAACCACCCCACAGCTCGGGGAAAGTATCAGCAATCGCGTTAATCACGGTGCCGGATGCGGCGCGGGTTGCCACAGAGGTACCGGCCTCAAAGACCGGGAAAGCGGCCTTGTAATCGGCGGGTAGCTCGCCGGCGACCAGACGCTTGTACAGCTCGGCACGCTCGGGGTGAGCCTTGGCCCATGCCTCAAACTTCTCATCCCACACCTTGTGAGCGGCAGCGCCACGCTCACGCAGCTTACGGGTATGAGCCAGAACATTCTCTTGGATGGCGAAGCTCTTCCCCGGATCAAAACCGAGCACCTTCTTGGTGGCAGCCACCTCCTCGGCACCAAGCTTAGAGCCGTGCACAGCACCGGTATTCTGCTTAGTCGGCGCCGGGTAACCAATAATAGTGCGCAACTCAATAAAGGAGGGCTTATCAGTCACAGCCTTAGCACGCTCGATAGCGGCGTACAGCTCAGCCACATCCTCAACGTACTCACCGGTGCGGGTCCAATCCACACGCTGAACGTCCCAACCGTAAGACTCATAACGCTTAGCCACATCTTCGGTGAAGGCAACATCGGTATCCTCCTCGATGGAGATATGGTTACGGTCCCACACCACAATCAGGTTGCCAAGCTCCTGATGACCGGCCAAGGCGCTCGCCTCAGCGGTCACGCCCTCCTGCACATCACCCTCAGAGGCAATCACGTACACGTGATGATCAAAGGGGGAAGTATCGGCAGGGGCTTCGGGATCAAAAAGACCGCGCATACGACGCTGGGCGTAGGCAAAACCCACAGCGGAAGCCAGACCCTGACCCAGCGGACCGGTAGTAATCTCAACACCCTTAGTATGCTTGTACTCGGGGTGGCCAGGAGTAAGAGCACCCCAGGTGCGCAATTCCTCCAAGTCCTTCATCTCCAGACCGTAACCACCCAGGAAAAGCTGAGTGTACAGGGTCAGGGAAGTGTGGCCGGGGGAGAGAATAAAGCGGTCGCGACCTTCCCAACGGTCATCGGCGGGATCCTGATTCATAACCTTCTGGAACAGAAGATAGGCAACCGGTGCCAGGCTCATTGCGGTGCCCGGATGACCGGACCCAACCTTCTCCACGGCAACGGCGGCAAGGATGCGCGCGGTATCTACGGCGCGCTGGTCGGTTTCAGTCCACTGGAAGTTCTCTGCCACGTAGGTATCCTTTCACGGGGGTGAGTGGATGCGCCTGCAACACGATGCGCGGCGCACTGTCCTAAGGCATAACGCTCCCCGAATAATGTCTATTCCTCAACAAACACATGCTGACAGACACGGTGGGACACGTTTCGCCCTTTTCGTTTAAATAGGATAGTTCACTCCACAGCACTATCCGAGGCCCAGGTAGACATTCATAAGATGAAATACCTCCCAACCCCACCTCTGAAGCACCCGCACACGCGGCGAAACACCCCGAACGCTCGGAAATAGGCAACGGGCGCCGAGTACCTACAACGTACCCGACGCCCGTCAATAGAGCATCTTCACCTACTCGCCTTGCTAAAGCCCACTAATCGCCCCAACAATTCAGCAGTGAGCGTTAATCCGACCACTTAAACTTACGGGAAGTAATCAACCCCAAAATAACGGTCCACACAATCAGAACCCAATGCGGATCAGCCATCCACTCATGATGAATAAAATTGCCGCGCAACGCCTCGCCCAAAGCCGCCGAAGGGAACCACGCCACAATCGCACCGTACCAGTCGGGGAAAGAACTCAGCGGGAAAAGCACACCGCCAGCACCAGCCAGGAGTACCCACGCAATATTCACAATGGCCAGAGTCGCCTCCGCACGTACCGTCCCAGCAATCAACAAACCCAACGCGGTAAACGCCGCTGCCCCCAACAACAGAGTCAGGAATGCACGAGAGAGCGCAATAGCATCCGGATGCCACCCCAAACCATAACCAACCAGACACACAAGCACGAACTGAATCACCAAAACCACCAGCACGGCAATACACTTACCAATAATCAAACCGTTACGGCCCAGGGGAGTGGTTGCCAAAAAACGAAGCACCCCATAACGGCGATCAAAACCGGTCGCAATACCCTGACCGGACAGAGCAGTCGAAATTACACAGAGCGCCAACACACCCGGCACTGCCGCATCAATACGCGAAACACCCACCGAATGAGCGTAGTCATCAATAAGCCCCGTAAAATGCAAACCTAACAACGCCATAACCGGAAAAATAATATTGAGCATCAGCTGCTCACCGTTACGAAGCATCGCCATAGTCTCGTAGCGGCCCTGCTCAATAATACGAACCAGCGGATAATTCGCCCGAGGAGGGATATACTCCTCTTCATCATCAATCGCCACAGTACGGGCGGCAACAGCTGAGACAGCGGGACGTTGCTGAAGGTCAGTAGAGGCAATATTGCTCATCGAATATCACGTCCTGAAATATCAAGGAAGACATCCTCAAGAGTCTTCGGTTCCATCTTGAAAGAAATCGGCATAAGACCCCGCTCCGCCAAAGCCGCCGTAAAGGCCGCCAAATGCTCGGTGCGCAACGGACCCACCAGCTCATACTCACCCGGAATAGCAGACTTACCGTCACCCGCGGGCCTATAAGGGAGCACCTCGACCAGCTCAACTCCGGACCGTAAATGTACCGGCAACAGCTCCTCACGACTGGGTGAGGGAGCACCCAAGCTGTAGCGCAGACGGTTTGTACCGTCATTGGCAATCAACTCGGGCACGGTACCCTCCTGCACCGTGGCGCCATTCTCAATAATGTAGACATAATCGGCCAGCTTCTGCGCATCATCAATCAGGTGCGTGGTGAGCACAATGGCCACGCCGCGCTCGCGCTGCTCGCGGATAATATCGAAGACCACATTGCGAGATTGCGGATCCAGGCCGGCGGAGGGCTCGTCGAGGAAGAGAACATCGGGCTTGCCGATGAGGGCTGCGGCCAGAGCAACACGCTGTTTTTGTCCGCCGGAGAGGCGGCGAATTGTAGTGCCGTTAAAGGCGTCAATACCTAGGCGCCGCGCAATATCTTCGACCGGGTACGGATCGGTGTACATGCTGGCAATGTGTTCAAGCAGGGGGATGGGGTGCATGGCGTTGGGTAGGCCACCGTCCTGGAGCATAATACCGACCTTGGCACGTAGCTCCGGGTCGGCGAAGAGGGGGTTTTCACCGAGTAGGCGTACGGTACCTCGGGTAGTTTTAAGGAGGCCCTGGGCGCAGGCGAGGGTGGTGGTTTTGCCCGCGCCGTTTGCACCGAGGAGGACGACCACTTCACCAGGGAAGACGCGCAGGTTTACGCCATTGACGGCGCGGTAGAGGCCACTGGCGGTGAGGCGCTCGGGGTGTTTGGCACGGAAGGCACGGGAGGGCTTGAACTCTTTAATAAGGTCTTTAATGCTGAGCGCAGGCTCTTCGGCGACGGTGCGGCGGCGTGCTGCGGCTGGGGGAAGGTCATCAGCGACACTTCGGGGTGTAGCGGCTGTGCCGGGGCCGGGCGCGGCTGTTCGAACCTGGTCGGTAGTGGTCTCCATAGACGGTACTTTCGCTGTCTTCACTTCGGTATACCCCTCCATCATATGCTTTGACTCACTTATTAAATGCATTTTGAGATGGGGCAACGTTCACCTTCAGGTAAAAAAGTTATCAAGTAGGGACACCTAACTAGCCAAGAAAAAATCAATTAGGACATACTTTATTTGTGTATTCCGTGCATAAGACATCTCAGCGTGCCTCCTCCCAGGAGGCGCAGACCCGGCAGGGTGCCCGTGGCGCCGCGTCGGGATCTCGTGGTGCTTCCACCCAAAAGTCCTCCGCGGCACGCACGTCCAAGCGTAAGGCTGAGGCCGAGGAACGAACCCGCGACCGCGTTCTGCGCGGCGTGCTTAACCACGGCCCGGTATCCGCAGCCAATCTGGGGGAGCTACTCAGTCTCACCCCGGCTGCGGTGCGCCGCCATCTGGACGCCCTCGAATCGAGCAATATGATTGAGGTTGCACCCATTAAGAAGCATGGTGCCGGTGCGGGTCGGCCCGCTCGGCGCTATGTGATTGCCCCGCAGGGGCACGAGCGGCTGGGTAATGATTACCTGCTGATTGCCCGGAGTGCGCTACAGATGTTGCGAGATACGGTTGGTGATGGGGCTCTGGAGGCCTTCGCCTCCGCCCGTGCGGCAGATATGGAGGCGCGTTACCGCCCCGTTGTTGAGGCGGCCGGTGATGACGTTGCGGCCCGAGCCCAGGCGCTTGCCGAGGCTATGAGCAAAGACGGCTTTGTAGCCACCGCGCAGGTGACCTCTCCTCCCGCGGGACGGAGCGTCCCGGAGCATTTCCTGGCGAGTATTCAGCTCTGCCAGGGTCACTGCCCGGTGCGAGATTTGG